>NZ_JBIASM010000003.1:369395-749404 GCF_042890765.1 Streptomyces sp. NPDC002032 | reverse complement strand
AGGGCGAGGGAGACGGGGTTGAAGGGGGCGTCGAGGGAGCCCATGGGGGTGGACTTGGTGATTTTGCCGACTTCGCTGGTGGGGGAGTACTGGCCCTTGGTCAGTCCGTAGATCCGGTTGTTGAAGAGGAGGATCTTGAGGTTGACGTTGCGGCGGAGGGCGTGGATGAGGTGGTTGCCGCCGATGGAGAGGGCGTCTCCGTCGCCGGTGACGACCCAGACGGACAGGTCGCGGCGGGAGGAGGCGAGGCCGGTGGCGATGGCGGGGGCCCGGCCGTGGATGGAGTGCATCCCGTAGGTGTTCATGTAGTAGGGGAAGCGGGAGGAGCAGCCGATGCCGGAGACGAAGACGATGTTCTCCTTGGCCAGGCCCAGCTCGGGCATGAAGCTCTGCACGGCGGCGAGCACGGCGTAGTCACCGCAGCCCGGGCACCAGCGCACCTCCTGGTCCGACTTGAAGTCCTTCATCGACTGCTTCGCCTCGGCCTTGGGCACGAGGGACAGCAGGTGATGGGGAGCGTCGGTCACCTCAGTCATTGATGGCCTCCTTGAGAACCGTCGCGAGCTGCTCCGCCTTGAAGGGCATTCCGTTGACCTGGTTGTACGACTGGGCGTCGACCAAGTACTTCGCCCGGATCAGGGTGGCCAGCTGTCCGAGGTTCATCTCGGGCACCACTACCTTGTCGTAACGCCTCAGGACCTCTTCGAGATTCCTCGGGAAGGGGTTGAGGTGGCGCAGGTGGGCCTGTGCGATGGGGTGTCCGGCGAGCCGTAGCCGGCGGACGGCGGCGGTGATGGGGCCGTAGGTGGAGCCCCAGCCCAGGACCAGGGTCCGGGCGTCCCCGGTGGCGTCGTCGACCTCCAGGTCGGGGACCTCGATCCCGTCGATCTTGGCCTGGCGGGTGCGGACCATCAGGTCGTGGTTGGCCGGGTCGTAGGAGATGTTGCCCGTGCCGTCCTGCTTCTCGATCCCGCCGATGCGGTGTTCCAGGCCCGGTGTGCCCGGGACGGCCCACGGCCTGGCCAGGGTCTCGGGATCCCGCTTGTAAGGCCAGAACACCTCGGTGCCGTCGGCCAGCGTGTGGTTCGGGCCGGTCGCGAACTGCACCCTCAGGTCAGGCAGGTCCGCCACGTCCGGGATCCGCCAGGGCTCGGAGCCGTTGGCGAGGTAGCCGTCGGAGAGCAGGAACACCGGGGTGCGGTAGGTGAGGGCGATCCGGGCCGCGTCGAGGGCGGCGTCGAAGCAGTCGGCTGCGGTGCGGGGGGCGACGATCGGGACGGGCGCCTCGCCGTTGCGGCCGTACATGGCCTGGAGGAGGTCGGCCTGCTCGGTCTTGGTCGGCAGCCCGGTGGAGGGACCGCCGCGCTGGATGTCCACGATCAGCAGCGGCAGCTCCAGCGACACCGCCAGCCCGATCGTCTCCGACTTCAGCGCCACCCCCGGCCCCGACGTCGTGGTCACCCCCAGCGCACCGCCGAAGGCCGCGCCCAGCGCCGCCCCGATCCCGGCGATCTCGTCCTCCGCCTGGAACGTCCGCACCCCGAAGTTCTTGTGCTTCGACAGCTCGTGCAGGATGTCCGAGGCCGGCGTGATCGGATACGAGCCCAGGTAGAGCGGCAGATCCGCCTGCCGCGCCGCCGCGATCAGCCCGTACGACAGCGCCAGGTTCCCCGAGATGTTGCGGTAGGTCCCCGCCGGGAACGCGGCCGCCGCCGGAGCCACCTCGTAGGACACCGCGAAGTCCTCGGTCGTCTCCCCGAAGTTCCAGCCCGCCCGGAACGCCACGATGTTCGCCTCGGCGATCACCGGCTTCTTCGCGAACTTCTGCCGCAGGAACGCCTCCGTCCCCTCCGTCGGCCGGTGGTACATCCACGACAGCAGACCCAGCGCGAACATGTTCTTGCTCCGCTCGGCCTCCTTCCGCGACAGCCCGAAGTCCTTCAGCGCCTCCACCGTCAACGTCGTCAGCGGCACCCGGTGAATGCTGTACGCGTCCAGCGACCCGTCCTCCAGCGGCGACGTCTCGTACCCCACCTTCGCCATCGGCCGCTTCGTGAACTCATCCGTGTTCACGATGATCTCCGCACCCCGCGGCACATCCGCGATGTTCGCCTTCAACGCCGCCGGATTCATCGCCACCAGCACGTTCGGCGCATCACCCGGCGTCAGGATGTCGTGATCGGCGAAATGCAACTGGAACGACGACACCCCCGGCAGCGTCCCCGCGGGCGCCCGGATCTCGGCCGGAAAATTCGGCAGCGTCGACAGATCGTTCCCGAAGGACGCCGTCTCCGACGTGAAACGGTCACCCGTCAGCTGCATACCGTCACCCGAATCACCCGCGAAACGGATGATCACCCGGTCGACGCGGCGGATTTCCTTGCCGGCTCCATCGGCGGCGCGCTCACCGCGCTGGCCGCCGATGGACCCACCGGCCCCGTCGGCCTGCTCGGCCGGGCTACTGACCTGGCTGGTCACTGAACTGGACCTCCTTCGAGGCGCGGACGTTCGTTCCCAAGGCCCACCCTACGTCCGGCAGGATTTCCGGCCCCGGGTCCGCCCGCATTCTGGACCGTCCCTTTCGGGTCGGTCTGTCCGACAGACGTCGTGCTCTACGCGAGTATTCAGATCCCCCGGCCTTCGCCGGCGCGCCGCCCCACCTGACAGAGTGTCAGGTGATCACGACCTCAGATAGGTGAGGACGGCCAGTACACGCCGGTGATCCCCGTCACTCGGGGACAGCCCCAGCTTCATAAAGATATTGCTGACGTGCTTCTCCACGGCGCCGTCGCTCACGACGAGCTGCTTGGCTACAGCGGAATTCGTCCGTCCCTCCGCCATCAGGCCCAGTACCTCCCGCTCGCGCGGGGTCAGGCCGGCCAGGACGTCCTGCTTGCGGCTGCGGCCGAGCAGCTGGGCCACGACCTCGGGATCCAGGGCCGTACCGCCCCGGGCCACCCGGACGACGGCGTCCAGGAACTCCCGGACGTCGGCCACGCGGTCCTTCAACAGGTACCCCACCCCGGTGCTGGAACCGGCCAGGAGTTCGGTGGCGTACTGCTCCTCCACGTACTGCGACAGCACGAGCACGCCTATCCCGGGGTGCTCGCGGCGCAGGCGCACGGCGGCGCGCACGCCTTCGTCGGTGTGCGTCGGCGGCATCCGCACATCGGCCACCACCACGTCCGGCAGCGCGTCCTCGGCGGCGAGCTCCGCCACCGTCTTGATCAGGGCTTCCGCGTCCCCGACGCCCGCCACGACGTCATGCCCCCGGTCGGTCAGCAGCCGGGTCAGGCCCTCCCGCAGCAGCACCGAATCCTCGGCGATGACCACCCGCACCCTGTCGTCCACGCTCAGCAGCTCCCGCGTCAAGTCATCCCGGGACCCCGCCCGGCGGGCCGCACCTCACGCCCCACCCCAAGCATCCCAGCCCCGCCGCCCCTCAGCCCCCGATTCCGCCCCCGCCGCCCATTCCAGCCCCGCCGGCGTTTGAGGCGCGGGGGTCCGGGGGCTGGCCCCCGGCAGCGGACCCGCACCTGCCAGCCTCCCCGGCGCCAGGCTCTGGGCTCGACCCCGATTCCAGCCTCGCCGGCGTTTGAGGCGCGGGGGTCCGGGGGCTGGCCCCCGGCAGCGGACCCGCACCTGCCAGCCTCCCCGGCGCCTGAGGGGAGAACGGGTGAAGGGTGGGGCGGGGAGGAAGCCCCGCGCAGCGGCACCCCCGCCCGACGGCCCCGGCCGCCCGGGGGAGCCCCCGTAACGGCCCGGTCCGGGCAGGGGCGCCCCCCGAGGGCCCCCGTAACGGCCCGGCCAGGGTTCAGGCCCGCCAGGGAAGCTCCGCCGTCACCACCGTGCCCCGCCCCTCCTCCGAGTCGACGAGCAGCACCCCGTCCACCGCGTCCAGCCGCTCCGCGAGCCCCGCCAGCCCCGACCCGCCCCGCGGATCCGCCCCGCCCCGCCCGTCGTCGGAGACCTGCAACAGCAGCCGTCCGCCGGACTTCCACACATCGACCCCCGCCCCCCGCGCCCCCGCGTGCTTGCTGACGTTCTGGAGCAGCTCCGAGACCACGAAGTACGCGATCCCCTCGATCGCGGCCACCGGCCGCCCCGGCAGGTCCACCGCCACCTTCACCGGCACCGCGCACCGCGACGCCACCGAAGACAGCGCCGCGTCCAGCCCCCGGTCGGTCAGCACCGCGGGATGGATCCCCCGGGCCAGGTCCCGCAGCTCCTGGAGGGCGACCTTGACCTCGCCGTGCGCCGCGTCGACCATCGCCGCCGCCCCCTGGGGATCCTCCGTCAGCTTCTCCTTCGCCAGTCCGAGGTCCATCGCGAGGGCGACCAGCCGCGCCTGCGCCCCGTCGTGCAGGTCCCGTTCGATCCGCCGCAGGTCGGCCGCCGCCGTGTCCACGACCACCCCGCGGTCGCTCTCCAGCTCACGGACGCGGTCGTCGAGGCGCGAGCGGCCGAGCAGGCCGCCGATGAGCACCCGGTCGACACCGGTCAGCGCCCGTACGACCCAGGGGGTGGCGAGGGTGATGAGCAGCCCGGCCAGGCAGGTGGCGGCGATGGCCACGGGGGAGTCGAGGTAGAAGGAGTAGTCGTCGTTCTGGAAGAGCTGGAGTCCCGGCTGGTTCGTGAAGGCGGGGAAGACCCAGAACCAGAGCGGGTACAGCAGGCTGCTCCAGCCGTACGCCCAGAGCGTCAGCGCCAGGCAGAAGGAGAACACCGCCCACGGGAAGTGGATCACGGAGTACAGCACGTGCCGCCAGGCGCTGCCGCTCTTGAGCAGCGCCCCCATCGAGGCCAGGGCCCCGCTCTTGCCCGCGCCCCCGCCCGCGCCCCCGCGGCCACCGGCCCGCACCGGCGCCGGATCGGCGAGCGCCACTCCCAGCAGGGCGCGGGCCCGGCCCCGCTCCAGGTGGCCGAAGCCCCGGCACAGCAGGAGCACGCCGGCCAGCACGGGCACGCCGATGAAGGTGACGAGCAGTCCGGCGCCGAGGGCCACGCCGGTGACGGCGAGCGAGAAGTACAGGGTGCTCAGCGGCAGCCCGGTCAGTACGAATCCCAGTTCCCGCCAGGTCCGCGCCGCCACGGGTGCCCGCAGCACCGTGACGAGCCCGCCCCGGCCGCCGTCCCGGCTCCCGCCCCCGCTCATGCCGTTGCCCATGATCCCGTCCCGCCCTCTCCTCGCACCGCTCTGCCGACTCCACCCTGCCGTCCGCCCCTATTCGGAACCATGCGGCGGGTCGGCGTCCCCGCCGGGGGGTTAACCCCACCCCCCCCGGCTCGCCGGGGTCCGCCCCTCCGCCTCGTCCGGGCCCGCCCCCCCCGCCTCGCCCGGGCCCGCGCCGCCCCGGACACGGAAGGGGCCCCCGTCCACCCGGACGGGAGCCCCTCCGCGTCACCTCAAGCCGACGGCTACGCCCGGTCGCACGGCTACGCCCGGTCGCGCCACGGGAGTTCCGCCGTCACCACCGTGCCCCCGCCCTCCGGGGACTCCACCAGGAACACCCCGTCCACCGCCCGCAGCCGTTCCGCGAGCCCCGCCAGCCCCGACCCGCCCCGCGGATCCGCCCCGCCCCGCCCGTCGTCCGAGACCCTGACCAGCAGCCGTCCGCCGGACTTCCACACTTCGACGCCCGCGTCCCTCGCCCCCGCGTGCTTGCTGACGTTCTGGAGCAGCTCGGAGACCACGAAGTACGCGATCCCCTCGATCGCCTCCGCCGGCCGCGCCGGCAGGTCCACCGCCACCTTCACCGGCACCAGGCACCGGGACGCCACCGATGACAGCGCCGCGTCCAGCCCCCGGTCGGTCAGCACCGCGGGATGGATCCCCCGGGCCAGGTCCCGCAGTTCCCGCAGCGCCAGCTTGACCTCGCCGTGCGCCTCGTCGACCAT
The DNA here is from genome assembly GCF_042890765.1 of Streptomyces sp. NPDC002032. Lineage (NCBI taxonomy): Bacteria > Bacillati > Actinomycetota > Actinomycetes > Kitasatosporales > Streptomycetaceae > Streptomyces > Streptomyces sp. NPDC002032. Next base: position 743,506 of record NZ_JBIASM010000003.1, on the reverse strand, counting down.
CGCCGCCGCCCCCTCCGGGTCCTCCAGCAGCTTCTCCTTCGCCAGCCCGAGCCCCATCGCGAGGGCCACCAGGCGCGCCTGCGCCCCGTCGTGCAGGTCCCGTTCGATCCGCCGCAGGTCGGCCGCCGCCGTGTCCACGACCACTCCGCGGCCCGTCTCCAGCTCCGCGATGCGCCGCTCCAGCTCGTCCGAGGGGGACAGCAGGCTCCGTACCATCGCCCGGTCCACGTTCGCCATGCCGCGCACCAGGTACGGCAGCACCGGCCACAGGACGAACAGCCCCGCGAGCGTTACCGTGAAGGTCAGCACCCCCCACGGCAGCCGGACCAGCTCGTACAGCACCGTCCGCCAGGCCACCGGGTCCTTCACGCCGGCCCACAGCCAGGCGAAGAACCCGCCCGCGCGCCGCGGCCCGGGCAGCGGGGTCGGCTCGGCCACCCGCACCCCCAGCAGGGCCCGCGCCCGCCCGCGTTCCAGCCGGCCGAGCTGACGGGACACATACAGGCCGCAAGCGAGCAGCGGCAGTCCGACAGCGGTCACGGACAGACCGCCGGCGGTCGCGACCATGAACACCGTGTACGTAAAACCGATCAACGCCAGGGGGAGGTTGCCCAGCAGATGGGCGATCTCCTTCCACGTGACCGCGTCGAACACGGGGCGCACGGGAGGAGGTGAGAGGGCTTGATCGTTCGCGGTCATGCGGCACAGCCTGCCAATTCCGCCCGTCCGATGCCATGGGGCGGCCCGGCGGCAGTGAACGGGGGATAACCCCACCCCGCGCAGCCCAGGCCCTAGACTCCCGTCCGTACCAGATCATCCAGATCATCGACAGTGGCCGAGGAACGAGGAACGGACGTGTCCGACCCAACGGTATCGACCGTGACCTTGACCGTGACCGCGGCCGACTACTTCCGGAGTTATTCGGTCGTCGGCCTCCTCGCCGTCCTCGGCGTGCTCTTCGTCGCCGTGGCCTTCGGCGCCGGCCGCCTGCTGCGGCCCGTGGTCCCGACGCCCGAGAAACTGCTGACCTACGAGTGCGGCGTGGACCCCGTGGGCGAGGGCTGGGCACACACCCAGGTCCGCTACTACGTCTACGCCTTCCTCTACGTCATCTTCGCCGTCGACTCGATCTTCCTGTTCCCGTGGGCGACGGTCTTCGCCGCCGCCGGTTACGGCGCCACGACCCTGGTGGAGATGTTCGTCTTCCTGGGGTTCCTGGCCGTCGGCCTGCTCTATGCGTACAAGAAGGGCGTCCTCGAATGGACGTGACACCTCAGCCTCAGCCGGCCCGGCCGGAGCCGCTCCCGGAGCCGCTCCCGGTACCGCTTCCCGAGCCCAAGCGCCTGGGAGTGCTCTCGCGACTGGCCCCGGAGCCGATGAAGGTGGTCCTGAACTGGGGCCGCCGCTACAGCCTGTGGGTCTTCAACTTCGGCCTCGCCTGCTGCGCCATCGAGTTCATCGCCGCCTCCATGGCCCGCCACGACTTCATCCGGCTCGGCGTCATCCCCTTCGCGCCCGGCCCGCGCCAGGCCGACCTGATGATCGTCTCGGGCACGGTGACGGACAAGATGGCCCCGGCCGTCAAGCGGCTGTACGAGCAGATGCCCGAGCCGAAGTACGTCATCTCCTTCGGCGCCTGCTCCAACTGCGGCGGGCCATACTGGGACTCGTACTCGGTCACCAAGGGCGTCGACCAGATCATCCCGGTCGACGTCTACGTGCCCGGCTGCCCGCCCCGGCCCGAGGCGCTGCTCCAGGGCATCCTCAAGCTCCAGGAGAAGATCGCCCGCGAGTCCCTCGCCGAGCGGTACGCGGCCGCGCCGTCCGTCTCCCAGCTGACCAGCGGGCTCGTCACGCCCCCGCCCGCCCCGGAGGCCGGAGCGTGAACCTCTACGACTCCCTCCCCGACGCCGCCCCGGCGGTCTTCGGCGCCGAGGCCGTGGCCTCGTACGCGTACGAGGTCCTCACGGTCGACGTCCCCGTCGGCTCCTGGATCCCCGCGCTGGAGATCGCCCGCGACAAGCTGGGCTGCACCTACTTCGACTGGCTGAGCGCGGTCGACGAGCCGGGCACCGGGTTCCGGATCTGCGCGCACGTCGTCTCCCTGGAGAACCACCGCGTGCGCCGCCTCCTGCTGCGCACCACCGTCCCGCACACCGCTCCCGCCCTGCCGTCCGCCGTCGCCGTGTACGCGGGCGCCGAATGGCACGAGCGGGAGACGCACGAGATGTTCGGGGTCGTCTTCACCGACCACCCCCACCTCGTCCCGCTGCTCCTCCCCGAGAACTTCGAGGGACACCCGCTGCGCAAGGACTTCGTCCTGGCGGCGCGCGTCGCCAAGGCGTGGCCCGGGGCGAAGGAGCCGGGCGAGGCCCACGACCCCGATGCCCCCAAGCGCCGCCAGATGCTCCCGCCCGGGGTGCCCGACCCGAACGACTGGGGTCCCCTCAAGGGCCAGCTCCCCCCGGCCCCGGCCCGCACCCCCCGCGCGGCCGGCGCCGGCCGCACCCCGCGCGAGGGCGCCCCGCCGCGCCGCACCCGCCCGGCAACGGAAGCCCCGGCCGCCCCGGCCGCCGAGGCCACCGGGGCGCCCGCGACGCCGGAGACCCCGCGCCCGGCCCGCCGCACCCGCTCGGTCTCGGAAGGCTCCGCCAGCCAGGCCACCGCCGCCCCCGGGACGGCCGACGCCCCGGCCCCCGGGGCACCCACGCCCGCGGTCCCGGACGGTCCGGCGGAAGCCCCGGCCCCGCGCCCGGCCCGCCGCACCCGCTCGGCCTCGGAAGGCTCCGCCAGCCAGGCCACCGCCACCCCCGGGGCGGCCGACGCCCCGGCCCCCCGCCGGACGGCCCCCCGCAGCGCGGACGCGCCGTGGCACCACGCGAAGCCCGCCTTCGAGGACCCCCCGGGCCCCGGCACCCCGGCCGCCCCGGACCCCGCGCCCAAGAGCGATCCGGCCGCACCCAAGACCGACCCGGCCGACCCGGCCGAGCCCGAACCCGACACCACCGGAGGCGACGCGTGAACGACGTCCTCGACGTCGCCCTGCGACTGATCGTCGTCTTCGCCGTCTTCCTCGTGCTCCCGCTCGTCATCGGGCAGACCGAGCACAAGGTGATGGCGCACATGCAGGGCCGCCTCGGCCCCATGTACGCCGGCGGCTTCCACGGCTGGGCCCAGCTCGTCGCCGACGGCGTGAAGTTCGCGCAGAAGGAGGACATCGTCCCGGCCAACGCCGACCGGCGGATCTTCCAGCTCGCCCCCGCCGTCGCGCTGCTGCCCTACCTCCTCGTCCTGCTCGCCATCCCCATCGGCCCGGGCGACGGTGCCGTCGGCCAGGTCATCGACGCCGGCCTCTTCTTCGCGCTCGCCGTCATGGGCGTCGGCGTCCTCGGCTCCCTCATGGGCGGCTGGGCCTCCGCCAACAAGTTCTCCCTGCTCGGCGGCCTGCGCACGGCCGCCCAGCTGCTCGCGTACGAGCTGCCCATGCTGCTCGCCGCCGCCTCCGTCGCCATGGCCGCCGGGACGGTCTCGCTGCCCGGCATCGTCGGCGCCTTCGAGTGGTGGTGGCTGCCCTGGCAGATCATCGGCGCGCTGGTCTTCTTCACCGCCGGGCTCGCCGAACTCCAGCGGCCCCCCTTCGACATGCCCGTCGCCGACTCCGAGATCATCTTCGGCGCGTACACCGAGTACACCGGCCTGCGCTTCGCGCTGTTCCTGCTCGCCGAGTACGCCGGCATCGTCGTCCTGTGCGCCCTCACCACCGTCCTGTTCCTCGGCGGCTGGCACGGCCCCTTCGGCGGTGACGGCCTCGGCTGGGTCTGGACCCTGCTCAAGGTCGCCGTCCTCGCCTTCGTCGTCATCTGGCTCCGCGTGAGCTACCCGCGCTTGCGCGAGGACCAGCTCCAGAAGCTCGCCTGGACCGTACTCATTCCCCTCGCGCTCGCCCAGATCGCGCTCACCGGCATCGTGAAGGTGGCGATCCAGTAATGCCCCCGATCCCCGGATCAGGTCTCGCCAAGGGCCTGGCCGTCACCCTGCGCACGATGACCAAGCGCGCGCACACCGCCCAGTACCCCGAGGTGCAGCCCGAGCTCCCGCCCCGCAGCCGCGGGGTCATCGGCCTGTTCGAGGAGAACTGCACGGTGTGCATGCTGTGCGCCCGCGAGTGCCCCGACTGGTGCATCTACATCGACTCCCACAAGGAGACGGTGCCCGCCGCCGCCCCCGGCGGCCGCGAGCGCAGCCGCAACGTCCTCGACCGCTTCGCCATCGACTTCTCCCTCTGCATGTACTGCGGCATCTGCATCGAGGTGTGCCCCTTCGACGCCCTGTTCTGGTCGCCGGAGTTCGAGTACGCGGAGACCGACATCCACGACCTCACCCACGAACGCGACAAGCTGCGCGAGTGGATGTGGACCGTGCCGGCCCCGCCCGCCCTGGACCCGGCGGCCGAGGAGCCCAAGGAGGTCGCCGCCGCCCGCAAGGCCGTGGAGAAGGCCGAAGCCGCCGCGGCCGCCGCCCGGGCCGCCGCCGCCGAGACCTCGCCCGGTACGCCCCCGACCACCACCCCGGAGGCCGACGCGTGAGCATCGCCACCGCCCCCCTGGCAGCCGCGGCCACCGCGGGCCACGGCTTCCTCTCGCCGACCGGCGTCGAGATCGCCTTCGTCCTCGTCGGCCTCGCCACCCTCGGCGCGGCCCTCGTCACGGTCACCACCCGGCAGCTCGTGCACGCCGCCCTGTGGCTGGTCGTCGCCCTCGGCGGGATCGCCGTCGAGTACCTGCTGCTGACCGCCGAGTTCATCGCCTGGGTCCAGGTCCTGATCTACCTCGGCTCCGTGGTCGTCCTCCTCCTCTTCGGACTGATGCTCACCAAGGCCCCCATCGGCCGCTCCCCGGACGCCGACTCGAACAACCGCTGGGTCGCCCTCGGCGTCGCCGGCGTCGCGGGAGCCGCGCTCGTCTGGGTGGTCGTCGACGCCTTCCGCACCACCTGGATCGACCTCGACGGCCCGGCCCAGGGCTCGACGAAGGTCTCCGGCGAGATCCTCTTCCAGCACTGGGTGCTGCCCTTCGAGGCGCTCTCCGTCCTGCTCCTGGCGGCCCTGATCGGCGCGATCGTGCTCTCCCGCCGCAACACCGCCGCCGAGGAAGCCGCCGCCGCCGACCGCGCTGCCGCCGACCGCGCTGCCGCCACCCGCGACGCCGCCGACCGCGCCGCCGCCGACCGCCCCGACGGCCGTACCGGGAAGGGACAGCGCTGATGCACCTCGCCTACCCCGCCGTACTGGCGGCCCTGCTCTTCGCGACCGGCCTCTACGGAGTCCTCGCCCGCCGCAACGCCATCCTGGTCCTGATGTCCGTCGAGCTGATGCTCAACGCCGTCAACCTCAACCTGGTGGCCTTCGACGTCTGGCTGCGCGACACCCTCCACGCCGGCCAGGCCCTCACCCTCTTCACGATCGCCATCGCCGCCGCCGAGATCGGCATCGGCCTCGCGATCGTGCTGATGGTCTACCGCAACCGCGGCACCTCGGACGTCGACCGGCTGCGCGACACCGCGGAGGGCCGCCACGGCGCCCACCCCGACGGCACGACCACGACCACGACCACCACCACCCGGCCGGAGGTCGCCGCGTGAGCACCACGACCCTCGCGGTCCTCGTTCCCCTCCTGCCCTTCCTGGGCGCGGTGGCAGGCCTGCTCCTCGGCCGGACCGCCCCCGGCTTCGTCCGCCCGCTCGCCATCCTGCCGACGCTGGGCGCCGCCGTACTGGCCGTGTTCGTCGCCGTCCGCCAGGGCGGCGGGGCGGCGATCGACACCGCCACCGAGCTGACCCCGACCGGCTCCGTGCCGATCGACCTCTCCCTCCACCTGGACGGCTTCGCCGTCCTCGTCGCCGTCCTCGTCGGGGTCGTCGCCACCTGCGTCCAGCTCTACTCGACGGCCTACCTCCGCGAGGACCCCCGCTACCCCTCCTACGCGGCGCTCGTCTCCCTCTTCACCTCCGCCATGCTGCTCGTCGTCTACTCCGGTGACCTGATGGTGCTTCTGGTCGGCTGGGAGGTCATGGGCATCTGCTCCTACTTCCTCGTCGGCCACTACTGGGAGACCGAGGCGGCCCGCTCCGCCTCCCTCAAGGCCTTCCTCGTCACCAAGCTCGGCGACGTCCCCTTCCTCATCGGACTGTTCGCCCTCGCCGCCGACGCCGGCTCCTTCCGGATCACCAAGATCCTCGATGCCGTTGCCTCCGGCGGGCTCGACCACCCGACGCTGATCGCGCTGCTCCTGCTCGCGGGCGTCGCCGGGAAGTCCGCGCAGTTCCCGCTGCACACCTGGCTCCCCGACGCCATGGCGGGCCCCACCCCGGTCTCCGCCCTGATCCACGCCGCGACGATGGTCGCCGCCGGCGTCTACTTCGTCGCCCGCCTCCTGCCCGTCTTCGCGGCCTCCCGCGCCGCACTGGTGGTCATGGCCGTGATGGCGGCCGTCACGATGGTCGGCTCCGCCCTCGCCGCCCTGGCCCAGGACGACATCAAGCGCGTGCTCGCCTACTCCACGGTCGGCCAGCTCGGCTACATGACCGGGGCCCTGGCCGTCGGCGACCGCGGCGCCGCCGTCTTCCACCTGCTGTCCCACGGCTTCTTCAAGGCGCTCCTCTTCCTCGGCGCCGGCGTGATCATCCACGCCGCCGGGACGAACTCCCTGGCCGCCATGTCCCGCATGGACGGCCTCGCCAAGCGCGTCCCCGACGCCTTCTGGACGATGACGCTCGCGCTGCTCGCCCTCGCCGCCATCCCGCCCTTCGCCGGCTTCTTCTCCAAGGAAGCCGTCCTCGTCGCCGCCGAGCACGCCGCCACCGGACACTCCGCCGCCGCCCCCAGCGCGGCCGGCTGGCTGGTGCTGGTCGCCGGAGTGCTGACGGCCCTGCTCACCGCCGCCTACGCCACCCGGCTGTGGCTGATGGCCTTCCGCGGCCGGGGCGCCGCCGCCCCCGACCACGGCAGGGAGCCCGTCGCCATGACCGGCGTGCTGTGGCTGCTGGCGATCCCCACGACCGCCTTCGGCCTCGCCGCGGGCCCCCTCGCCGACTGGTTCGACGGCAAGGAGCTCACCCCCACCGTGACCACCTCGGTCCTCGGTACGGGAGCCGCGCTCATCGGCGTCATGCTCACCTACGCCCTCTGGCAGCGCGCCACGGCCAAGGCCACCGCCACCGCCCGCGCCGCCACGGGAGCCCCCCCGGCCCCCGCGACGACCGCCCCCGCGGACACCCCGGACACCCCCGCCGCGGTGACGGCCGCCCGCTCCGCCGCCACGGCCGCCGCCGAGTCGGCCGCCGAAGCCCCCGAGGTCGCCGAGGTCGCCCACGACCACCCGGCCGTCCCCGCCGGCCCGGCCCCCGACCCCGGGCGCGCGCTGCTCGGCCCCCTGCACCGGCACGCCGCGGCCGGCTTCCACCTCGACGCCGTCTACGACCGGCTCTTCGTCCGCCCCGTCCGCGCGGCCGCGAGCCTGGTCCGCTTCCTGGACCGCGAGGTCGTGGACACGTACGTCCGCGGCGCGGGTGCCGGACCCCGGCTGCTCGGCAGCCTCGTCCGCCGGGCCCAGACCGGCAACGTGCAGAGCTACCTGAGCGCCCTGCTCGCCGGCGCCGTGGTCCTGGCGATCGCCACGGCCGTCCTCGCCAACGTCAACGCCGGATCGTGAGCCGAGAGTCAGCCGTGATCGATATCAGCCCGTCCGTGATGCAGTTCCTTCTGGCGTTCATCGTCGCCGCACCCCTCCTCGGAGCCGTCGCGGCGCTCCTGCCGGCCCCGCCCGGACTCAAGGGCAAGAGCCCCGAACAGGCCGTGCTCCGCCACGGCGTCACCGTCACCGGAGTCATCCTCGCCGCGGCGATCGCCCTCACCCTGGGCTTCGACCACGACGAACCGTCCCGCTTCCAGGCGACGACGGACATCAGCTGGATCCAGGCGCTGAACATCCGGATCCACCTCGGCATCGACGGCATCTCGCTCCCCCTCCTCCTGATGACCGCGCTGCTGTTCTTCCTCTGCGCGGTGTACAGCTACTTCAAGCTCCCCGAGGGCCCCTCCCCGAAGGCCTTCGTCGCCCTGCTCCTCGTCCTGGAGTCCGGCACCCTCGCCACCTTCGCCGTCCTCGACCTGCTGCTGTTCTTCCTCGCCTTCGAGATGGTCCTCATCCCGATGTACTTCCTCATCGCCCGCTGGGGCGGCGCTCAGCGGCAGGCGGCCGCCTGGAAGTTCATCCTGTACACCCTCCTCGGATCCGTGGTCATGCTCCTCGGACTGCTGCTCATCGGGCTGAACAGCGGCACTTTCGACATGGTGGCACTCGCCTCTGACAACGGCCGCGGACTGACCCACACCACCCAGATCCTGGCCGTCCTCGCCATCGGCATCGGCCTCGCCGTGAAGACCCCGATGTGGCCGCTGCACAGCTGGCTGCCGGACGCCCACACCGCCGCCCCCACCGTCGGATCCGTGCTGCTCGCGGGCGTCATGCTGAAGATGGGCACCTACGGGTTCGTCCGCATCCTGCTCCCCGTCACCCCCGACGGCATGCACACCTTCGCCCCCTACCTCGGCGCCTTCGCCGCCGTCGGCATCGTCTACGGATCCCTCGCCTGCCTCGCCCTCACCCGCAAGGGCAACAAGGGCGACCTCAAGCGCCTGATCGCGTACTCCTCCGTCGGCCACATGGGTTTCGTCCTGCTCGGCATCGCCTCCATGACCCCCACCGGCGTCAACGGCGCGCTCTTCGCCAACATCGCCCACGGTCTGATCACCGGCCTGCTCTTCTTCCTGGTCGGCGCCCTGAAGGACCGCTACGGCAGCAGCGACCTCGACACCCTCGCCGGAGTCACCGGCGCCGCCCTCTACGGCCGCGCCCCCCGCCTCGGCGCGCTCCTCGCCTTCGCCGCCGTCGCCTCCCTCGGTCTGCCCGGCCTGGCCGGCTTCTGGGGCGAGATGCTGGCCCTGTTCGGCGCGTTCGACCCCGCCGAGGGCCTCTCCCGGCCGGCCTTCCTCACCTACATGGCCGTCGGCGCCTTCGGCACCCTGCTGACCGCCGCCTACCTGCTGATCGTCGTCCGGCGGATCTGCATGGGCGACCCGAAGTCCGGCCCCGAGGTCACCCTCGCGGACGTCCAGCACTACGAGTTCGCCGCCTGGACCCCGCTCGTCGCCCTCACCGTCCTCGCCGGCCTGTGGCCCGCGACCCTCCTCGGCCTCACCGACCCGGCCGTCCAGAAGCTCCTCGCAGGAGGCAACGCATGACGGCCCCGACGGCCCTCGCCGCCGACACCCCCAGCCTCGTCCAGTCCGTCGACTGGCTCGCGATCGCCCCCGTGGTGGTCACCGCCGCCGTCGCGCTCGCCGTCCTGGTCGCCGACCTGTTCGTACCCGAGCGCCGCAAGCCGGTCCTCGGCTGGATCTCCGTCGCCGGCCTCGCCGCCGCGACCGTCCTCCTGCTCCCGCTGCGCGCCGGGGACCGGGCCACCTTCTGCCTCACCGGCGACCCCGGCGCCTGCAGTTACACCGCCGACCACTTCGCCCTCGTCGTCCAGTTCCTCGTCCTGGCCGGAGCCCTGGTCACCGCCCTGCTCTCGGTCACCGTCGTGCGCGAGGCGCGCATGCCCGCCGGGGAGTACTGGTTCCTGCTGCTCTCCTCCGCCGCCGGCGCGGCCCTGCTGCCCGCCGCCCGCGACCTCGCGACCCTGATCGTCGCCCTCGAAGTCGCCTCGCTGCCCGCCTTCGCCCTCGTCGGCATGCGCCGCGGCGACCGGCTGTCCTCCGAGGCCGCCCTGAAGTTCTTCCTCTCCTCGGTCACCGCCACCGCCGTGTCCCTGATGGGCGTCAGCTTCGTCTACGCGGCCACCGGCTCGCTGCACCTCACCCAGGTCGCCGGCCGGCTGGAAGACGTCCCCGGCCAGCTCGACACCCTCGCCATGGCCGGCGTCGCCCTCACCCTCGTCGGCTTCGCCTTCAAGACCGCCGCCGTGCCCTTCCACTTCTGGGTCCCGGACACCTACGTCGGCGCCCCGCTGCCCGTCGCCGGCTACCTCTCCGTGATCGGCAAGGCCGTCGGCTTCACCGGCCTGATCCTCGTCACCGTGGTCGCCTTCCCGGCGTACTCCGACATCTGGGGCCCCGCCCTGGCCGTCCTCGCCGCGCTCACCATGACCCTCGGCAACACCGCCGCCCTGCGCCAGTCCGCCGACCGCGCCCACAGCGCCGTGCGGCTCCTGGCCTGGTCCTCCGTCGGGCAGGCCGGCTACCTGCTGGTCCCGATCGCCGCGGCCGCCTACACCGGCCGCGACCAGATCGGCTCCACCGTCGCCTACGCGCTGATGTACGCCGCCGTGAACCTCGGCGCCTTCGCCGTCGCCGCGCTCGTCGCCCGTACGAAGCCGCTGAACCGCATCGCCGACTACCGGGGCCTGTACGCCGAGCGCCCCCTCGCCGCCCTCTCGCTGGCCTTCTTCCTGCTCTGCCTGGCCGGTCTGCCCCCGGGCCTCATCGGCCTCTTCGCCAAGGTCACCGTCTTCCGGTCCGCCGTCGACGCGGGCCTGGGCTGGCTCGCCGTCGTCATGGCCGCCAACGTCGTCGTCGCCCTGTACTACTACCTGCGCTGGACGGCGCTCCTGTTCCGTCCCGCCCAGGAGGGAGCGGGCGAGGAGAGCGCCCCGCGGACGAAGGCCCCCCGGCCGGTCACGGCGGCGATCGCCCTCACCGCCGTGACCGCCCTGGTCCTCTCCGGCGCCCCGCAGCTCGTCCTCCGCTTCGCCGCGGGCACCCTCTTCCCGCAGTGACCCGCACGCGGTAGCCCGTACGCGGTAGCCCGTACGCGGTAGCCCGTACGGAGCAACGCCCGCCGCCGCCCCCCGGCCCCGCCCACGGGGGCGGCGGCCCCGCCGTGCCCGGGGAACCAGACGCCTCCACCTCGCGTTGACCAGGAAGGGAGGGTCCACTGGACCGGAGACCCTCAGATCCTGGAAGGGGTCCCCCGCGCACCATTTGGAGGGCGTACCGTGCACCGCCGGCACAACGGGCTGAAGACCGCCGTACTCCTCGGCGGGCTGTCCGCACTCATCATCCTCATCGGAAGCTTCTTCGGACGGGGCGGCCTGATCGTCGCCCTCGTCGTCGCCCTGGGGACGAACGCGTACGCGTACTGGAACAGCGACAAGCTGGCCCTGCGCGCGATGCGCGCCCGCCCCGTCAGCGAGTTCGAGGCCCCCGAGCTCTACCGCATGGTGCGCGAGCTCTCCACCTCCGCCCGCCAGCCCATGCCACGGCTCTACATCTCCCCGACGGAAGCCCCCAACGCCTTCGCCACCGGTCGCAATCCGCGCAACGCCGCGGTCTGCTGCACCGAAGGCATCCTGCGGATCCTCGACGAGCGCGAGCTGCGCGGGGTCATCGGCCACGAGCTGAGCCACGTCTACAACCGCGACATCCTGATCTCGTCGGTCGCCGGCGCACTCGCCTCCGTGATCATGTTCCTGGTCAACTTCGCCTGGCTGATCCCGATCGGCCGCTCCAACGACGACGAGGGCCCCGGACTGTTCGGCATGCTGCTGATCATGATCCTCGGCCCGCTGGCCGCCTCCGTCATCCAGCTCGCCATCAGCCGCTCGCGAGAGTACGAGGCGGACGCCTCCGGAGCCCAGCTCACCGGCGACCCCCTGGCCCTGGCCAGCGCCCTGCGCAAGCTCGACGCGGGCACCAAGCAGCTCCCGCTGCCCCCCGAGCCCCAGATCGAGACGGCGAGCCACATGATGATCGCCAACCCCTTCCGCCCGGGCGAGGGACTCTCCAGGATGTTCTCGACGCACCCCCCGATGGCCGAGCGCATCGCCCGGCTCGAACAGATGGCAGGACGCAGCCAGTGAAAACCATCCTGAACGTCATTTGGTTCGTACTCAGCGGCGTCTGGCTCTTCCTCGGCTACTGCCTCGCCGGTCTGCTGCTCTGCATCACCATCATCGGCATCCCGTTCGGCATCGCGGCCTTCCGCATCGCGCTCTACGCCCTCTGGCCGTTCGGCTACACCACGGTCGAGCGCCACGACGCGGGCGCCGGCTCCTGCGTCGGCAACGTCCTGTGGCTGATCCTGGCCGGCTGGTGGCTCGCCATCGGCCACATCGTCACCGGCATCGCCCTCTGCGTCACGATCATCGGGATCCCCTTCGGCATCGCCAACTTCAAGATGGTGCCGCTCTCGCTGTTCCCCCTGGGCCGCGAAATCGTCCCCACCGACGCCCCCTTCGCCTCCCGCTGAGCGGAGTTATCCACAGGCCTGGCGGGCCGTCGGGGCGGTGGGTGACCATGGGTGCATGAACGAGACGGAGCAGTTGCCGAAGCAAGCCACCGCCCCCGTACCGCGCTGCGCCCGCGGATCGGGAACGGCCCTCCCCACCCCCCTGGGCAGCGGGACGGGCGGTCGGTCCGCGCTCATATCCGCCCGGCCGACTCCGGGCGCGGCGCTCACTGCCGGGAGGTGAACCGGCCCCGTACGCCGTAGAACAGCGCCCCCAGCGCCAGCACCGCGGCCCCCGTCAGCGCCGGGGCGAGGGGCAGCGCGCAGGCGAGCAGTACACAGCCGGACAGCCCGAGCGCTGCCACGGCCCGGTCCTTGACAGCTGAACCGAGAGTCCAAGCGGAGACGTTCGCGATCGCGTAGTAGGCCAGCACTCCGAAAGAGGAGAAGGCGATCGCGCCCCGCAGATCGGTGGTGGCCGCGAGCACCGCCACCACCGCGCCCACGGCCAGCTCGGCCCGGTGCGGCCCCCCGCGCCTCGGGTGTACGCGGGCCAGCGCGCGCGGCAGATGACCGTCCCGGGCCATGGCCAGGACGGTCCGCGACACCCCGAGCACCAGGGCCAGCAGCGAGCCCAGCGCCGCCAGCCCCGCACCCACCCGGACCACCGGCCCCAGTCCGGGCCACCCGGCCGCGCGCACCGCGTCGGCCAGCGGGGCCGCCGACCCCGCCAGCCCCTCGGCGCCGAGCACCGACAGCGCCGTCACCCCCACGGCGGCGTAGACGCCCCAGGCGATCCCCAGCGCGAGCGGCACCGCGCGCGGGATCGTGCGCTCCGGATCCCGCACCTCCTCGCCCAGGGTGGTGATCCGGGCATAGCCGGCGAAGGCGAAGAACAGCAGCCCGGCCCCCTGCAACAGCCCCGCCGCCCCCAGGTCCGGGCCGCCCAGCCGTCCCGCCCGCGCGGCCCCGGAGGTCAGACAGGCCACCACGACGGCGGCCAGCACGGCGAGGACCACCGCCACGATCAGCCGGGCGATCCGGGCGGACTTGCGCACCCCGCCGTAGCTCGCGGCGGTCAGCGCCACCACCGCCGCCACCGCCACGACGTGCTCCCGTCCGGGCCACGCGTACGCCCCGACGGTCAGTGCCATCGCCGCGCAGGAGGCCGTCTTGCCCACGACGAACCCCCAGCCGGCGACGTACCCCCAGAACGGGCCGAGCCGCTCCCGCCCGTACACGTAGGTCCCGCCCGAGGACGGATAGCGGGCGGCGAGCCGGGCCGAGGAGCGGGCGTTGCAGTACGCGACGAGACCCGCCAACGCCAGCGCCGCGAGGAGCCCGCCGCCCGCCGCGCGGGCCGCCGGGGCGAGGGCGGCGAAGATCCCGGCGCCGACCATCGCGCCGAGCCCGACCACGACGGCGTCCGCCACGCCCAGGGTGCGCTTCAGCTCGTTCACGTGCGGCAGGGTAGCCGCGCTAGATGACGCCCTCGCGGCCGGGAAGCGGCGTCCGCTTGCGCTCCCAGCCCTCCAGGGCCGTCAGGCAGGCGTGGTCCATGTGCCGCAGCCCGCTCAGGTCCAGCCGCACCGACGCCGCGTGCGGCACCGCCTCCAGGGAGTCCAGCAGCTTCGGCAGCTTCAGGAAGCTGGCGTTCCCCACCACCCGGACGCACAGCCCCTCGCCCTCCCACACCTCCTCGATGTGGACGTGGGAGGTCTCCCAGGCCGCCTTGGCGACGGCCAGCCCCAGCCCGACGAGCACCCCCTCGAAGAGGCTGGTCGCCACGATCGAGACGGCCGTCACCACCAGCACCACCGCCTCCCCCCGGTGCGTGCGCCACAGGGCGGCCACCGCCCGCGCCGGCAGCAGCTTCCAGCCGGCGTGCAGCAGCACCCCCGCCAGGGCCGCCAGCGGCACCACCTCCAGCACCTGCGGGAACGCCGCGGCGAACAGCAGCAGCCAGACGCCGTGCAGGATCCGGGAGGCCCGGGTGCGGGCCCCGGCCTCGACGTTGGCGGCACTGCGCACGATGACGGCGGTCATCGGCAGCGCCCCGAGGGCGCCGCAGACGGCGTTGCCCACCCCCTGGGCGATCAGCTCCCGGTCGTACTCGGTCCGCGGCCCGTCGTGCATCCGGTCGACGGCGGCGGCGCTGAAGAGGGTCTCGGCGGAGGCGATCAGCGCGAGCGCGACCACGCTCCCGACCGCCCCCACGGAGGCCAGCACCCCGAAGTCGGACCAGCCCGGCGGAGCCACCGCCGCCGGCACCCCGGTCACCCGCACGCGCTCCACCGGCAGCCGCAGCAGCTCCGCCGCGACGGTGGCGGCCGCCACCGCGACGAGCGCCCCCGGCACCAGCCGCAGCCGCGGCGGCATCCGGCGCCACACCACCAGGACCGCGATGGTCCCGGCCCCCAGGGCGACGGCGGCCCAGTCGGCCCGGGCCCCGAGCTCGTGCATCCCGCCCAGCTTGGCCAGGGTCGGCCCCGGGGCGTCGACCCCGCCCAGGGCGTAGAGCTGCCCGGTGATCAGCACCAGCCCGATCCCGGCCAGCATCCCGTGGACGACGGCCAGGGAGATCGCCCGGAACCACCGCCCGAGCCGCAGCACGCCCATGCCCAGCTGGAGCAGCCCGGCCGTCAGCACCAGCACCCCGAGGGCGGGCAGCCCGTAGCTGCTCACCGCCTCGTAGACGAGCACGGTCAGCCCGGCGGCGGGCCCGCTGACCTGGAGGGCGCTGCCCCGGAACCAGCCGGTGACCAGCCCGCCGACCACCCCGGTGACGATCCCGAGCTCGGCCGGCACCCCCGAGGCCACCGCGACCCCCACACAGAGCGGTAGCGCGACGAGCGCGACGACGACGGACGCCCCGAAGTCCGCACGGAAACTGCCGGGCCCAGGCATACGAGAACCCCCTGCCACACGGTGATTGACGATTCACCTAGCGTGGTGGGCGTGCCGGGCTGCGCCTAGTGACCACAAGGGGGCCGCGAAGGAGCGCGCGCCGCTCACGCCGGGCACACACCCCGCCGAGCGCCCGGCCGCCGCCAGGGCGGCCTGGCGACCCGACGCCCCGGCGGCGACGCGGCCCGACGCCCCGGGATGCCGCGGTCCGGCGACGCGCGACCCGGCGGGACGACGAAGGGCACAGCGCGGGCGACCGTCGGGGAAGGCCCCGGCGATCCGCCCCCGCTGTGCCCCGCGGGTCCGCTCCGCGGCGCGTCACGCGCACCGGGCAGCGGTGGTTCAGCGGTAGTTCACGAACTGGATCGCGAAGTCCAGGTCCTTGCCCTTGAGGAGGGCCTGGATGGCCTGGAGGTCGTCGCGGCTCTTGGAGCTGACGCGCAGCTCCTCGCCCTGGACCTGGGCCTTGACACCCTTGGGGCCCTCGTCCCGGATGATCTTCGCGACCTTCTTGGCGTTCTCCTGGGAGATGCCCTCCTCGATCGTCGCGAAGATCTTGTACTCCTTGCCGGACAGCTGCGGCTCACCGGCGTCGAGCGCCTTGAGCGAGATGCCGCGCTTGACCAGCTTGGTCTCGAACACGTCGAGGACGGCCTTGACGCGCTCCTCGGAGTTCGCCTCCATCAGGATCTTCTCGCCGGACCAGGCGATCGACGCGCCCGTGCCCTTGAAGTCGTAGCGCTGCGAGAGCTCCTTCGCGGACTGGTTGAGGGCGTTGTCGACCTCCTGCCGCTCGACCTTCGAGACGATGTCGAAACTGGAGTCGGCCATGTGCTGTGGCTCCTTGAAGTCGGCTGTGGTGTGCCCCGGAGGGCGCGGCCGGACATCCCCGGCCCGCTCGGCAAAGCCTAGCCACCGCGCCCGCGCGTGGCGCTGATCAATCCGGTGGCGAACCACCCCCGGGCATCGGGTATCGTTTACGTCGTTGCCAGGGAGCGCCGCCGCAAGGCGGAAATAATGGCAGCGTCTCTTGGCGGTGTGCCCGAGTGGCCAAAGGGAGCAGACTGTAAATCTGCCGGCTCAGCCTACCCAGGTTCGAACCCTGGCGCCGCCACGCGAGTGGAACCCCCGTTCATCTGCGGAAGCGCAGTGAGCGGGGGTTTCTTCGCATATTCCGGCTACGGAACCGGGTCGGTCACCGTCAGGTGGTAGGTGGTGTCCAGCCAGAAGCCGTTCGTGGCCGCCGCGTCGATCTCCAGCACGAACTGACCCGGCGGGAGCGGCGCGAGGGCGCACCACAGACCCCACGCGACCCTGGGTACGCCCGCGCTCTGGAAGGGCTTCGAGGAGAACTCGCTCAGCGGCAGCGGAGAGCTGTTCAGGGCGGCCGACGCCCGCACCGCTTCCAGCCGCCAGGGCTTGGTCACGAAGGGCACCGCCGGGCGCTGCGTGTTCAGCACCGGGAAGAACGGACGCCGACCCGCCGGGATGCTGCACCGCCGCACCACCCGGCCCCCGCGACTGCCCGCGAGGAACCACAGCCCGGCCGGCTGACGCCACCCGGCGTACGCCCCCGTCGTATCCGCCACGGGGCTCTCGGCGGCCGGCGCGGAC
Source organism: Streptomyces sp. NPDC002032 (assembly GCF_042890765.1). Taxonomy (NCBI): domain Bacteria; kingdom Bacillati; phylum Actinomycetota; class Actinomycetes; order Kitasatosporales; family Streptomycetaceae; genus Streptomyces; species Streptomyces sp. NPDC002032. Next base: position 726,698 of record NZ_JBIASM010000003.1, on the reverse strand, counting down.
AGGGCCCACTTCCACCACCTGGCGGCGAGCCGGCCACCCTCCGCCCCGCCGAGCCGCCAGTCGCCCTCGCCCATGCCCCCACCCCGGTACACCTCGTACGACCACCCCCTGCGGCCGATTCCGGTGACCCTATCGGGCCACTCCCGCGCACCGATGGGGGCGGATCGTCGTTCACGGTCCGTGACATGGACATCGGACGGACGAGGGAAGGCCGGAGGCGGGGTACTGCTCACCCTCCTCGGCGCGGGCATCCCGGCCCTGCTGGGAGCGGCACTGCACGGCCCGGCCGGCGAGCCCTACCGGGAAACCCGGCTCTCCTTCACCGCCGGCCGCACCGGGGGCCCGGCACCCGTCGCCGAAGGGGAGTTCACGCGGTTCCTGGACCGGGAGGTCAGCCCCGCCTTCCCCGAGGGCCTGGACGTCCGCGACGCACACGGACAGCGGCGCGCCGAGGACGGCACGATCCTGCGCCGGACCTCCTACGAAGTCGTCCTGCGCTACCCCGAGAACGAGGCCGAGGAGCGCGGCGCACGCATCGAGCACATCCGGCGGGCCTACGCGGACCGGTTCCGGCAGGAACCCGTCGGCCGCACCGACGACACGGTGACATCCGGGTTCTGACGGGCGCTCGGGGCCGGCCGGCTCAGTTGCCCGCCACGTCCTTCACCGCCACCGACACCGGCGTCGAACCCGACACCAGCTCCAGCGTCAGACCCGCCGTCGCCGGAGTGTCGACCAGCTCCGCCAGCACCGCCGCCACGTCGTCGCGCGGCACCCGGCCCGGGCCGGTGCGCGCCTCCAGCCGGACCAGCCCCGTACCGGGGTCGTCCGTCAGCGTGCCCGGACGCAGCACCGTCCACTCCAGACCCAGCCGGGTGCGCAGGTACTCGTCGGCCTCGCCCTTGGCCCGCAGGTACACGTCGAAGACCTCGTCCCCCTCGTGCCGCGGGTCGGCGCCCATCGAGGAGACCATCAGGAAACGGCGCACACGAGCCCGTTCCGCCGCATCGGCGAAGAGCACCGCCGCGCCCCGGTCCACGGTCTCCTTGCGCCTGGCACCGCTGCCCGGACCGGCGCCCGCCGCGAACACCGCCACGTCCGCACCGTGGAGGATCCCGGCCACGTGCTCGACCGAGGCCGACTCCAGGTCGCACAGCACCGGTTCGGCGCCCGCCTCCCGCAGATCGGCGCCCTGCTCCGGGTCACGGATGATGCCCGCGACCTCGTACCCGCGTGCGGCGAGCAGGCGCTCCAGCCGCAGCGCGATCCGACCGTGTCCACCCGCGATGACGATGCGCATGTCCCGACGGTACGACGAGCCGGGCGCCCGCGCCCGCGAACGCCCCGGCCCCCGCTCAGGGGCCGGGCTCCGTACGCCCCTGCCGGGGCAGGTCCAGGGCCACCGCCACCGCCGAGTCGCAGTACTCCCGTACGGCACTCGTCCGGGCTACCACCCGGCCCCGGTGGATCACGATCCGGCTGTACGCGAGGGACAGCACCCCCGCGATCCGGTCCCCGCGCACGGCCAGCAGCTCCGCCGGGAACCCCGCCTCCACCCGCACCTCCGGCAGCCCCATCACCTCCCGGGCGGCGGTACTCACCGTCTGGTAGGCCTCCGGGGCGCGGAGGCCGCCCTGGGAGGCGAGCAGGTACGCCGCTTCGAGCGGATCGCCCCGGCCGACCGGGTTCCCGGCATCCCGCAGCGCCCCGCTGCCGGCCGCGACCCGGACCCCGGCCGCGCGCAGGAGCCGTACGGGGGCGGTGCGCAGGCCGCGCCGCTCCAGGGCGGCGCAGTCCCCCTGGGGCAGGCAGGTCACCCGCACCCCGGCCGCGGCGAGCTGGTCGGCGGCCCGGGTGGCCGCCTCCAGCGGCAGCCGGGACAGACCGCCGCAGGGGCCGATGGTCACTCCGGGCCGCAGCCCCCCGGCCATCGCCGCCAGGCGGGCCAGCCGGGCCGGATCGTCACCGTCCGTGTGCAGGTCGACGGGACAGCCGTGCTCGGCGGCCAGTTCCAGTACGGCTTCGAGGAAGCCCGTGGGGTCCGGGTCCAGGTCGGGGCAGCCGCCGATCACCGAGGCGCCCATCTTGACGGCGTCGCGCAGCATGGCGACCCCGTCGGCACCGGCCATCCCGGTCAGCAGCCGGGGGACGGCCACGGCGGTCAGGTCGGTCAGCCCGCGCAGGGAGCGCCGGGCCTGGAGCGCCGCCTCCATGGGACCCAGGCCGTGCACGTCCCCGATCCGGATGTGGGAGCGCAGGGCGGTGGCACCGTGGCCGAGCTGGAGCAGGGCCGCCTCGGTGGCCCGGCGCTGCACCTCGTCGGGGGTGTACGAGACGGGCCCCTCGCCGTCGGCGGTGAGGGCGGTGTCCCCGTGGGCGTGCGGCTCGGCGGGGGCGGGCAGGAGCAGGTACCCGCGCAGGTCGACCCGGGCCAGGGCGGGCGCCGGGAGACTGCCCGCGGTGCCGACGGCCTGGATGCGGCCCCCGCTGAGCCGCACGTCGACGGTGCGCCCGTCGGTGAGCCGGGCCCCGGAGAGGAGCAGGCCGGTCGCCTCGGGCGGCGGGCCGACGAGGGGATCACGGGCGGATCCGGGCGAGGGGCGGTGGGCGGATCCGTCGCCGGGGCCGCGTCCCGCGCCCCCGGCCGGGTTGCGCGGGAAGGGGGAGGGCTGCTGCGGCTGGCTGTCGGACATCGCGCTCCTGCGGGGGCTCGGGCGGTTCCTGCGCCGTGGCCGCAGCCCGCGGCCCAAGATCACGCAGCGTGCTCAGAGCCTAGGGCGCGGGGCACGCCGGGTCGCGGAAGAGCGCAATAGTCGTACCGGTGTGGTGCCCGCCCCGACCGGCCGCTCGCGCTGTGAGCCCGGACACATTCGGCCCCCGGAATGGGTCGGAAGGGGGCTCCGGGCTCCCCGGTCGCGTCCGGGGAGCGGTGGCTGAGCCCAGTCCCCGCAAAGGATTTGGGCGTCGGCGGGCAACCGTGTAATGTCTTCATCGCTCGCCCCAATAGCTCAGTCGGTAGAGCGTCTCCATGGTAAGGAGAAGGTCTGCGGTTCGATTCCGCATTGGGGCTCTGGTGAGAGAGGTTCCCCACCCTCGGGTGGGGAGCGGATCTCATCAAAGCGGCGTAGCTCAGTCGGTAGAGCAAGCGGCTCATAATCGCTGTGTCACCGGTTCAAGTCCGGTCGCCGCTACACCCAGTAGCCGATTGCGGGGTCGGTCTCCCGATCGGCTACTCTTTTATGCGTTCATCCGTCCCATAGTCCGTCAAGGAGCACTCACGTGGCTGCCACCGACGTCCGCCCGAAGATCACGCTGGCCTGCGTGGAGTGCAAGGAGCGGAACTACATCACCAAGAAGAACCGGCGTAACAACCCGGATCGCATGGAGATGAAGAAGCACTGCCCGCGTTGCAACTCGCACACCGCGCACCGCGAGACCCGCTGATCCTGGCGAAGTCTCGAATATAGGCACCGTCATGAGGTCGTCCCCTTCAATGGGGGGCGGCCTCGTGTCGTTTCTGCGCCCGGTCCTTGATCGGTGATCTCTGATTCCTGATCTCTGATCTCCGGTCGCCGAGCGGCCGTCCGTAGACTTTTTTTGTCCCTTCAACAGGAGGTAGTGAGCCATGGCCCTCGACCAGACCTTCGTGGGGCGGACCTACCCGCCCACCGATCCTTACGAGGTCGGCCGGGAGAAGATCCGCGAATTCGCGGTTGCGGTGGGTGACGAAAATCCCGTCTACGCCGACCCCGAAGCCGCCAAGGCGTTCGGTCACCAGGACGTGATCGCCCCGCCGACCTTTGTGTTCGCCATCACGTTCGCGGCCGCGGGCCAGGTCATCGCGGATCCGCAGCTGGGGCTGGACTACAGCCGCGTCGTGCACGGCGACCAGAAGTTCGCCTACGTCCGCCCCGTGCGGGCGGGGGACCGGCTCACCGTCACCTCCACGATCGAGGCCGTGAAGTCGCTCGCGGGCAACGACATCATCGACATCCGTGGCGAAGTCCACGAAGAATCCGGCGAGCACGTGGTGACCGCGTGGACCAAGCTCGTGTCCCGCGCTCCCGAGGAGGCCTGAGATGACCGCCCAGATCCAGTACGCGGACGTCGAGGTCGGCACCGAGCTGCCGGCGGCCTCCTTCCCCGTGACCCGGGCCACGCTGGTCCGCTACGCCGGTGCGTCGGGTGACTTCAACCCGATCCACTGGAACGAGAAGTTCGCCAAGGAGGTCGGACTGCCGGACGTGATCGCGCACGGCATGTTCACCATGGCCGAGGCGATCCGCGTGGTGACCGACTGGACGGGCGACCCGGGTGCGGTCGTCGAGTACGGGGTCCGCTTCACCAAGCCGGTGGTCGTCCCGAACGACGACCAGGGCGCACTGATCGAGGTCAGTGCGAAGGTGGCCGCCAAGCTGGACGACAACCGCGTACGGGTCGACCTGACGGCGATGAGCGCGGGCCAGAAGGTCCTCGGCATGTCCCGCGCGGTGGTCCAGCTGGCGTAGGGGGTTGGGGGCGGGGTCCGGGGAGCCGGGCCTTCGCTGGGCGGGATCAGGGAGGGTTTGGTGGTCTCCCGTCAGTCTCATCGTCCTTCCGTGTCGGGCCGGTCCCTCAAGGGCGCTCCTTCGTCGCGTCGCTTCGCGATGGCCTTCGGCCACCCTTGACCGACCGTCCCGCCACGGAAAAACGAAGACTGCCGGGAAACCCCCAAAAGAACGTTCACGGGGCAGTGGACCGGTCCATTCCTCCTCAGGGAGCCAAGACCCCTACCGCCGAGGGGCCAGGTGGGCCCGACATCCGGCCCTCCCAGACCAGATTCCGGGCCGGGGGCGGCCAGACCACACGAGACAGCGATACGACGAGCCTGTGGCTCCAGCAGAAGCCCCCGCGCATCAGATCGCTACGCGCTTCGCCCGGCATAGCGTCCGCCGGCCGTCTGTGGCTGGACATAAGCCGCCCAAGGCGAAGAAATGGCCTTACTTGGCGGGCGACCGCCCCCCCGGCGGACGGAGAGCGGCGGACGGAGATCGGCGGACGCCCCCCCCGACAGACGGTGACCGGCGGACGCCCCCCCGGCGGACGGAGATCGGCGGACGGAGAGCGGCGGACGGAGATCGGCAGATGACGATCCCCAGACGACGATCGGCAGGCGACGATCGCCCTCAACCCGCATGAAAACTCACTCTTGTCGCTCTCTCACTCCATCACGGCCGCAGGCGCCTGACTGCCGGCCCTCGATCGCCCCTTGGGCGGCTTATTCCCAGCCACAGGCGGCCGGCGGACGCTATGCCGAGAGAAGCGCGTAGCGATCTGATGCGCCGGATGTTCCGCCCGGTTGTTCTGGTCGCTGTTTGGTGTGGTCTGGCCGCCCCCGGTCCGGAATGGCAGTACGCGGGCCTGATGGCGGGCCCACCTGGGGTCCCTTGCGGTGGGGGTCTCGGCTCCCTGATGACGATCGGCCAGGCTCTCTGCCCCGTGAACGTTCTTTTGGGGGTTTCCCGGCAGTCTTCGTTTTTCCGTGGCGGGACGGTCGGTCAAGGGTGGCCGAAGGCCATCGCGAAGCGACGCGACGAAGGAGCGCCCTTGAGGGACCGGCCCGACACGGAAGGACGATGAGACTGACGGGAGACCACCAAACCCTCCCTGACACCGCCCAGCGAAGGCCCGGCTCCCCACCCCCCGCTCCGCACACCGGTCCCGCCCCCTTGACGTAGTTAGTGAGTGAGCACTAATTTTAGGGCATGGTCAGGATGAGCGCAGAAGAGCGGCGCGAGAGCGTGATCCGTGCGGCGGCCCGGGAGTTCGCCCGTGGGGGGTACTACGGGACGTCCACCGAGGCGATCGCCAAGCGGGTAGGGGTTTCGCAGCCGTACCTCTTCCGGCTCTTCCCGAACAAGCAGGCGATCTTCCTCGCCGCCGCCGCCAGTTGTCTGGAGACCACCCGACGGGTGTTCGCCGAGGCGGCCGAAGGGCTGGAGGGCGATGAGGCCCTGCACGCCATGGCGGACGCGTACACGCGGCTGATCGCCGAAGATCCGCACGTCCTCCAGATGCAGCTCCAGATGTACGTCACCGTCGCCGCCGCCGAAGCGGCCGGCGACAGCGAGCTCGGCGAGCTCGTGCGCGCCGGCTGGCTGGAGTTGTGGGACACCGTCTCGGTGCCGCTGGGCAGTGACGTCAAGGAGACCACGACGTTCATGGCCTTCGGGATGCTCATCAACACCCTGGCCGCGATGGGCTTCCCGCCCGGACATCGCATCTGGGAGGGGCTCTACCCCTCGGCCCGCGCCAAGGAGCGCAACGAGCGCAACGAGCGCAACGAGCCCAAGGGGCCCGAGGCGGCCGCTAGCGCTACAGGCGCTACCGGTGCCGCAGGCGTCGCCGGGGGGCAGTAACCGCCCCCCGGCATCAACCGGAAGCCCCTACGCCGCCCGCCCCGCCCGCACACCCGCCCCACCCGCACCTCTGCACCTCTGCACCTCTGCACGTCCGCGCGCGCACCCGGAAGCCCTCCTGCCCACCCGGGCATCCGTGTGGCGTCAAAAGTTAGTCAGCAATAACTAACAACCTCAGGGGACATCGTGAACCAGCACGACCGGCTCAGCAGGCCCGCGGTCTGGGCCCTCATACTCACCGGGGCCGCCAGCTTCATGGCCGCCCTGGACAACCTCGTCGTCACCACCGCCCTCCCCGCCATCCGCGCCGACCTCGGCGGCAAGCTGGAGGACCTGGAGTGGACGGTGAACGCGTACACGCTCACCTTCGCCGTCCTGCTGCTGTTCGGCTCCGCCCTCGGGGACCGCTTCGGGCGTCGCCGGCTCTTCATGGCCGGGCTCGCGACCTTCACCGCCGCCTCCGCGGCCGCCGCGCTCTCGCCCGGCATCGACGCGCTGATCGCCGCCCGCGCGGTGCAGGGCGTCGGGGCCGCCGTGATGATGCCGCTCTCGCTTACCCTGCTCGCCGCCGCCGTCCCGGCCGCCCGGCGCGGCATGGCCCTCGGGATCTACGGAGCCGTCGGCGGGCTGGCCGTCGCCAGTGGCCCGCTGATCGGGGGCAGCCTCACCGAGCACATCTCCTGGCAGTGGATCTTCTGGCTCAACGTGCCGATCGGCCTCGCCCTGCTCCCGCTCGCCCGCCTGCGCCTCGCCGAGTCCACCGCGCCCAACTCCCGCCTCGACGTCCCCGGCACCCTGCTGATCAGCGGCGGCCTCTTCGGCATCGTCTACGGCCTGGTCAACGCCAACGCACACGGCTGGACCAGCGCCCCCGTCCTCACCGGCCTGATCGCGGGCAGCGCCCTCGTCGGCGGCTTCATCCACCACGGCTTCCACAACGCGAACCCCATGCTCCCCATGCGGCTCTTCCGTGACCGGGGCTTCTTCGGGATCAACCTCGCCAGCCTGCTGATGTACCTCGGCATGTTCGGCTCGATCTTCCTGCTCAGCCAGTTCCTCCAGGGCGTCGCCGGCTACTCGCCCACCCAGGCCGGGCTGCGCATGCTCCCCTGGACCGGCATGGCCGTGATCGTCGCCCCGATCGCCGGGATCCTGTCCGACCGGATCGGCGGCCGGCCCGTCGTCGTCGCGGGGCTCGCCCTCCAGGCCATCGGCCTCGGCTGGTTCGCGATGGTCCTGAGCCCGGACGTCTCCTACGCGGCCCAGCTCCCGGCCCTGGTGCTCAGCGGGATCGGCATGTCCCTCTTCTTCGCCCCGGCCAACAACGTCCTGATGTCCACCGTCACCCCCGCCGACCAGGGCAAGGCCTCCGGTGCCAACAACGCCCTCCGCGAGGTCGGCGGAGCCCTCGGCGTGGCGATCCTGGCCTCGGTCTTCTCCGCCCGGGGCGGTTACGAGACCCCGCGGGCCTTCACCGACGGCACCGTCCCCGCCCTGTGGATCGGAGCCGCCGCGGTGGCCCTGGCCGCGGGCCTGGCCCTGCTGCTGCCGCGCCGCACCAGGACGGCGACAGCCCCGGACGCCCCGGCCCCCGTCCCCCTCCCCGCCAAGACGCCCGCCGCCCGCTGAGCCCCGCCCGCTGAGCCCCGCCCCCGCCCCGCCCCCCGAGGAGAGTCCGTCGTGCCCGACATCCCCTGGTCCGCGCCCACCCCCGCCGCCCCCGGCGCCGAGGTCTACGTCATGGCCTCCCGCTTCGAGACCGAGACCCTCATCGGCGCCCTCAGGTTCTTCCTCAAGGCACCCGGCATCATCCGCCAGATACGCAAGGCCCCCGGCGCCCACGGCGCCGCCCTCCGGGCCCGCGTCAGCCGCCGCACCTTCCTGACCCTGTCCGCCTGGGAGGACCGGGACGCCCTCTACCGCTTCGCCGGCAGCGAGCCGCACCGTACGAGCGCGCGCGAGGCCGCCGCCTACACGAAGGAGTCGGCCTTCACCTTCTGGACCGTGCCGGCCTCGGAACTGCCCATCGGCTGGGCCGAGGCCGAGCGCCGTCTGGCGGAGCGGAAGCGGGGCCACTGAGTGCCCCTCCGGGATGCGGGGGAGGTGGACCGTACTCTTGTCCACGTGCAGGAACTCCACGATGCCCCCCTCGCCCCGCTGACCACCTTCCGCCTCGGCGGCCCCGCGGCCCGGCTGGTCACCGCGACCACCGACGCCGAGGTCGTCGCCGCCGTCCGTGCCGCGGACACCAGCGGCACCCCCCTGCTGATCATCGGGGGCGGCAGCAACCTGGTCATCGGCGACCAGGGCTTCGCCGGGACCGCCCTGCGCATCGCGACCACCGGCTTCGCCCTCGACGGCACCACCCTGGAACTCGCCGCCGGCGAGAACTGGAGCGATGCCGTCGCCCGCACCGTCGAAGCCGGTCTCGCGGGCATCGAATGCCTCGCCGGGATCCCCGGCTCGGCCGGCGCCACCCCGATCCAGAACGTCGGCGCGTACGGCCAGGAGGTCTGCGACACCATCACCGAGGTCGTCGCCTACGACCGCACCAGCGGCGAGACCGTCACCCTCTCCGCCGCCGACTGCGACTTCCGGTACCGCAACAGCACCTTCAAGGACCAGCCCGACCGCTACGTCGTCCTGCGCGTGCGCTTCGCCCTGGAGGACGCGGGCGGCCTCTCCGCCCCGGTCAAGTACCCGGAGACCGCCCGGGCCCTCGGCGTCGAGGCCGGGGACCGCGTCCCGGCCGCCGTCGCCCGCGAGACCGTCCTGCGCCTGCGCGCCGGCAAGGGCATGGTCCTCGACCCCGCCGACCACGACACCTGGTCCGCCGGCTCCTTCTTCCACAACCCGATCCTGACCGACGAGGCCTACGCCGCCTTCCTCGCCCGCGTCCAGGACCGCCTCGGCCCCGACACCGCCCCGCCCGCCTACCCGGCCGGCGAGGGCCGTACGAAGACCAGCGCGGCCTGGCTGATCGACAAGGCCGGCTTCACCAAGGGCTACGGCAGCGGCCCCGCCCGCATCTCCACCAAGCACACCCTGGCCCTGACCAACCGCGGCGCGGCCACCACCGAAGACCTCCTCGTCCTGGCCCGCGAGGTCGTCGCCGGAGTCCACGCGGCGTTCGGCGTCACCCTCGTCAACGAGCCGGTGACGGTCGGCGTCCGCATCTGAACGTGCACTGCCCCCGGCACGGGGCCGGGACCGACCCCACGCGCCTGGTGGGCCGCGAGATCAGCCGGGTCGTCGCCTCCTGGCACATCTGCGAGGGCGAGCGCTCCGAGGCGCCGCTCGACGTCTGGCTGATCGACAGCTCCGGCGAGTCCACGCGGATCACCACCGGCTCGGACCAGTGCCTCATCGTCGAGTCCGCCGCGCCCCACGAGCCCTACGACATGGGGGAGTGGGGCCGGATCGAGGTCGGCGAGGACCTCGGCGACCACCCCTTCCTGCGCCACCTCGGGCAGACCGTCGAGGCGGTCGCCGAGTTCGCACTGCCCGCGCAGGGCCGCACCCACCTGGAGATCGGCTTCCCGGACGGCCACCGGGTACGGGCCGACTGCCACGAGGGGGACCTGCGGCTCACCCGCTGAGCCAGTGGTCGATCCCGTCCAGCAGCTTGGCCTGCACCTCGGCGGGCGCCGCGCTGCCGCGCACCGACTGCCGCGCCAGCTCGGCGAGCTCCCGGTCGGTGAAGCCGTGGTGGCGGCGGGCGATCTCGTACTGGGCCGCGAGCCGGGAGCCGAACAGCAGCGGGTCGTCCGCGCCGAGCGCCATCGGCACCCCGGCCTCGAAGAGGGTGCGCAGCGGCACGTCCTCGGGCCGCTCGTACACGCCGAGCGCGACGTTGGACGCCGGGCAGACCTCGCAGGTGATCTGCCGGTCGGCGAGCCGCTGGAGCAGCCGGGGGTCCTCGGCGGCCCGCACCCCGTGCCCGACGCGGGAGGCGTGCAGGTCGTCGAGGCAGTCCCGGACGGAGGAGGGGCCGCTGAGCTCGCCGCCGTGCGGGGCCGCGAGCAGGCCGCCCTCGCGCGCGATGGCGAAGGCCCGGTCGAAATCGCGGGCCATGCCGCGGCGCTCGTCGTTGGAGAGCCCGAAGCCGACGATGCCGCGGTCGGCGTAGCGGACGGCCAGCCGGGCCAGGGTGCGGGCGTCCAGGGGGTGCTTCATGCGGTTGGCGGCGATGACGACCCGCATCCCGAGGCCGGTCTCCCGGGAGGCGGAGTCCACCGCGTCCAGGATGATCTCGACGGCGGGGATCATCCCGCCGAGGAGGGGGGCGTAGGAGGTGGGGTCGACCTGGATCTCCAGCCAGCCGCTGCCGTCCCGGACGTCCTCCTCGGCGGCCTCGCGGACCAGGCGCCGGATGTCGTCGGGCTCGCGCAGGCAGGAGCGGGCGGCGTCGTAGAGCCGCTGGAAGCGGAACCAGCCGCGTTCGTCGGTGGCGCGGAGCTTGGGTGGCTCCCCGGCGGTCAGGGCGTCCGGCAGCCGGACGCCGTACTTGTCGGCGAGCTCCAGCAGGGTCGACGGTCGCATCGAGCCGGTGAAGTGCAGGTGCAGGTGTGCCTTCGGCAGAAGCGTGAGATCGCGTGCGTGCTCCATTTGTTGATCCTGCCGTACCGGCGCGCCCGGCGGGAGGGGGTTTTACCGATCGGGGTCTTGCGCGAACGCCTGACCGGGGTTCCGGGCGGGGCCGCGGCGCCCCGGCGCGCGGGCCGGGAACGCCCGAGCGGCGGCTCCCCCGGGGGAGCCGCCGCTCGGAACGCGCGCTGGAACGGGGAGTGCCGCAGGCGTCAGGCCTTGGCCTCCGCCAGCAGCTTCTGGATCCGGGACACGCCCTCGACCAGGTCCTCGTCGCCCAGGGCGTAGGAAAGGCGCAGGTAACCGGGGGTGCCGAAGGCCTCGCCGGGGACGACCGCGACCTCGGCCTCGTCCAGGATCAGGGCCGCCAGCTCGACGGAGGTCTGCGGGCGCTTGCCGCGGATCTCCTTGCCGAGCAGGTCCTTGACCGCCGGGTACACGTAGAACGCGCCTTCGGGGGTCGGGCAGAAGACGCCGTCGATCTCGTTGAGCATCCGCACCATCGTCTGGCGGCGGCGGTCGAAGGCCGTGCGCATCGCGTGGACGGCGTCCAGGTTGCCGGAGACGGCGGCCAGCGCCGCGACCTGGGCGACGTTGGAGACGTTCGAGGTGGCGTGCGACTGGAGGTTGGTCGCGGCCTTGACGACGTCCTTCGGGCCGATGACCCAGCCCACGCGCCAGCCGGTCATCGCGTACGTCTTGGCGACGCCGTTGACGATGATGCACTTGTCGGCCAGCTCGGGGACGATCGCCGGGAGCGAGACGAACTTCGCGTCGCCGTAGACGAGGTGCTCGTAGATCTCGTCGGTCAGGACCCACAGGCCGTGCTCGACGGCCCAGCGGCCGATGGCCTCCGCGTCGGCCTCGGTGTAGACGGCGCCCGTCGGGTTGGACGGGGAGACGAACAGGACGACCTTGGTGCGCTCGGTGCGCGCGGCCTCCAGCTGCTCGACGGAGACCCGGTAGCCGGTGGTCTCGTCGGCGACGACCTCGACCGGGACGCCGCCCGCGAGGCGGATCGACTCCGGGTAGGTGGTCCAGTAGGGGGCCGGGACGATGACCTCGTCACCCGGGTCGAGGATGGCGGCGAAGGCTTCGTAGATGGCCTGCTTGCCGCCGTTGGTGACCAGTACCTGGGAGGCGTCGACCTCGTAGCCCGAGTCGCGCAGCGTCTTGGCGGCGATGGCGGCCTTCAGCTCGGGCAGACCGCCGGCCGGCGTGTAGCGGTGGTACTTCGGGTTGCGGCAGGCCTCGACCGCGGCCTCGACGATGTAGTCCGGGGTCGGGAAGTCGGGCTCGCCCGCGCCGAAGCCGATCACCGGGCGCCCGGCGGCCTTGAGAGCCTTGGCCTTGGCGTCCACGGCGAGGGTGGCGGACTCGGAAATGGCGCCGATACGGGCGGACACCCGGCGCTCGGAGGAAGGCGTTGCAGAGGTCATGCGGCCAATCGTCCCAGACGGCCGAGAAGCCCCGCACACCGTTTCAGTTACCGGACGGAGCAGGTCCGGACGGCTTCTGTTCGACGTCAGGGCCCGGACCACGTACACTCACCTGTCGTTGGTCCTCGCCGACCGCCCCAGAGCGTGAGCACTCCGTGCACTCGCTCGGATGCGGTAGGTTGGGGAACGCAAAGGGTCGTAGCTCAATTGGTAGAGCACTGGTCTCCAAAACCAGCGGTTGGGGGTTCGAGTCCCTCCGGCCCTGCTCCACACTCCCAGTCGGATGTGTGCGCAGGTACGTACTTCGATGCAACGCCGTGCGGCGCAACCGGGCGCGGCTACGGCCACGACCCGGATTCAGGTGAGAGACGTGACGGACGCCCTGGGCTCCATCGACATGCCTGACGCCGAGGACGACACTCGCGAGAAGAAGGCCCGCAAGGGCGGCAAGCGCGGCAAGAAGGGCCCTCTGGGCCGGCTCGCGCTGTTCTACCGCCAGATCGTCGCGGAACTCCGCAAGGTCGTATGGCCCACCCGGAACCAGCTCACGACGTACACCTCCGTGGTGATTGTCTTCGTCGTCATCATGATCGGTCTGGTGACCGTGATTGACTATGGGTTCCAGGAAGCCATCAAGTTCGTCTTCGGCTGATCCCCGCGGAGGGCGGCGCCTTGATGGGTGCCGCCCGTTTTCGCATGTTCCACCACCTTTTGTATCCAGGAAGAAGCAGCCACCGTGTCTGACCCGAACCTGAACGCGAGCCACGACTCCGTCGAGTCCGTCGAGGACGAGCTCGACATCGTCGAGGCGGCAGACGCTGTGGACCCCGACGAGGCCGAGCTCGCCGATGCCGAGGCCGGCATCGCCGCCGAGGAAGCCGCGCTGCACGTCGAGGACGAGGTCGACGCAGAGGCTGTAGAGGCTGAGGGCGACGCCGAGGCCGCCGAGGACGAGGACTCCGAGGGCGACGCGGACGCGGACGCCGAGGACGAGGGTGACGTCGAGGCCGAGGCCGGCGAGGAGGCCGAAGAGGCCGCCGACGCCGAGCCCGCCGAGCCGGTCGACCCCGTACAGGCCCTCCGCGACGAGCTGCGCCTGCTCCCCGGCGAGTGGTACGTGATCCACACCTACGCGGGCTACGAGAAGCGCGTGAAGGCGAACCTGGAGCAGCGTGCCGTCTCGCTGAACGTCGAGGAGTTCATCTACCAGGCCGAGGTGCCCGAGGAAGAGATCGTCCAGATCAAGAACGGCGAGCGCAAGAACGTCCGGCAGAACAAGCTGCCCGGTTACGTTCTCGTCCGCATGGATCTGACGAACGAGTCCTGGGGCGTCGTCCGCAACACCCCGGGTGTCACCGGCTTCGTCGGCAACGCCTACGACCCGTACCCGCTGACCCTCGACGAGATCGTCAAGATGCTCGCCCCCGAGGCGCAGGAGAAGGCCGCCAAGCAGGCCGCCGAGGACGCCGGTCTGCCGGCCCCCGCGGTCAAGCGCACCATCGAGGTCCTGGACTTCGAGGTCGGCGACTCGGTCACCGTCACCGACGGCCCGTTCGCCACGCTCCAGGCGACGATCAACGAGATCAACCCGGACTCGAAGAAGGTCAAGGGCCTCGTCGAGATCTTCGGCCGCGAGACCCCGGTCGAGCTGAGCTTCGACCAGATCCAGAAGAACTGATCCAGGGCTTCTGAACGACGCTTCCGAAACAGGTCAGATCGCCCCCCTAAGGGCGGTCTGACCTGCTCGGTTTTTAGCCCCGCACCTATACCCGCTATCGTGGTGCGGTATGCCTCCATCCGGATGACCGGTTGGCGGCTGAAAACTCTCACTAGGACCCGGAGAGAGCAATGCCTCCCAAGAAGAAGAAGATCACGGGGCTTATCAAGCTCCAGATCAAGGCCGGTGCGGCCAACCCGGCTCCGCCGGTCGGCCCCGCGCTCGGTCAGCACGGCGTCAACATCATGGAGTTCTGCAAGGCCTACAACGCCGCGACCGAGTCGCAGCGTGGCATGGTCGTGCCGGTGGAGATCACGGTCTACGACGACCGTTCCTTCACCTTCATCACCAAGACTCCGCCGGCCGCGCGCCTCATCCTGAAGAGCGCGGGCGTGGAGAAGGGCTCCGGCGAGCCGCACAAGACCAAGGTCGCGAAGCTGACGCGTGACCAGGTCCGCGAGATCGCCACGATCAAGATGCCCGACCTGAACGCCAACGACATCGACGCCGCCGAGAAGATCATCGCCGGCACCGCGCGTTCGATGGGCATCACGGTCGAAGGCTGATACAGCCACCCCCAGCACCACAGTGGTAGGACCAAGCGCTGGTCCGCACCACGACTCCACGCCTGAAGTCACAACACAGGAGCAGAAGTGAAGCGCAGCAAGACTCTCCGCGCTGCGGACGCCAAGGTCGACCGGGAAAAGCTGTACGCCCCGCTCGAGGCCGTCCGTCTCGCCAAGGAGACCTCCGCGACCAAGTTCGACAGCACCGTCGAGATCGCCTTCCGCCTGGGTGTCGACCCGCGCAAGGCCGACCAGATGGTCCGCGGCACCGTGAACCTCCCGCACGGCACCGGCAAGACCGCCCGGGTCCTGGTCTTCGCGACCGGTGACCGTGCTGCGGCCGCGGAAGCCGCCGGCGCCGACATCGTCGGCGACGACGAGCTCATCAACGAGATCGCCAAGGGCAACCGCCTCAACGAGTTCGACGCCGTTGTCGCCACCCCGGACCTCATGGGCAAGGTCGGCCGCCTCGGCCGCGTGCTCGGTCCCCGTGGCCTCATGCCGAACCCGAAGACCGGCACCGTCACGATGGACGTCGCCAAGGCTGTCACCGAGATCAAGGGTGGCAAGATCGAGTTCCGCGTCGACAAGCACTCGAACCTGCACTTCATCATCGGCAAGGTCTCCTTCTCCGATGAGCAGCTGGTCGAGAACTACGCGGCGGCCCTGGACGAGATCATCCGTCTGAAGCCGTCCGCCGCGAAGGGCCGCTACATCAAGAAGGCCGCCCTGAGCACCACGATGGGTCCCGGCATCCAGCTGGACTCCAACCGCACCCGGAACCTCCTCGTCGAGGAAGACCCGGCTGCTGTCTGATCCGGCTCCCGCCTGATCGGACCACCGAGTGGCCGAACGGGCCCCGTGCCCCCCTTCACCGGGGGGCGCGGGGCCCGTTTTCGTCGTCCGGGGCGTTAGTGCCGCGCGGCTTCGTGTGTGTGCCACGTAAGGTCGGGGGAAATCGAACACAATCACACCAGGGGTGGGGACTCCATGCTCATGCACCGCAAGAGGGCCGCGGGGGCCGCGCTGGCCGCCGTACTGCTCGTGGCCGGGGCCACGGCCTGTGAGGGCGGCAAGAAGGACGGCGCCGGCAAGGCGGCCCCTTCGGCGGCTTCCGTCCGTCCGTCCGAGCCGCCGGCGCCGGCTCCGGCCGCCGGGAACGCCACCGAGGCGCTCACGGCCGCGTACAAGAAGACCTCGGCCGCCAAGTCGGCCAAGGTGCACATGACGATGAAGATGTCCGGCGGGCTCGGCGGCGAGAGCGTCGAGATGACGGGCGTCCAGGGCTGGGACCCGCAGGTCATGGACATGACGATGAAGGGCGGCCCCGGCCAGTCCGGCGTCGAATCCGTGCACATGATCATGGACAAGGACGTCATGTACATGGAGCTGCCGACCGGCTCGCCGATGGCGGCGGGCATGGAGGGCAAGCGCTGGATGAAGATCGACATCAAGGCCGCGGCCGAGGCCTCGGGGGACGCCGAGGCGCTGAAGCAGCTCGGCGGCGTCGGCGACCTGGGCGGGATGGGCCAGAGCCAGGACCCCGCCAAGCAGCTGGGCATGCTGCTCGCCTCCCCGAACGTGAAGCTCGTCGGCCCGGAGAAGGTCGCGGGCGCCGACACCCGGCACTACAAGGGCACGCTGACCGCCGAGGAGATGCTCGCCGCGAACAAGGGCGCCACGGCGCTGCCGGAGGCCGACCGGACGAAGCTCACCGACGCCATGAAGAAGGCCGGCATCAAGGGCTACGACATGGACGTCTGGGTGGACGAGGACGGCTACCCGGCCCGCATGAAGGTCGCCATGGGCACGCCCGAGGGCTCCCTCGACGTGGACGCCTCCTACTCGGACTACACCACGACGGCGACCGTCCAGGCCCCGCCGGACAACGAGACCGTCGACCTGTTCGGGATGCTCTCCCGGCTGGGGGAGGGCGCGTGAACCGGATCGTACGCAAGCGGGCCGGCGCGGTGCTCGCGGGCGCGGCCCTGCTCGTCGGCGGGCTCACCGCCTGCGACGGCGCGAAGAAGGACGGCGCGGCCAAGGACGCGGCGGACGCGGGCGCGGCAGCGGGCGCGGCGGCGGGCGCGTCCCCGGCGCCGTCGCCCGTGGAGGCGGTGAAGGCGTCCTGGCTCAAGACGGCGGCCGCCAAGTTCGCCATGGCCGAGGTGCGCTCCACGGGGAGCGACGGCAAGGTCTCGACCCAGACCGGCACGAAGGGCTGGTACCCGTCGTCCCACGACCTGACGGTCAAGGGCCCCACGTCCGAAGCGCGCTCCGTCATGACCGGCGACGTGATCTACACGCAGCGCAAGGAGCCGGTCAACGGCAAGGCGTGGATGAAGCTGGACCTCTCCGTGGACGGCAAGCCCGGGGTGCGGATGAACGAGGACCCGGCGGAGTACCTCGCCCTGCTCCTGGGCCAGCCCAAGGTCGCCCTGGTCCCGTTCTCCCCGTCCGACGCCCCGGGGACCCGGCACTACCGGGCTGCCCTCACCGGCGCGGACCTCCAGGCGGCCGACGAGGCGACCAAGGTGATGCCGGAGAAGGACCGCCAGTACCTCCACGAGTCCGTGAAGCACCTCACGGTCCTGGAGGCGGACGTGTGGATCGGCAAGGACGACTACCCGGTGCACGCCCTGACGGTGAGCCACGACGACAAGGGCGTCTCCAGCACCCAGGCCACCTTCGACGGCTTCGGCCAGGTCGCGCCGGTCGCGGCCCCGCCGGCCGACCAGGTCGCCGACTTCGACGAGGTGCTGAAGGGCGGCTGAGGGGCGATTTGCTTCGTCCGGTTGCCTTCGCGTACGCTTCCGGAGAAGCCAAAGACCGCTGGTCGTTGCCGTGCTCGAAAGAGTGCGGTGGCCGAAGGATTCGCTGCGAGCGGACGTCCTGCGCAGGTGTTCGAGGAAAGTTCCCGGAATTCATTTCGGTCGAGCCGTGCCCCGTGCGCCATGCGCCGGGGCGTTTTGCTTGTCCAGCCCCTTCTGAGCGGTCCTCATCACCCGGAAGGAGGCCGACGCTCTATGGCAAGGCCCGACAAGGCTGCTGCGGTAGCCGAGCTTGAGGACCAGTTCCGCAGCTCGAACGCCGTTGTGCTGACCGAGTACCGGGGTCTCACCGTTGCGCAGCTCAAGACGCTGCGTCGTTCGCTCGGTGAGAACGCCCAGTACGCCGTGGTGAAGAACACGCTGACCAAGATTGCGGCCAACAACGCCGGGATCACTTCGCTCGACGACCAGTTCACCGGTCCGACGGGCGCCGCCTTCATCACCGGTGACCCGGTGGAGTCGGCGAAGGGTCTTCGTGACTTCGCCAAGGAGAACCCGAACCTCATCATCAAGGGCGGTGTCCTTGACGGTAAGGCGCTGACCGCCGATGAGATCAAGAAGCTCGCGGACCTCGAGTCCCGCGAGGTTCTGCTCAGCAAGCTGGCCGGCGCGTTCAAGGGCAAGCAGTCCCAGGCTGCCTCGCTCTTCCAGGCGCTGCCGTCGAAGTTCGTCCGCACTGCGGAAGCGCTTCGCGTCAAGCTCGCCGAGCAGGGCGGTGCCGAGTAATTCGGCTCGCGCACTGATCTACGCCGCCTAGTGCGTGGGTCGTAGCGGGCCGTTACGCCCGCCTCTCAATACATCCGGCACCTGCCGAATTAGTGGAAGGATCGCCCATCATGGCGAAGCTCTCTCAGGACGACCTCCTCGCCCAGTTCGAGGAGATGACCCTCATCGAGCTCTCCGAGTTCGTGAAGGCCTTCGAGGAGAAGTTCGACGTCACCGCCGCCGCGGCCGTCGCCGTTGCCGCCCCGGGTCAGGGTGGTGGCGACGCCGCCGCCGCCGCCGAGGAGCAGGACGAGTTCGACGTCATCCTCACGGGTGCCGGCGACAAGAAGATCCAGGTCATCAAGGTCGTGCGCGAGCTGACCTCCCTGGGTCTGAAGGAGGCCAAGGACCTCGTTGACGGTGCTCCGAAGCCCGTCCTCGAGAAGGTCGCCAAGGAGGCCGCTGACAAGGCCGCCGAGGCCCTCAAGGCTGCCGGCGCCGGCGTCGAGGTCAAGTAACACCTCGGGGGCCCTCTGAGGCCCCTTCCAAGGGCGATCACCCGTAAGGGTGGTCGCCCTTTGGCGTACCCGCAGTGCCTGACTTGCCCTGGTCTCGTTGGGGAGTAGGGTGATCATCGTTGCTCCGGAGCAGGGTCCCGAGATGATCCGCTCGGAGCACGGGGCCTTGACGAACGGCCAGCGGCGCGCAATTCTCAGAGCCGTCGCCAGCTCGGTCGGTCCGATCCGAGATCCGAGGCATGGATCGACTACGAAGAGGGCAGTACTGATACGCGCTCTGTGTGCGAGGGCGTCGCTAGCGTGGGACGCAGGGTTGGTTCGAAACAACATGGGGAAGGCCTGTTGCCGGTTTCCGGAAACCTGGTCTGGACATCAGTGAGCCGAGTGGCTACACTGACCCTTTGCGCTGCCTGTTAGCTGACCCCTGCCCGTCGCCAGGGTCATGCCCACGCTTGAGCACACTTGATTGATATGCCCTGACCTGGCCTTTCCGGCCGGCCGGGGGAGTCCGTCTTCTGTGTCGGCTGGGACCGGTACGCGCGTAGTGAGTCCGAGCCCTCGGAAGGACCCCCTCTTGGCCGCCTCGCGCAACGCCTCGACCAATACGAACAACGGTGCCAGCACCGCCCCGCTGCGCATCTCCTTTGCAAAGATCAAGGAGCCCCTCGAGGTTCCGAACCTCCTGGCGCTGCAGACCGAGAGCTTTGACTGGCTGCTCGGCAACGCCGCTTGGAAGTCCCGCGTCGAGTCGGCTCTTGAGAGTGGACAGGACGTCCCCACCAAGTCCGGTCTGGAAGAGATCTTCGAGGAGATCTCGCCGATCGAGGACTTCTCCGGGTCGATGTCGCTGACCTTCCGCGACCACCGTTTCGAGCCGGCGAAGAACTCTGTCGACGAGTGCAAGGACCGCGACTTCACGTTCGCGGCGCCGCTGTTCGTCACAGCCGAGTTCACGAACAACGAGACCGGAGAGATCAAGTCTCAGACGGTCTTCATGGGCGATTTCCCGCTCATGACCAACAAGGGCACCTTCGTCATCAACGGCACCGAGCGTGTCGTCGTGTCGCAGCTTGTCCGTTCCCCCGGTGTCTACTTCGACTCCTCCATCGACAAGACGTCCGACAAGGACATCTTCGCGGCCAAGATCATCCCGTCCCGGGGTGCCTGGCTGGAGATGGAGATCGACAAGCGCGACATGGTCGGTGTCCGCATCGACCGCAAGCGCAAGCAGTCCGTCACCGTCCTCCTGAAGGCTCTCGGCTGGACCACCGAGCAGATCCTGGAGGAGTTCGGCGAGTACGAGTCCATGCGCGCCACCCTGGAGAAGGACCACACCCAGGGTCAGGACGACGCGCTGCTCGACATCTACCGCAAGCTGCGTCCGGGCGAACCGCCGACCCGCGAGGCCGCTCAGACGCTGCTCGAGAACCTCTACTTCAACCCGAAGCGCTACGACCTCGCCAAGGTCGGCCGCTACAAGGTGAACAAGAAGCTCGGCGCCGACGAGCCGCTGGACGCCGGTGTGCTCACCACCGACGACATCATCGCGACGATCAAGTACCTCGTCCGGCTCCACGCGGGCGAGACCGAGACCATCGGTGAGTCGGGCCGTTCGATCGTCGTCGAGACCGACGACATCGACCACTTCGGCAACCGTCGTCTGCGCAACGTCGGCGAGCTCATCCAGAACCAGGTCCGCACGGGTCTGGCTCGTATGGAGCGCGTCGTCCGCGAGCGCATGACGACCCAGGACGTCGAGGCCATCACGCCGCAGACCCTGATCAACATCCGGCCGGTCGTCGCCTCCATCAAGGAGTTCTTCGGCACCAGCCAGCTGTCGCAGTTCATGGACCAGAACAACCCGCTGTCGGGTCTGACCCACAAGCGCCGCCTGTCGGCGCTGGGCCCCGGCGGTCTGTCCCGTGAGCGGGCCGGCTTCGAGGTCCGTGACGTCCACCCGTCGCACTACGGCCGCATGTGCCCGATCGAGACCCCCGAAGGCCCGAACATCGGTCTGATCGGCTCGCTCGCGTCCTACGGCCGCGTCAACGCGTTCGGTTTCGTCGAGACCCCGTACCGCAAGGTCATCGACGGTGTCGTCACCGACGACGTCGACTACCTGACGGCCGACGAGGAAGACCGCTTCGTCATCGCCCAGGCCAACGCCGGCCTGTCCGAGGACATGCGCTTCACCGAGAACCGCGTGCTGGTCCGCCGTCGTGGCGGCGAGATCGACTACATCGCCGGCGACGACGTCGACTACATGGACGTCTCCCCGCGCCAGATGGTGTCCGTCGCGACCGCGATGATCCCCTTCCTGGAGCACGACGACGCCAACCGTGCCCTCATGGGCGCGAACATGATGCGCCAGGCCGTTCCGCTCATCAAGGCGGAGGCGCCGCTCGTCGGCACCGGCATGGAGTACCGCTGTGCGGTCGACGCCGGTGACTCGATCCGCGCGGAGAAGGACGGTGTCGTCCAGGAGGTCTCGGCCGACTACATCACCGTCGCCAACGACGACGGCACGTACACCACGTACCGCGTCGCGAAGTTCTCCCGCTCGAACCAGGGCACCTCGGTCAACCAGAAGGTCATCGTCAACGAGGGCGACCGGATCATCGAGTCCCAGGTCCTCGCCGACGGTCCCGCGACCGAAGAGGGCGAAATGGCCCTCGGCAAGAACCTGCTCGTCGCGTTCATGCCCTGGGAAGGTCACAACTACGAGGACGCGATCATCCTGTCGCAGCGCCTCGTACAGGACGACGTCCTCTCCTCGATCCACATCGAGGAGCACGAGGTCGACGCCCGTGACACCAAGCTGGGCCCGGAGGAGATCACCCGGGACATCCCGAACGTCTCCGAAGAGGTCCTCGCCGACCTCGACGAGCGCGGCATCATCCGCATCGGTGCGGACGTCGTCGCCGGCGACATCCTGGTCGGCAAGGTCACGCCCAAGGGTGAGACCGAGCTGACCCCGGAGGAGCGTCTGCTCCGCGCGATCTTCGGTGAGAAGGCCCGCGAGGTGCGTGACACCTCGCTCAAGGTTCCTCACGGTGAGATCGGCAAGGTCATCGGTGTCCGCGTCTTCGACCGCGAGGAGGGGGACGAGCTTCCCCCGGGCGTGAACCAGCTGGTCCGCGTCTACGTCGCCCAGAAGCGCAAGATCACCGACGGTGACAAGCTCGCCGGCCGCCACGGCAACAAGGGTGTCATCTCCAAGATCCTTCCGATCGAGGACATGCCCTTCCTTGAGGACGGCACGCCGGTCGACATCATCCTGAACCCGCTGGGTGTCCCGTCCCGAATGAACCCGGGACAGGTCCTGGAAATCCACCTCGGCTGGCTCGCCAGCCGCGGCTGGGACGTCTCCGGCCTCGGCGAGGAGTGGGCCGAGCGTCTGAAGGTCATCGGGGCCGACCGTGTCGAGCCCGGTACCAACGTCGCCACCCCGGTGTTCGACGGTGCCCGTGAGGACGAGCTCGCCGGCCTGTTCGAGCACACCATCCCGAACCGCGACGGCGACCGCCTGGTCCTCCCGTCCGGCAAGGCGCGCCTGTTCGACGGCCGCTCCGGTGAGCCGTTCCCGGACCCGATCTCGATCGGGTACATGTACATCCTCAAGCTCCACCACCTGGTCGACGACAAGCTCCACGCCCGGTCGACCGGTCCGTACTCGATGATCACGCAGCAGCCGCTGGGTGGTAAGGCACAGTTCGGTGGCCAGCGCTTCGGTGAGATGGAGGTGTGGGCGCTGGAGGCTTATGGCGCCGCTTACGCCCTCCAGGAGCTGCTGACCATCAAGTCCGATGACGTCACCGGCCGCGTGAAGGTCTACGAGGCCATCGTCAAGGGCGAGAACATCCCCGAGCCGGGCATTCCCGAGTCCTTCAAGGTGCTCATCAAGGAAATGCAGTCGCTCTGCCTCAACGTGGAGGTGCTGTCCTCGGACGGCATGTCCATCGAGATGCGCGACACCGACGAGGACGTCTTCCGCGCGGCGGAGGAGCTCGGTATCGACCTGTCCCGGCGTGAGCCGAGCAGCGTCGAAGAGGTCTGACGGGCCTGACGGGGGGCTCGCTCAAGAGCCCCCCGTCATCCCCGGGACCGTTCAGACCATGATTGAGACTCGACCCCGAAAGAGGGATTGACGCACAGTGCTCGACGTCAACTTCTTCGACGAGCTGCGGATCGGCCTTGCCACCGCGGACGACATCCGAACCTGGTCCCACGGCGAGGTCAAGAAGCCGGAGACCATCAACTACCGCACGCTCAAGCCCGAGAAGGACGGACTCTTCTGCGAGAAGATCTTCGGTCCGACCCGGGACTGGGAGTGCTACTGCGGCAAGTACAAGCGTGTCCGCTTCAAGGGCATCATCTGCGAGCGCTGCGGCGTCGAGGTCACCCGCGCCAAGGTGCGTCGTGAGCGGATGGGCCACATCGAGCTTGCCGCTCCCGTCACCCACATCTGGTACTTCAAGGGCGTCCCGTCGCGCCTGGGCTACCTGCTGGACCTCGCGCCGAAGGACCTCGAGAAGGTCATCTACTTCGCCGCGTACATGATCACGTTCGTCGACGACGAGCGCCGCACCCGCGACCTCCCGTCGCTGGAGGCGCACGTCTCCGTCGAGCGCCAGCAGATCGAGAACCGCCGTGACGCGGACCTCGAAGGCCGTGCCAAGAAGCTCGAGACCGACCTGGCCGAGCTCGAGGCCGAGGGCGCGAAGGCCGACGTACGCCGCAAGGTGCGCGAAGGTGCCGAGCGCGAGATGAAGCAGCTGCGTGACCGCGCCCAGCGCGAGATCGACCGCCTCGACGAGGTGTGGGCCCGCTTCAAGAACCTCAAGGTCCAGGACCTGGAGGGCGACGAGCTGCTCTACCGCGAGCTGCGTGACCGCTTCGGCACGTACTTCGACGGCTGCATGGGCGCCGCCGCGCTGCAGAAGCGCCTGGAGTCCTTCGACCTCGACGAGGAGGCCGAGCGCCTCCGCGAGATCATCCGTACCGGCAAGGGCCAGAAGAAGACCCGTGCGCTCAAGCGCCTCAAGGTCGTCTCCGCGTTCCTGCAGACCAGCAACAAGCCCAAGGGCATGGTTCTGGACTGCGTGCCGGTGATCCCGCCGGACCTGCGTCCGATGGTGCAGCTGGACGGTGGCCGCTTCGCGACCTCCGACCTGAACGACCTGTACCGCCGCGTGATCAACCGCAACAACCGCCTGAAGCGCCTTCTCGACCTCGGTGCCCCCGAGATCATCGTGAACAACGAGAAGCGCATGCTCCAGGAGGCCGTCGACGCCCTCTTCGACAACGGTCGTCGTGGTCGTCCGGTGACCGGTCCCGGCAACCGTCCGCTGAAGTCCCTGAGCGACATGCTCAAGGGCAAGCAGGGTCGATTCCGTCAGAACCTCCTCGGCAAGCGCGTGGACTACTCCGCGCGTTCCGTGATCGTCGTCGGTCCGCAGCTGAAGCTGCACCAGTGTGGTCTGCCCAAGGCCATGGCGCTGGAGCTCTTCAAGCCGTTCGTGATGAAGCGCCTGGTCGACCTGAACCACGCGCAGAACATCAAGTCGGCGAAGCGCATGGTCGAGCGCGGCCGCACGGTCGTCTACGACGTCCTCGAAGAGGTCATCGCCGAGCACCCGGTCCTCCTGAACCGTGCGCCCACGCTGCACCGCCTCGGCATCCAGGCCTTCGAGCCCCAGCTGGTCGAAGGCAAGGCCATCCAGATCCACCCGCTCGTCTGCACCGCGTTCAACGCGGACTTCGACGGTGACCAGATGGCCGTGCACCTGCCGCTCTCCGCGGAGGCGCAGGCCGAGGCCCGCATCCTGATGCTGTCCTCGAACAACATCCTGAAGCCGGCCGACGGCCGTCCGGTCACGATGCCGACCCAGGACATGGTCCTCGGTCTGTTCTTCCTGACCACCGACGGTGAGCTCCGTGACGTCAAGGGCGAGGGCCGCGCGTTCGGCTCCACCGCCGAGGCGATCATGGCGTTCGACGCCGGCGAGCTCGCGCTCCAGTCGCAGGTCGACATCCGCTTCCCGGTGGGCACCATCCCGCCGCGCGGCTGGGTGGCGCCGGTCGCCGAAGAGGGCGAGCAGGAGTTCCAGCCGGGCGACAGCTTCCGTCTGAAGACGACCCTGGGTCGCGCGCTCTTCAACGAGCTGCTGCCCGAGGACTACCCGTTCGTCGACTACTCGGTGGGCAAGAAGCAGCTCTCCGAGATCGTCAACGACCTGGCGGAGCGCTACCCCAAGGTCATCGTGGCGGCGACGCTCGACAACCTGAAGGCGGCCGGCTTCCACTGGGCGACCCGTTCGGGCGTCACCGTGGCCATCTCCGACGTCGTCGTTCCCGAGGCGAAGAAGGCCATCGTCGCGGGCTACGAGGCCAAGGACGAGAAGGTCCAGAAGCAGTACGAGCGCGGTCTGATCACCAAGGAAGAGCGCACGCAGGAGCTCATCCAGATCTGGACGCAGGCGACCAACGAGGTCGCCGAGGCGATGAACGCGAACTTCCCCAAGACGAACCCCATCTTCATGATGGTTGACTCGGGTGCCCGAGGAAACATGATGCAGATGCGACAGATCGCCGGTATGCGTGGTCTGGTGTCGAACGCGAAGAACGAGACCATCCCGCGTCCGATCAAGGCGTCCTTCCGTGAGGGCCTCACCGTTCTGGAGTACTTCATCTCCACGCACGGTGCCCGTAAGGGTCTGGCGGACACCGCCCTGCGTACCGCCGACTCGGGTTACCTCACCCGTCGTCTGGTGGACGTCTCGCAGGACGTCATCATCCGCGAGGAGGACTGCGGCACCGAGCGCGGCCTCAAGCTCAAGATCGGTGTCAAGGACGAGGCGGGTGTCCTCCGCAAGGCGGACGACGTCGAGACCTCCGTGTACGCCCGCATGCTGGCCGAGGACGTCGTCATCGACGGCAAGGTCATCGCGCCGGCGAACGTGGACCTCGGTGACGTGCTCATCGACGCCCTCATCGCGAACGGTGTCGAGGAGGTCAAGACCCGCTCGGTCCTGACCTGCGAGTCCGCGGTCGGCACCTGTGCCTTCTGCTACGGCCGCTCGCTGGCCACCGGCAAGCTGGTCGACATCGGTGAGGCGGTCGGCATCATCGCCGCCCAGTCCATCGGTGAGCCCGGCACCCAGCTGACGATGCGTACCTTCCACACCGGTGGTGTGGCCGGTGACGACATCACGCAGGGTCTGCCGCGTGTCGTCGAGCTCTTCGAGGCCCGTACCCCGAAGGGTGTCGCCCCGATCTCCGAGGCCGCCGGCCGCGTGCGGATCGAGGAGACCGAGAAGACGAAGAAGATCGTCATCACGCCCGACGACGGCAGCGAGGAGACGGCGTTCCCGATCTCCAAGCGCGCCAAGGTCATCGTGCACGAGGGCGACCACGTCGAGGTGGGCCAGAAGCTCACCATGGGTGCCACCAACCCGCACGACGTGCTGCGCATCCTCGGCCAGCGTGCCGTCCAGGTCCACCTGGTCGGCGAAGTCCAGAAGGTCTACAACTCGCAGGGCGTGTCGATCCACGACAAGCACATCGAGATCATCATCCGGCAGATGCTGCGCCGCGTGACGATCATCGAGTCCGGCGACGCGGAGCTCCTGCCGGGCGAGCTCGTCGAGCGCTCGAAGTTCGAGACCGAGAACCGTCGTGTGGTCACCGAGGGCGGTCACCCCGCCTCCGGCCGTCCGCAGCTGATGGGTATCACCAAGGCCTCGCTGGCGACGGAATCCTGGCTGTCGGCCGCCTCCTTCCAGGAGACGACCCGAGTCCTGACGGATGCGGCGATCAACGCCAAGTCCGACAGCCTCATCGGCCTCAAGGAGAACGTCATCATCGGTAAGCTCATCCCGGCCGGTACGGGCCTCGCCCGCTACCGCAACATCCGGGTCGAGCCCACCGAGGAAGCCAAGGCCGCGATGTACTCGGCCGTCGGTTACGACGACATCGACTACTCGCCCTTCGGCACCGGCTCCGGCCAGGCTGTCCCGCTGGAGGACTACGACTACGGCCCGTACAACGGCTGAGTCGCAGCAGCGCACCAACCGCAGGGCGGTCACCCGAAAGGGTGGCCGCCCTGCGGCGTTGTGCGGCCGCCGTCCCTGCGGGCCCCGTGGGCCCCGCGGGGCCCGGCCCGGGCATGCGGAAGCGCCCCCGGCGGAGACCGCCGGGGGCGCTGTCGTGAGCGGGCCTACGCGCCCGTGCGGCGGCGGCGGGCGAGGCGGGGGAGGAGGGGGACTGCCGCGAGGGCCAGGAGGGCCAGGGCGGCGGCGGCGAGGCCGGGGGCCAGGCCCTTCGGGGTGAAGGTGCAGGAGACCTTGTCGGTGCCCGGGGTCAGGGGGACCGCGAGCAGGCCGTGGAAGGGGCGGACCGGGGCGTCGCACCGCCAGCCCGGGACGGCCGTCGTCGCGAGGACGGCGGTGCCGGTGGCGCCCTTCGGGAGGGTGGCCTCGATGCTGTGGCCGCCCGCGGTGACCTTCGTGGCGCCGGTGTCGGTGAGGTGGCGGACCGCCGTGTCGAGGGCGGCCCGGTCCAGGCAGCCGATGGGGTGGGGGCCGGCGGTGGCGCCGCGGGTGTGGGTGTCGACGGTGACCTCCAGGCGGCCCGACGCGGGGACCGGGCCCAGCGGGAGGACGCCGCTCATGCGGTCCTCCAGGGGGCGCCGCTGGCCGTCGGTGCGCAGGGTGCCGAAGAGCTCGGGGGAGAACCAGTAGGCCTCGGAGCCGGGGGTGCACTGGGCGGCGTACGTCTGGGCGGTGGCGGTGCCGCCGCGGGTGACCTCGGGGACCCGGTAGACGGTGGCGCCGAGGACCGTCTCCTGGCGGGCGTAGACGCTGTCCGCCGGGTTGGGGGAGGCGTACGGGGTGGCGGGGCGGACCGTGACCAGCGGCGGGGCCGGGAACGTCGAGCCCGTCCAGGTGTGCGGGGCGGGGCCGGGGCGGACGCGGGCGCCGATCGAGAAGATCGCGTCGAGCACCGGGTTGTCGGCGCCGAAGAAGGTCCGGCCGTCGTTCTTGAAGCCGTAGCCGAGGGGTTCCAGGGCCTGGTACGTGGCCTCCGGGAGGTAGCTGCTGTAGTACTGCGGGCCCTCGGCGCGCAGGGCGAGGGCGTCGTTGTACGAGGTCTGTGGCGCGCCCGAATCCGTCCGGTAGGCGGGCCAGCCGTCCACCCCTCGGACCGCCTCGAAATGGCGGGTGATCGACTGGCTGGAGGTGGCGGCGGGCTTGGCCCAGCGTTCGCGGGCCCGGCGGGCGTCGGCGTTGGCCGCCGCGACGGCGGATTCGGCGAAGACGACGCCGACCATGAGCACCGCGGCGACGGGGACGAGGCCGCGGCGCTTGTCGCCGAGCGCGAGCAGGGTCAGGGCCAGCAGGGACAGGGCGCCGCCGCCGAGGACGGCCGGCCAGGTCCAGCCGCCGAAGTCGTCGGTGTGGCGCAGCGCGAACGTGGCCACGACCAGCAGGACGGCGGAGAGCGCCAGGTGCGCAGGGCGCGGCCGGGCCGCCAGCGCCAGCCAGGCCACGATGACGACCATCGCGCTGAAGACGAAGGTCTCGCGGTACGGGTTGCCGTTGGGGACGGCCAGCCCGTGCCACACGAACTGGGTCGGCGGGAACTGGAAGGAGGCGGCGACGAGCACCGTCGCGGCCGCCCACACCAGCCGGGTCCGCCGCGCGACCGCCGTGTTGAAGAGGAAGCTGCCCGCCAGGATCAGGCCCAGGGAGGCGACGTACAGCCGCGGCCTGCCGCCCCACAGGTGGGTGGCCGGGAGCATCCCGGTCAGGAACACCTCGATCCGCACCGGGTCGAAGGCGGCGGCCTTGGTGGGCTGCGCGGCGCCGCTGGACAGGAACGCCGGCAGGAGCAGCGGCAGGGTGAGCATGATGCCCACGGCCGCCGCGGAGGCGGCCCGCCACAGGGCGCGCAGCCGCTGCGCGCCGGTCAGGTCCAGGGTGATCAGCCGGATGGCCAGCAGGACGCAGGCGGCCATCGTGGCCATCATCGCGGTGTAGAAGTTCCCGAACCAGGCGAGGGCGACGAACAGCGCGACCCCGGGCCAGCGGCGCTGCTCCAGGCACCATTCGACGGCGATCCCGAGCAGCGGCAGCGCGACCAGGCCCCACAGCCACATCGGGATGTACGAGGCGTCGCTGAGCGCCCATCCGCACAGCCCGTACGTGGCCCCGAGCACGCCCCGCTGCCACCAGGGGCCGGGGTGGAGCTTGCCGAGGTAGACGGTCATCAGGGCGGCGGCGGTGCCCATAGTGACCGGGGTGACGACGAAGACGGCCAGGTCGACGTGGTCGCGGGGGACCAGGACGGCCAGCCAGGAGAACGGGTTGCCGAGGTAGGTGTAGTAGTCGGACAGGAACTGCTGTCCGAAGCCGCCGCTCCAGGTGAACAGGACGTCGCCGGAGGCCTGGCCGTGGACCAGGTCCCACAGGGCCCGGTGGAAGGGCACGTACTGGTTGGCCTGGTCGTTGAGGGCCCGGCCGGCGGGGCCGAAGGGGAAGCTGCCGCGGGCCGCCCAGGCCGCGCAGAAGGCGCCCGAGGTGATGAGGAAGGCCAGCAGGGGCCCGTAGAGGCTGGCCAGCCGCCCCGCGCGGCGGGCCGGCCCGGGGGTCCGGCCGCCGCCGGGGGGCGGGGCGTCCGCCGTCGTCGGCTCGGTGCTGACCGTCCCCAATGTCCTGCTCCTGGCGCTCGTACGTATTTGGTCTGACTCGCTGGGATTCGCTGGAAGTGTAGTTCGCCCGCTCTACCACGCCGGTGCGCGGACCGCACGCCCGCCCCGTCTGTCGGGGTCCTCGCCCGTGCGGCGCCTGAGCTGTGGGGCCTTCGGGGGCGGGGGCCCGGGGCTCATGTTTTGACCGGAGTGGATGCGGTGGGTACGCTCAGACCTTGTGCCTGGGGTGTGCCTGGGCTCCCGTGCGTGTCCATCAACCGCATGCGAGCCCGCATCGGCCACCGCGATCCATGCGTTTCCGTGCTTGCGCGGAGGTCCGCCGGATCCGACACACCCGACCGCGTGGGTCGGCAAAGTTCCAGGTTAGCTTCACTACACGGCACACAGAAACCGGAGAAGTAGTGCCTACGATCCAGCAGCTGGTCCGGAAGGGCCGGCAGGACAAGGTCGAGAAGACAAAGACCCCCGCGCTTGAGGCTTCGCCCCAGCGTCGTGGCGTCTGCACGCGAGTGTTCACGACCACCCCGAAGAAGCCGAACTCGGCGCTCCGTAAGGTCGCGCGTGTGCGTCTGACCTCCGGCATCGAGGTCACGGCCTACATTCCGGGTGAGGGACACAACCTGCAGGAGCACTCGATCGTGCTCGTGCGTGGTGGCCGTGTGAAGGACCTGCCGGGTGTTCGTTACAAGATCATCCGCGGTGCGCTTGACACCCAGGCTGTCAAGAACCGCAAGCAGGCCCGCAGCCGCTACGGCGCCAAGAAGGAGAAGTAAGAATGCCTCGTAAGGGCCCCGCCCCGAAGCGCCCGGTCATCATCGACCCGGTCTACGCATCTCCTCTGGTGACGTCGCTCATCAACAAGATCCTGCTGAACGGCAAGCGCTCCACCGCCGAGCGCATCGTCTACGGCGCCATGGAAGGCCTCCGCGAGAAGACCGGCAACGACCCGGTCATCACGCTGAAGCGCGCGCTGGAGAACGTCAAGCCGTCCCTCGAGGTCAAGTCCCGCCGTGTCGGTGGCGCGACCTACCAGGTTCCGGTCGAGGTCAAGCCGGGTCGCCAGTCGACCCTGGCGCTCCGCTGGCTCGTGGGTTACTCCCGCGCCCGCCGCGAGAAGACCATGACCGAGCGCCTCATGAACGAGCTTCTCGACGCTTCGAACGGCCTCGGTGCGGCCGTCAAGAAGCGTGAGGACACGCACAAGATGGCCGAGTCCAACAAGGCCTTCGCGCACTACCGCTGGTAGTCCCACCCCACATCGAGACCGAGAGAAGACCGAAGCCTTATGGCTACCACTTCGCTTGACCTGGCCAAGGTCCGCAACATCGGGATCATGGCCCACATCGACGCGGGCAAGACGACCACCACCGAGCGCATCCTGTTCTACACCGGTGTGTCGTACAAGATCGGTGAGGTCCACGACGGCGCTGCCACGATGGACTGGATGGAGCAGGAGCAGGAGCGCGGCATCACGATCACGTCTGCCGCGACGACCTGCCACTGGCCGCTCGAGGACGTCGACCACACCATCAACATCATCGACACCCCGGGTCACGTTGACTTCACCGTCGAGGTGGAGCGTTCGCTCCGCGTCCTCGACGGCGCCGTCACCGTGTTCGACGGTGTCGCCGGTGTGGAGCCGCAGTCCGAGACTGTCTGGCGTCAGGCGGACCGCTACGGCGTGCCGCGCATCTGCTTCGTCAACAAGCTCGACCGTACCGGTGCCGAGTTCCACCGCTGCGTCGAGATGATCGAGTCCCGCCTCGGCGCGGTCCCGATCGTCATGCAGCTGCCGATCGGTGCCGAGGCCGACTTCCAGGGCGTCGTCGACCTCGTCACCATGAAGGCGTTCGTCTGGTCCGCCGAGGCGACCAAGGGCGAGATGTACGACATCGTCGACATCCCCGCCACGCACACCGAGGCCGCCGAGGAATGGCGCGCCAAGCTGGTGGAGCAGGTCGCCGAGAACGACGACCAGCTCATGGAGCTGTTCCTGGAGGGCGTCGAGCCCACCGTCGAGCAGCTGCACGCCGCCGTGCGTCGCATCATCATCGGTTCCGGCAAGGGCTCGGGCGCCACGATCACCGCGGTGTTCTGTGGCACGGCGTTCAAGAACAAGGGCGTTCAGCCCCTGCTCGACGCCGTCGTCCGCTACCTGCCGTCGCCCCTGGACATCGAGGCCATCGAAGGCCACGACGTCAAGGACGCGGAGCTGGTCGTGAAGCGCAAGCCGTCCGACGACGAGCCGCTCGCGGCGCTGGCGTTCAAGATCATGAGCGACCCGCACCTCGGCAAGCTCACCTTCGTCCGGGTTTACTCGGGCCGCCTGGAGGCCGGCACCTCGGTGCTGAACTCCGTCAAGGGCAAGAAGGAGCGCATCGGCAAGATCTACCGCATGCACGCGAACAAGCGTGAGGAGATCGACGCGGTGGGCGCCGGCGACATCGTCGCCGTCATGGGCCTGAAGCAGACCACCACCGGTGAGACGCTGTGTGACGACAAGGCACCCGTGATCCTGGAGTCCATGGACTTCCCGGCTCCGGTCATCCAGGTCGCCATCGAGCCCAAGTCCAAGGGTGACCAGGAGAAGCTGGGTGTCGCCATCCAGCGTCTCGCGGAGGAGGACCCCTCCTTCCACGTTCACTCGGACGAGGAGACGGGCCAGACCATCCTCGGCGGTATGGGCGAGCTGCACCTCGAGGTGCTGGTCGACCGTATGAAGCGCGAGTTCAAGGTCGAGGCCAACGTCGGCAAGCCGCAGGTCGCGTACCGCGAGACCATCCGCAGCACGGTCGAGCGTCACGACTACACCCACAAGAAGCAGACCGGTGGCACCGGTCAGTTCGCCAAGGTGCAGATCGCGATCGAGCCGATCACGGACGCCGACGGTCCGGCGTACGAGTTCGTGAACAAGGTCACCGGTGGCCGTGTGCCGAAGGAGTACATCCCTTCGGTCGACGCCGGTGCGCAGGAAGCCATGCAGTTCGGCATCCTGGCCGGCTACGAGATGACGGGCGTCCGCGTCACGCTTCTCGACGGCGGCTACCACGAGGTCGACTCCTCCGAGCTCGCCTTCAAGATCGCCGGTTCGCAGGCCTTCAAGGAGGCCGCGCGCAAGGCGTCCCCCGTGCTCATGGAGCCGATGATGGCCGTCGAGGTCACCACGCCCGAGGACTACATGGGTGACGTCATCGGCGACATCAACTCCCGCCGTGGCCAGATCCAGGCCATGGAGGAGCGCCACGGCGCTCGCGTCGTGAAGGGCCTCGTGCCGCTTTCGGAGATGTTCGGCTACGTCGGAGACCTCCGCAGCAAGACCTCGGGTCGCGCCAGCTACTCGATGCAGTTCGACTCCTACGCCGAGGTTCCCCGGAACGTCGCTGAGGAGATCATCGCGAAGGCCAAGGGCGAGTAACTCTTCCGAGTACACGCTTTAGGCTTGCCACCGGAGCCTCAGGGGCAACAGGAGCAACCCTCCCGTTGCCCCGGGGGAACCGGCTATCCAGCAAAGATCACCTGGCGCCGATGATTCAAGGCGTACAGAACCACTCTCAGGAGGACCCCCGTGGCGAAGGCGAAGTTCGAGCGGACTAAGCCGCACGTCAACATCGGCACCATCGGTCACATTGACCACGGTAAGACGACCCTCACGGCCGCCATTACCAAGGTGCTGCACGACAAGTACCCGGACCTGAACGCGGCTTCGGCCTTCGATCAGATCGACAAGGCTCCTGAGGAGCGTCAGCGCGGTATCACCATCTCCATCGCGCACGTCGAGTACCAGACCGAGGCGCGTCACTACGCCCACGTCGACTGCCCGGGTCACGCGGACTACATCAAGAACATGATCACCGGTGCCGCCCAGATGGACGGTGCCATCCTCGTGGTCGCCGCCACCGACGGCCCGATGCCGCAGACCAAGGAGCACGTGCTCCTGGCCCGCCAGGTCGGCGTTCCGTACATCGTCGTCGCCCTGAACAAGGCCGACATGGTGGACGACGAGGAGATCCTGGAGCTCGTCGAGCTCGAGGTGCGTGAGCTCCTCTCCGAGTACGACTTCCCGGGCGACGACCTGCCGGTCGTCCAGGTCTCGGCGCTCAAGGCGCTCGAGGGCGACAAGGAGTGGGGCGACAAGCTCCTCGGCCTGATGGACGCCGTCGACGAGGCGATCCCGACCCCGCCGCGTGACACCGAGAAGCCCTTCCTCATGCCCGTCGAGGACGTCTTCACGATCACCGGTCGTGGCACCGTCGTCACCGGTCGCATCGAGCGTGGTGTCCTGAAGGTCAACGAGACCGTTGACATCATCGGCATCAAGCAGGAGAAGACCACCACCACGGTCACCGGCATCGAGATGTTCCGCAAGCTGCTCGACGAGGGCCAGGCCGGCGAGAACGTCGGTCTGCTCCTCCGTGGCATCAAGCGCGAGGACGTCGAGCGCGGCCAGGTCATCATCAAGCCCGGTTCGGTTACGCCGCACACCGAGTTCGAGGCCGCCGCGTACATCCTGTCGAAGGACGAGGGTGGCCGTCACACCCCGTTCTTCAACAACTACCGCCCGCAGTTCTACTTCCGTACCACGGACGTGACGGGCGTTGTGACCCTGCCTGAGGGCACCGAGATGGTCATGCCCGGTGACAACACCGACATGACGGTCAACCTCATCCAGCCGGTCGCGATGGAAGAGGGCCTGAAGTTCGCCATCCGTGAGGGTGGTCGTACCGTGG
Organism: Streptomyces sp. NPDC002032; assembly: GCF_042890765.1. Taxonomy (NCBI): domain Bacteria; kingdom Bacillati; phylum Actinomycetota; class Actinomycetes; order Kitasatosporales; family Streptomycetaceae; genus Streptomyces; species Streptomyces sp. NPDC002032. The sequence goes on along the minus strand of NZ_JBIASM010000003.1, from coordinate 692,499 downwards.
GCGCCGGCCAGGTCACCAAGATCACGAAGTAATTTCGTGCTCTGACCTGGTAGCTCGCGCGAGCGGGCACCATGTTCGGCAGAAGGGCCCCTTCCCCACCGCCTCGGCGGCGGGGAAGGGGCCCTTCTCCGTACCCCCGCCGGGTCCGTGTACGGGCCCTGTGAGAGGCTCACCGACAGTTCGGGGTACAGCGCGGGGGGTTGGGACGCATGGGGCGGCAGGACAGCGGCGGGCCGGGGATATCCGATGAGGAGTGGGAGCGGTTCGCCGGGGAGGTGGCGGGGGAGTCCGCGGGGGCGCCGAAGGAGCCGTCGGCGCGGGCGCGGATGGTGACCGAGCGGCTGCGGCGGGAGGACGAGGAGCGGGCGCGGGCCGCCGGGCGGGGGCGGCCGGGCCGGGGGGCGCGGCCGGGGCGCGAGGAGCCGCCGGGGTGGCGCACCGGGCCGGCCTGGCAGGAACGGGAGGGGCGGGCGCAGCGCAAGCGGCGGCTCAAGGCGGCCGCCGCGGTCGTCCTCATCGCGGGGCTCGCGCTGGTCGTCGTACGGCCGGAGCTGCTGATCGACAGGCTGACGGGCAAGACCGGGGCGCGCGAGCGGGCCGCGGCGGCCGCGCCGCTGCCGGGGGAGTCCGTACGTCCGACCGCGGCCCCGGGGGAGGTGTACCCGGACCGGCCGACGCCGGAGGAGCCGTTCAGGGGGTCCCCGGCCCTCCAGTGGGCGGAGGGGGCCGCCGCCATCGAGGTGCCCCGGGCGAGCGCCGTGGCCGGGATGCCGCAGGAGCGGGTCGCGGACGCGCTCGCGAAGGCGAAGGCCTTCCTGGTCTCCGCCAATCTGGACCCCGCGGTCCTGCGGGGCGGGCGGCCGGAGGCGGCGCTGGCGCTGCTGGACCCCCTGCAGCCCGATGTCCCGCAGAAGGTGCAGCGCTCCCTGGCGCAGCCCGACGCCGGCGACAGCCCCGCCGTGCTGTTCACGCGCTTCGACCCGGCCGAGGTCCGGCCCGTCGGCGACGTGGTCAAGGTGCGCGGCAGCATGCGCGCGGAGGCGGGGGAGCCCGGGGAGCTGCGGGTGGTCACCGACTACACCTTCGTGCACCCGATGACGCGGGCGGACGGGAGCGTGCAGCGGACGATCGTGCGCCGGCAGATCACCTTCTCGGTCCTCGACCCGGCGCGCTGGCAGGCCACCGAGGGCAAGCTCCAGCTGCACACGTACAAGGCGGAGTGGTCGAACGTGCTGTGCGGGACGGCCGGGGGCTTCCTGCACCCGGACTTCCCGAAGGACGGGCCGGCCGGAACGCGCGGCTCCGGTCCGGCGACGGACCCGTACGACCGCAGCGGCGAGATCCACGGCGGGGACTGCGGGACCATCACGCGGTCCTGACCAGGGATCCCCGTCGCGCGCCAGGGTTTGACGTGATCGCGCGGCGGGGTATTCTCTTCGGCCCGATTGGCCAGGTACGTGTCTCGTATGGCAGACTACTCAAGTTGCTCGGTTGAGTGCCGATGCTGTGCGCCTCCCGCCGGGAGGACCGGAAGCGAGTCCCACAGTACTCGTCGTCCTTAATCTGCCTTTCGGGGCAGCAATGAGGACGGACGTACGGGAATCTTCTGGGAAGTGTCAGCACGGTGCCCACCAGGCACTCGGTGGGTGTTTCTCCCCCGATGCGCGGTCCGGGACCGCATCCCCTTGGACGAGGGAATTTCCGTATGGGAATTTTCTGTAGAGGGTGTGCGACACGCCCGACCGCGTGGGTCGGAGAAGAGACTGCGGGAATCCTCCTGCGGCCTACCGGGAGCCAGAGCGTTCCACATACAGACAGGACTACGGAGTAGCCATGGCGGGACAGAAGATCCGCATCCGGCTCAAGGCCTACGACCACGAGGTCATCGACTCCTCGGCGAAGAAGATCGTCGAGACGGTGACCCGCACTGGTGCGTCGGTCGCAGGCCCGGTGCCGCTGCCCACTGAGAAGAACGTGTACTGCGTCATCAAGTCGCCGCACAAGTACAAGGACTCGCGCGAGCACTTCGAGATGCGCACGCACAAGCGCCTGATCGACATCCTCGACCCGACCCCCAAGACCGTTGACTCGCTGATGCGCCTGGACCTTCCGGCCGGCGTTGACATCGAGATCAAGCTCTGAGAGGCGTCGAGAAGATGGCAAAGCAGATCAAGGGCGTCCTGGGCGAGAAGCTCGGCATGACCCAGGTCTGGGACGAGAACAACCGTGTCGTCCCGGTCACCGTGGTCAAGGCCGGACCCTGCGTCGTTACCCAGGTCCGTACGAACGACATCGACGGCTACGAGTCGGTCCAGATCGCCTTCGGCGAGATCGACCCGCGCAAGGTGAACAAGCCCCTCAAGGGCCACTTCGCCAAGGCCGACGTCACCCCCCGCCGCCACCTGGTGGAGCTCCGCACCTCCGACGCCAGCGAGTACACGCTCGGCCAGGAGATCACTGCTGAGGTGTTCGAGTCCGGCGTCAAGGTTGACGTCACGGGCAACAGCAAGGGCAAGGGCTTCGCCGGTGTCATGAAGCGGCACAACTTCCGGGGCCTCGGCGCCGGTCACGGTGTGCAGCGCAAGCACCGCTCCCCCGGTTCGATCGGTGGCTGCGCCACCCCTGGGCGTGTCTTCAAGGGCATGCGCATGGCCGGTCGTATGGGCAACGAGCGCGTCACCACCCAGAACCTGACCATCCACGCGGTTGACGCGGAGAAGGGTCTGCTGCTCATCAAGGGCGCGGTCCCCGGTCCGAACGGCGGCCTCGTCCTGGTCCGTACCGCGGCCAAGGGGGCTTGAGGTAATGAGCACCATTGACATCCTTTCGCCGGCAGGCGACAAGGCCGGTACCGTCGAGCTCCCCGCGGAGATCTTCGACGCGAAGACCAGCGTTCCGCTGATCCACCAGGTCGTTGTCGCTCAGCTGGCTGCTGCCCGTCAGGGCACGCACAAGACCAAGCGTCGTGGCGAAGTCCGTGGTGGTGGCCGCAAGCCGTACCGCCAGAAGGGCACCGGCCGCGCTCGCCAGGGTTCGACCCGCGCTCCGCAGTTCGTCGGCGGTGGCGTCGTCCACGGCCCGCAGCCGCGTGACTACTCCCAGCGGACCCCGAAGAAGATGAAGGCCGCCGCCCTGCGCGGTGCCCTCTCGGACCGTGCGCGTCACTCCCGCATCCACGTCGTCACCGGCGTGGTCGAGGGTGCCGCCTCCACGAAGGCCGCCAAGACGCTGTTCGGCAAGATCTCGGAGCGCAAGAACCTGCTCCTGGTCGTCGAGCGCGCCGACGAGGCCGCGTGGCTGTCCGCCCGCAACCTGCCCCAGGTCCACATCCTGGAGCCGGGCCAGCTGAACACGTACGACGTGATCGTCTCTGACGACGTGGTCTTCACTCAGGCCGCTTTCGAGTCCTTCGTGTCTGGCCCCAAGGCCGACGAGACCGAAGGGAGCGACGCCTGATGTCTGAGGCGACCGTTACCAGCAAGACCTTCACCGACCCGCGCGACCTGCTGATCAAGCCGGTCGTTTCGGAGAAGAGCTACGCGCTGCTGGACGAGAACAAGTACACGTTCATCGTCGCGCCCGGCGCCAACAAGACCCAGATCAAGCAGGCCGTGGAAGCGGTCTTCTCGGTCAAGGTCACCGGGGTCAACACGATCAACCGTCAGGGTAAGCGCAAGCGCACCAAGACCGGTTTCGGCAAGCGCGCGAACACCAAGCGCGCCATCGTGACCCTTGCCGAGGGCAACCGTATCGACATCTTCGGCGGCCAGGCCTCCTAACGGAGGTCTAGTCGTCCGGAATCGGACGAGGACTGAGAAATGGGTATCCGCAAGTACAAGCCGACGACCCCGGGCCGTCGTGGCTCCAGCGTCGCCGACTTTGTCGAGATCACGCGGTCCACGCCGGAGAAGTCGCTGGTTCGCCCCCTGCACAGCAAGGGCGGCCGTAACAACACCGGTCGGATCACCGTTCGCCACCAGGGTGGTGGACACAAGCGCGCCTACCGCGTGATCGACTTCCGTCGTCACGACAAGGACGGCGTGCCGGCCAAGGTCGCGCACATCGAGTACGACCCCAACCGCACCGCGCGCATCGCGCTCCTGCACTACGCGGACGGCGAGAAGCGCTACATCATCGCGCCGAAGGCTCTGAAGCAGGGCGACCGGATTGAGAACGGCCCCACGGCCGACATCAAGCCCGGTAACAACCTCGCGCTCCGCAACATCCCGGTCGGTACCACGATCCACGCGATCGAGCTCCGTCCCGGTGGTGGCGCCAAGTTCGCCCGTTCCGCGGGCGCCTCCGTGCAGCTGCTGGCGAAGGAGGGCACCATGGCCCACCTCCGCATGCCGTCGGGCGAGATCCGTCTCGTCGACGCGCGCTGCCGCGCCACGGTCGGCGAGGTCGGCAACGCCGAGCAGTCGAACATCAACTGGGGCAAGGCCGGCCGCATGCGCTGGAAGGGCGTTCGCCCGTCCGTCCGCGGTGTCGCGATGAACCCGGTTGACCACCCGCACGGTGGTGGTGAGGGCAAGACCAGTGGTGGTCGCCACCCGGTCTCCCCGTGGGGTCAGAAGGAGGGTCGTACTCGCTCGCCGAAGAAGGCTTCGAGCAAGTACATCGTCCGCCGCCGCAAGACGAACAAGAAGCGCTAGGAGCGGGTTTAGATGCCGCGCAGTCTCAAGAAGGGGCCCTTCGTCGACGACCACCTCGTAAAGAAGGTGGACGTCCAGAACGAAGCCGGCACCAAGAACGTCATCAAGACCTGGTCCCGTCGCTCGATGATCATCCCCAGCATGCTGGGTCACACCATCGCGGTGCACAACGGCAAGACCCACGTCCCGGTGTTCGTCACCGAGTCGATGGTCGGCCACAAGCTCGGCGAGTTCTCGCCGACTCGCACCTTCCGCGGCCACGTCAAGGACGACCGGAAGTCGAAGCGCCGCTAAAGGCGGGGTGGTTACGACTATGACTTACACCGAAGGGACAACCATGGAAGCCAGGGCCCAGGCGCGGTACATCCGCGTCACGCCCATGAAGGCCCGCCGAGTGGTGGACCTTATCCGTGGCATGGATGCCACGGAGGCTCAGGCGGTCCTGCGTTTCGCCCCGCAGGCCGCGAGCGTGCCGGTTGGCAAGGTGCTGGACAGCGCCATTGCCAATGCCGCACACAACTACAACCACCCGGACGCCACCACGCTGGTCATCAGCGAGGCGTACGTGGACGAGGGCCCGACCCTGAAGCGGTTCCGTCCGCGTGCCCAGGGCCGTGCCTACCGGATCCGCAAGCGGACCAGCCACATCACCGTGGTCGTCAGCAGCAAGGAAGGTTCCCGGTAATGGGCCAGAAGGTAAACCCGCACGGGTTCCGGCTCGGCATCACCACCGACTTCAAGTCGCGTTGGTACGCCGACAAGCTGTACAAGGACTACGTCAAGGAAGACGTCGCCATCCGCAGGATGATGACGTCCGGCATGGAGCGCGCGGGCATCTCGAAGGTTGAGATCGAGCGCACCCGTGACCGCGTGCGTGTGGACATCCACACCGCTCGTCCGGGCATCGTCATCGGCCGCCGTGGCGCCGAGGCCGACCGCATCCGCGGTGACCTCGAGAAGCTCACGGGCAAGCAGGTCCAGCTGAACATCCTCGAGGTCAAGAACCCCGAGCTCGACGCTCAGCTGGTTGCCCAGGCCGTTGCCGAGCAGCTTTCCTCCCGCGTCTCCTTCCGTCGTGCCATGCGCAAGAGCATGCAGGGCACGATGAAGGCCGGCGCCAAGGGCATCAAGATCCAGTGCGGCGGTCGCCTCGGCGGCGCCGAGATGTCCCGCTCCGAGTTCTACCGCGAGGGTCGTGTGCCGCTGCACACGCTGCGCGCGAACGTGGACTACGGCTTCTTCGAGGCCAAGACCACCTTCGGCCGTATCGGTGTGAAGGTCTGGATCTACAAGGGCGACGTCAAGAACATCGCCGAGGTTCGCGCCGAGAACGCTGCGGCCCGTGCGGGTAACCGCCCGGCCCGTGGCGCGCAGGGCGCTGGCGACCGTCCCGCCGGCCGTGGTGGCCGTGGTGGCGAGCGCGGCGGCCGTGGTGGCCGCAAGCCGCAGCAGGCTGCTGGTGCCGAGGCCCCCAAGGCCGACGCTCCCGCCGCCGCTCCGGCTGAGAGCACCGGAACGGAGGCCTGACCGACATGCTGATCCCTCGTAGGGTCAAGCACCGCAAGCAGCACCACCCGAAGCGCCGCGGTATGGCCAAGGGCGGTACTGAGGTCTCGTTCGGCGAGTACGGCATCCAGGCGCTCACCCCCGCCTACGTGACGAACCGCCAGATCGAGGCGGCTCGTATCGCGATGACCCGCCACATCAAGCGTGGCGGCAAGGTCTGGATCAACATCTACCCGGACCGTCCGCTGACGAAGAAGCCTGCCGAGACCCGCATGGGTTCCGGTAAGGGTTCTCCCGAGTGGTGGATCGCGAACGTGCACCCGGGCCGGGTCATGTTCGAGCTGTCCTACCCGAACGAGAAGATTGCTCGTGAGGCGCTCACCCGCGCTGCTCACAAGCTTCCGATGAAGTGCCGGATTGTTCGGCGCGAGGCAGGTGAGTCGTGATGGCGACGGGAACCAAGGCGTCCGAGCTGCGTGAGCTCGGCAACGAGGAGCTCGTTGGCAAGCTGCGCGAGGCCAAGGAGGAGCTGTTCAAGCTCCGCTTCCAGGCGGCCACGGGTCAGCTGGAGAACAACGGCCGGCTCAAGTCCGTCCGTAAGGACATCGCTCGCATCTACACCCTGATGCACGAGCGTGAGCTCGGTATCGAGACGGTGGAGAGCGCCTGATGAGCGAGAACAACGTGACTGAGAAGACCGACCGCGGCTTCCGCAAGACCCGTGAGGGTCTGGTCGTCAGCGACAAGATGGACAAGACCGTCGTCGTCGCCGTCGAGGACCGCGTCAAGCACGCCCTGTACGGCAAGGTCATCCGCCGTACGAACAAGCTCAAGGCGCACGACGAGCAGAACGCTGCCGGCGTCGGCGACCGCGTCCTCATCATGGAGACGCGTCCGCTGTCGGCGAGCAAGCGCTGGCGCATCGTCGAGATCCTCGAGAAGGCCAAGTAAGCACCTGAGGGGTTTCCCTTAGGTTCGTTCCGCCAGGCTCGGTGGGGGCTGCCGCTCTTCGGAGTGAAGCCCCCGCCGGGAACCGGCAGACAAACAGGAGATACACGTGATCCAGCAGGAGTCGCGACTGCGTATCGCCGACAACACTGGTGCCAAGGAAATCCTTTGCATCCGTGTTCTCGGTGGTTCCGGTCGCCGCTACGCGGGCATCGGTGACGTCATCGTCGCCACCGTCAAGGACGCGATCCCCGGTGGCAACGTGAAGAAGGGTGACGTCGTCAAGGCGGTCATCGTTCGCACCGTCAAGGAGCGTCGCCGCCAGGACGGCTCGTACATCCGCTTTGACGAGAACGCCGCCGTCATTCTGAAGAACGACGGCGACCCTCGCGGCACCCGTATCTTCGGCCCGGTGGGCCGTGAGCTGCGCGAGAAGAAGTTCATGAAGATCATCTCGCTCGCGCCGGAGGTGCTGTAAGCATGAAGATCAAGAAGGGCGACCTGGTTCAGGTCATCACCGGTAAGGACAAGGGCAAGCAGGGCAAGGTCATCGCGGCCTTCCCCGCCAACGACCGCGTCCTCGTCGAGGGTGTCAACCGGGTCAAGAAGCACACCAAGGCCGGCCAGACCGCTGGTGGGTCGCAGACCGGTGGCATTGTGATCACCGAGGCGCCGGTCCACGTCAGCAACGTTCAGCTGGTCGTGGAGAAGGACGGCCAGAAGGTCGTCACCCGCGTCGGTTTCCGCTTCGACGACGAGGGCAACAAGATCCGCGTTGCCAAGCGGACGGGTGAGGACATCTGATGGCTACCACTCCGCGTCTCAAGACGAAGTACCGCGAGGACATCGCGGGCAAGCTGCGTGAAGAGTTCTCCTACGAGAACGTCATGCAGATCCCCGGCCTCGTGAAGATCGTGGTCAACATGGGTGTGGGCGACGCCGCCCGCGACTCCAAGCTGATCGACGGCGCCATCCGCGACCTGACGACGATCACCGGTCAGAAGCCGGCCGTCACGAAGGCCCGCAAGTCCATCGCGCAGTTCAAGCTGCGCGAGGGTCAGCCGATCGGCTGCCACGTCACCCTCCGTGGTGACCGCATGTGGGAGTTCCTGGACCGTACGCTGTCGCTCGCGCTGCCGCGTATCCGTGACTTCCGTGGTCTGTCGCCGAAGCAGTTCGACGGCCGTGGCAACTACACCTTCGGTCTCACGGAGCAGGTCATGTTCCACGAGATCGACCAGGACAAGATCGACCGTACCCGGGGTATGGACATCACCGTGGTCACCACGGCGACCAACGACGCTGAGGGCCGCGCGCTCCTTCGTCACCTCGGCTTCCCCTTCAAGGAGGCGTAAGCGAGATGGCGAAGAAGGCTCTCATCGCGAAGGCTGCCCGCAAGCCCAAGTTCGGTGTGCGTGCGTACACCCGCTGCCAGCGCTGCGGTCGCCCCCACTCCGTGTACCGCAAGTTCGGCCTGTGCCGCGTCTGCCTTCGTGAGATGGCTCACCGTGGCGAGCTGCCGGGCGTGACCAAGAGCTCCTGGTAATTCCCTCTGTCCGCAAGGACTTGAGGAGTACCAGGCACTCTCGGTAAGCATCTGGTCGGCGGATGCCCGGCCGCGCATGCCTTAGGCTTGTGTGGTTGGGCGTCCGCCGCCCATAACGACTTACTACGCCGTAGGTCCCCGCGCCGCACCCGTCCCGCCTCTGAGTGGGGAGAGGGATGGCGCATACAGGAAACCCCGGCGAGAGAGGCCGAAGGCCACTTCATGACCATGACTGACCCGATCGCAGACATGCTCACTCGTCTGCGTAACGCTAACTCGGCGTACCACGACACCGTCGTGATGCCGCACAGCAAGATCAAGTCGCACATCGCGGAGATCCTCAAGCAGGAGGGTTTCATCACCGGCTGGAAGGTCGAGGACGCCGAGGTCGGCAAGAACCTCGTCCTCGAGCTGAAGTTCGGGCCGAACCGTGAGCGCTCCATCGCGGGCATCAAGCGGATCTCGAAGCCCGGTCTGCGCGTGTACGCGAAGTCCACCAACCTGCCGAAGGTCCTCGGCGGCCTGGGCGTGGCGATCATCTCCACGTCCCACGGTCTCCTGACCGGCCAGCAGGCAGGCAAGAAGGGCGTAGGTGGGGAAGTCCTCGCCTACGTCTGGTAGTCGGGAACGGAGGAAAAGCAATGTCGCGAATCGGCAAGCTCCCCATCCAGGTTCCCGCCGGTGTGGACGTCACCATCGTCGGCCAGACGGTCTCCGTGAAGGGCCCCAAGGGTGCTCTCGCGCACACCGTCAAGGCGCCGATCGAGATCGTCAAGGGTGAGGACGGCGTTCTGAACGTCACCCGCCCGAACGACGAGCGTCAGAACAAGGCCCTGCACGGCCTGTCCCGCACGCTGGTGGCGAACATGATCACCGGCGTGACCACGGGGTACGTCAAGGCTCTCGAGATCAGCGGTGTCGGTTACCGCGTCGCCGCGAAGGGCTCCGACCTGGAGTTCCAGCTTGGCTACAGCCACCCGATCCTGATCGAGGCGCCCGAGGGCATCTCGTTCAAGGTCGAGTCGCCCACCAAGTTCTCGGTCGAGGGCATCGACAAGCAGAAGGTCGGCGAGGTCGCCGCCAACATCCGCAAGCTGCGGAAGCCCGACCCGTACAAGGCCAAGGGTGTCAAGTACGCCGGCGAAGTCATCCGCCGCAAGGTCGGAAAGGCTGGTAAGTAGCCATGGCATACGGTGTGAAGATCGCCAAGGGCGACGCGTACAAGCGTGCCGCCAAGGCTCGCCGCCACATCCGCATCCGCAAGAACGTCTCGGGTACGGCGGAGCGTCCGCGCCTCGTCGTGACGCGTTCCAACCGCAACATCGTTGCTCAGGTCATCGACGACCTCCAGGGTCACACCCTGGCGTCGGCGTCGACCCTGGACGCTTCGATCCGCGGTGGCGAAGGCGACAAGAGCGCCCAGGCCCAGGCTGTCGGCGCGCTCGTCGCCGAGCGTGCCAAGGCCGCGGGTGTCGAGACCGTCGTGTTCGACCGCGGTGGCAACCGATACGCCGGGCGCATTGCCGCTCTGGCTGACGCCGCCCGCGAAGCCGGGCTGAAGTTCTAAGCCCCGGTTCCGGGACTCACGGACGTAACAGAGAGAGGTAATCCAATGGCTGGACCCCAGCGCCGCGGAAGCGGTGCCGGTGGCGGCGAGCGGCGGGACCGGAAGGGTCGCGACGGTGGCCCTGCCGCCGAGAAGACCGCTTACGTTGAGCGCGTCGTCGCGATCAACCGCGTCGCCAAGGTTGTCAAGGGTGGTCGCCGCTTCAGCTTCACCGCGCTGGTCGTGGTGGGCGACGGTGACGGCACCGTAGGTGTCGGTTACGGCAAGGCCAAGGAAGTTCCCGCGGCCATCGCCAAGGGTGTCGAGGAAGCCAAGAAGTCCTTCTTCAAGGTTCCGCGCATCCAGGGCACGATCCCTCACCCGATCACGGGCGAGCGTGCCGCGGGCGTCGTGCTGCTGAAGCCGGCTTCCCCCGGTACCGGTGTTATCGCCGGTGGCCCGGTGCGCGCCGTTCTGGAGTGCGCCGGCGTTCACGACATCCTGTCGAAGTCGCTCGGCTCTTCGAACGCGATCAACATCGTGCACGCGACCGTGGCGGCCCTCAAGGGCCTCCAGCGTCCCGAGGAGATCGCGGCTCGCCGTGGTCTGCCCCTCGAGGACGTTGCCCCGGCGGCGCTCCTTCGTGCACGTGCTGGGGCGGGTGTCTAATGGCCCGCCTCAAGATCACGCAGACGAAGTCGTACATCGGCAGCAAGCAGAACCACCGCGACACGCTGCGTTCGCTCGGGCTCAAGCGCCTGAACGACGTCGTCGTCAAGGAGGACCGCCCCGAGTTCCGCGGAATGGTGCAGACCGTCCGCCACCTCGTGACGGTTGAGGAGGTTGACTAATCATGGCTGAGAACAGCCCGCTGAAGGCCCACAACCTCCGTCCCGCCCCCGGCGCCAAGACCGCGAAGACCCGTGTCGGTCGTGGTGAGGCGTCGAAGGGTAAGACGGCCGGTCGTGGTACGAAGGGCCAGAAGGCCCGTTACCAGATCCCGCAGCGCTTCGAGGGCGGGCAGATGCCCCTCCACATGCGTCTGCCGAAGCTCAAGGGCTTCAAGAACCCGTTCCGCACCGAGTTCCAGGTCGTGAACCTGGACAAGCTCGGCGCTCTCTACCCCGAGGGTGGAGAGGTCACGGTGGCCGACCTGGTCGCCAAGGGCGCGGTTCGCAAGAACAGCCTCGTCAAGGTCCTGGGCCAGGGCGAGATCTCCGTGGCGCTGCAGGTTTCGGTTGACGCCGTCTCCGGCTCCGCCAAGGAGAAGATCGCCGCTGCCGGCGGCACCGTCACCGAGCTCGTCTAAGACGAAAAACTCGGTGACAAATAGCTAGAAACCCGACCGGGGATGCCTCACATATGGGGCATCCCCGGTTGGTCGTTCCACGGGGGGCGCAGACGCCGGTAAGGTGGCCTGCACCTTTGCTTGTACGTATTCGTCGATCCCTCAGACCGTCACCTCTGACGCAGTAGCGCGGGGGTCGCAGGAGGCACCGTGCTCACCGCGTTCGCCCGGGCGTTCAAGACGCCCGACCTGCGCAAGAAGCTGCTCTTCACGCTCGGCATCATCGTGCTGTATCGGCTCGGGTCCCACATCCCGGTACCCGGCGTGAGCTACAAGAACGTTCAGATCTGTGTCGACTCGATGGGCACCAGCAACAGCCTCTTCGGTCTCGTCAACATGTTCAGCGGCGGTGCGCTGCTGCAGATCACGATCTTCGCGCTCGGCATCATGCCGTACATCACGGCCAGCATCATCCTGCAGCTGCTGACCGTGGTCATCCCGAAGCTGGAGAACCTCAAAAAAGAGGGTCAGTCCGGCACGGCGAAGATCACTCAGTACACGCGCTATTTGACGGTCGCGCTCGCGATCCTTCAGGGCACCGGCCTGGTCGCCACCGCGCGCACCGGCGCCCTGTTCGGTAGCTGCCCGGTCGCTCGGGAGATCGTCCCGAACCACTCGATCTTCACCACCGTCGTCATGGTGATCACCATGACCGCCGGCACCTGCGTCGTCATGTGGCTCGGTGAGCTCATCACCGACCGCGGCATCGGCAACGGCATGTCGATCCTCATGTTCATCTCCATCGCGGCCGGCTTCGTCGGCGCGCTGTGGACGATCAAGCTCCAGGGCAAGATCGCTGGAGGCTGGGTCGAGTTCGGCGTGGTCATCCTGGTCGGCCTCGCGATGGTGGCCCTGGTGGTCTTCGTCGAGCAGGCGCAGCGCAGGATCCCTGTTCAGTACGCCAAGCGCATGATCGGCCGCCGGGCTTACGGCGGTACGTCCACTTACATCCCGCTCAAGGTGAACCAGGCCGGTGTCATCCCGGTCATCTTCGCCTCGTCGCTGCTGTACATCCCGGCGCTGATCGTGCAGTTCAGCGGCTCGCAGGCCGGCTGGGCGGTCTGGATCCAGAAGCACTTCGTCAAGGGCGACCACCCGTACTACATCGCGGCCTACTTCCTCCTGATCGTGTTCTTCGCGTTCTTCTACGTGGCGATCTCGTTCAACCCCGAGGAAGTTGCGGACAACATGAAGAAGTATGGTGGCTTCATCCCGGGCATCCGCGCCGGCCGGCCCACCGCCGAGTACCTGAGCTACGTACTCAACCGCATCACGTGGCCCGGCTCGCTGTACCTGGGTCTGATCGCACTCGTGCCGACAATGGCGTTGGCGGGCTTCGGGGCGAACCAGAACTTCCCGTTCGGCGGGACGAGCATCCTCATCATCGTGGGTGTGGGTCTGGAAACCGTGAAGCAGATCGAGAGCCAGCTCCAGCAGCGCAATTACGAAGGGTTCCTCCGCTGATGCGAATCGTCCTCGTCGGACCTCCCGGTGCGGGCAAGGGAACGCAGGCCGCGTTCCTTGCCAAGAACCTGTCGATCCCGCACATCTCCACGGGCGACCTCTTCCGCGCCAACATCAGTCAGAACACGGAGCTCGGCCGTCGCGCGAAGGCGTTCATGGACGCCGGTGATCTCGTCCCCGACGAGATCACCATCGGGATGGCCAAGGACCGCATGGAGCAGCCGGACGCCGCGAACGGCTTCCTGCTCGACGGCTTCCCGCGGAACGTGTCTCAGGCCGAGGCCCTGGACGAGATGCTCAAGGGCGCGGGCATGAAGCTCGACGCCGTCCTCGACCTGGAGGTCGAGGAGGACGAGGTCGTCAAGCGGATCGCCGGCCGGCGGATCTGCCGCCTGGACTCCGCGCACGTCTTCCACGTGGCGTACGCGGCTCCGAAGGCCGAGGGCGTCTGCGACACCTGCGGCGGCGAGCTGTACCAGCGCGACGACGACTCCGAGGCGACGGTCCGCAACCGGCTGGAGGTCTACCACACGCAGACCGAGCCGATCATCGACTACTACAAGTCGCAGGGCCTCCTGGTGACGATCGCGGCCCTCGGTGAGGTGCACGAGATCACCAAGCGCGCGATGGACGCCCTGAAGAAGTAGTACCCCCTGTTGTGCAGGTACGGCCGCGGTGTCCCCAGGGCATCGCGGCCGTACTGTTGAGACGACCCGTTCCGAAGCTGGAAGGCACGCCCCCATGGTGCAGATCAAGACCCCCGAGCAGATCGCGAAGATGCGCGAGGCAGGGCTGGTCGTCGCCGCGATCCACGCGGCGACCCGTGAGGCGGCCGTGCCGGGCGCCACGACGCGGGATCTGGACATGGTGGCCCGGAAGGTGATCGCGGACGCGGGCGCCAAGTCGAACTTCCTCGGCTACGGCGGTTTCCCCGCGACCATCTGCACCTCGGTGAACGAGGTCGTCGTCCACGGCATCCCGGACGACAAGACGGTCCTCAAGGACGGCGACATCATCTCGATCGACGCCGGCGCGATCGTGGACGGCTGGCACGGCGACGCGGCGTACACGGCCTTCGTGGGCACGGGGCACGCGCCGGAGCTGATCGAGCTCTCGCGGGTGACCGAGGAGTCGATGTGGGCCGGCATCGCCGCCATGAAGCTCGGCAACCGCCTGGTGGACATCTCCAAGGCGATCGAGACGTACATCCGGCGCCAGCCGCGCCCGTCCACCGGTGAGCACAGCCTCGGCAAGTTCGGGATCATCGAGGACTACGGCGGCCACGGCATCGGTTCGGAGATGCACATGGACCCGCACCTGCTGAACTACGTCTCGCGCAAGCGCGGCAAGGGCATCAAGCTCGCGCCGGGCGTCTGCCTGGCGATCGAGCCCATGGTCTCCCTGGGCACCGCCCAGACGGAGGTCCTGGCGGACGACTGGACGGTCATCACGACGGACGGCACCTGGTCCTCGCACTGGGAGCACTCCATCGCCCTGACCGAGGCCGGTCCGATCGTCCTGACCAGCCCCGACTGTGGCAGGGCGAAGCTGGCGGAGTACGGGGTCACCACGGCTCCGGACCCGCTGGCGTAATGATCTACACTCTGGGGCACACTTTCCGGATTCGTCTTTCTGGGTGCCCTGACGTAGACTGACTCGTCGGCTCTCGTGCACTTCCATGCCTGCATGTGTGGCGCACGAAGCCGATCAAGGTAGCCGATTCGAAGGGCGAAGCGTGGCCAAGAAGCAAGGTGCCATCGAGATCGAGGGCACCGTGATCGAGTCCCTCCCGAACGCAATGTTCAAGGTGGAACTGCAGAACGGTCACAAGGTCCTCGCGCACATCAGCGGCAAGATGCGCATGCACTACATCCGCATCCTCCCGGATGACCGGGTCGTCGTGGAGCTGTCTCCGTACGACCTGACGCGTGGCCGGATCGTCTACCGGTACAAGTAGATCTTGTCCTCATTCCGGCCCGGACATCTCGTCCCGGTGCGGGTGGTGGCACTGACCCGGAGAACCTCACCAACATGAAGGTCAAGCCGAGCGTCAAGAAGATCTGCGACAAGTGCAAGGTGATCCGCCGTCACGGCCGGGTCATGGTCATCTGCGACAACCTGCGCCACAAGCAGCGCCAGGGCTGACGCACGCCGACCGACCTGCCTTCCGCAGTTCTTCGCGCGACGTAAGAAAACGTACATACGCAGAACCCGCCCAGCCCTGAGAGGGGCCGGCGGTACCTCCGGCGGGGGCCGGGGACCCGGGCGTACCATCACTCACTTTCGGGTGGTCGGCGGTCGGGGTCGGTTCTGCGGAAGACCCCCGAACACACAGGAGCCATTGAATGGCACGCGTTTCCGGTGTTGACATCCCGCGCGAAAAGCGTGTGGAGATCGCACTCACCTACGTCTTCGGTATCGGGCGCACCCGGTCCAAGGAGATCCTCGCCTCCACCGGCGTGAACCCCGACACCCGCGTTCGTGACCTGGCCGAAGAGGACCTCGTCAAGATCCGCGAGTACGTGGACGCCAACCTCCGTACCGAGGGTGACCTCCGCCGCGAGATCCAGGGCGACATTCGCCGCAAGATCGAGATCCAGTGCTACCAGGGCATCCGCCACCGTCGTGGCCTGCCGGTGCACGGTCAGCGCACCAGCACCAACGCGCGTACCCGCAAGGGCCCGCGTCGCGCGATCGCCGGTAAGAAGAAGCCGGGCAAGAAGTAGTCCTGTTCAGCGGTCTTGCGCTGTAGGACCGACCACCTCCCGTAGGAGATTTAGATGCCCCCCAAGGGTCGTCAGGGCGCTGCCAAGAAGGTGCGCCGCAAGGAAAAGAAGAACGTCGCTCACGGGCACGCCCACATCAAGAGCACGTTCAACAACACCATCGTCTCGATCACGGACCCCTCGGGCAACGTGATCTCCTGGGCCTCCGCCGGCCACGTCGGCTTCAAGGGCTCGCGCAAGTCCACCCCCTTCGCCGCGCAGATGGCCGCCGAGTCGGCCGCCCGCCGCGCGCAGGAGCACGGCATGCGCAAGGTCGACGTCTTCGTCAAGGGTCCCGGCTCCGGCCGTGAGACCGCGATCCGCTCCCTCCAGGCCACCGGCCTCGAGGTCGGCTCGATCCAGGACGTCACCCCCACCCCGCACAACGGCTGCCGCCCGCCGAAGCGCCGCCGCGTCTGACGCAGCGGACGCACCTGTGCGTCTTTGAGTGTCCGGGCGGTACGAACCCCTTCGGGGGGACGTGCCGCCCGTACCCTTGCTGTACCTGGTTCGACCCGTCGGACGTCAAATAGTGGGCGTCCACGACTGAAGGAACACAGACATGCTTATCGCTCAGCGTCCCTCGCTGACCGAAGAGGTCGTCGACGAGTACCGCTCGCGGTTCGTGATCGAGCCGCTGGAGCCGGGCTTCGGCTACACCCTCGGCAACTCGCTGCGTCGTACCCTCCTGTCCTCCATCCCGGGTGCCGCTGTCACCAGCATCCGCGTGGACGGCGTCCTGCACGAGTTCACCACCGTGCCGGGCGTCAAGGAAGACGTCACCGACATCATCCTCAACATCAAGCAGCTGGTCGTCTCCTCGGAGCACGACGAGCCGGTCGTGATGTACCTGCGCAAGCAGGGTCCCGGCCTGGTCACCGCTGCTGACATCGCGCCCCCGGCCGGTGTCGAGGTGCACAACCCGGACCTGGTCCTCGCCACGCTCAACGGCAAGGGCAAGCTGGAGATGGAGCTGACCGTCGAGCGCGGTCGCGGCTACGTCTCCGCCGTCCAGAACAAGCAGCTGGGCCAGGAGATCGGCCGCATCCCGATCGACTCCATCTACAGCCCGGTCCTCAAGGTCACCTACAAGGTCGAGGCGACCCGAGTCGAGCAGCGCACCGACTTCGACAAGCTGATCGTCGACGTCGAGACCAAGCAGGCCATGCGCCCGCGCGACGCCATGGCGTCCGCCGGCAAGACCCTGGTCGAGCTGTTCGGTCTGGCCCGCGAGCTCAACATCGACGCCGAGGGCATCGACATGGGCCCCTCGCCGACGGACGCGGCCCTGGCCGCCGACCTGGCGCTGCCGATCGAGGAGCTGGAGCTCACGGTCCGCTCGTACAACTGCCTCAAGCGCGAGGGCATCCACTCCGTGGGTGAGCTCGTGGCGCGTTCCGAGGCCGACCTGCTCGACATCCGCAACTTCGGTGCGAAGTCGATCGACGAGGTCAAGGCGAAGCTGGCCGGCATGGGCCTGGCCCTCAAGGACAGCCCGCCCGGATTCGACCCGACCGCCGCCGCCGACGCCTTCGGCGCCGACGACGACGCGGACGCCGGTTTCGTCGAGACAGAGCAGTACTGAGCTTCGGCTCGCAAGGAAGACTTTCCCGGGGCGTCCGCCCCGGGGGAACTGTCACCGGTACCTGACACGGCCGGTGCAGATATGAAGGAGTAACACCATGCCGCGTCCCGCAAAGGGTGCCCGTCTGGGCGGCAGCGCCGCGCACGAGAAGCACCTCCTCGCGAACCTCGCGAAGGCGCTCTTCGAGCACGGCCGCATCACCACCACCGAGGCCAAGGCCCGTCGCCTGCGTCCCTACGCCGAGCGTCTGGTCACCAAGGCCAAGAAGGGCGACATCCACAACCGTCGCCTGGTGCTGCAGACGATCACGGACAAGAGCATCGTGCACACGCTGTTCACCGAGATCGCCCCGCGCTACGAGAACCGCCCCGGTGGTTACACGCGCATCACCAAGATCGGCAACCGTCGTGGCGACAACGCCCCGATGGCGGTCATCGAGCTGGTCGAGGCCCTGACGGTCGCCCAGCAGGCCACTGGTGAGGCCGAGGCCGCCACCAAGCGCGCGGTGAAGGAGGCGGAGGCCAAGGCCGAGGCCCCCGAGACCGAGGCCGCCGAGGCGCCCGCCGCCGAGGAGACCAAGGAGGCCTGATCCCGCTCCGGGATCGAGCTTGCTTGATCGGCTCTGAACG
This sequence comes from Streptomyces sp. NPDC002032, assembly GCF_042890765.1. Taxonomy (NCBI): domain Bacteria; kingdom Bacillati; phylum Actinomycetota; class Actinomycetes; order Kitasatosporales; family Streptomycetaceae; genus Streptomyces; species Streptomyces sp. NPDC002032. The sequence continues at coordinate 674,507 of NZ_JBIASM010000003.1, read as the reverse complement.
GGCCCGCCCCCTTACCGGGGCGGGCCCGTTCTGCGTTTCCGCACGTTCTGAGAGGATCTGTCACGTGAGTGACGAGGTGGAGCCCGGACACGTCCGGGTCAGGCTGGACCTGAGCTACGACGGCAAGGACTTCTCCGGCTGGGCGAAGCAGCGCACGCTGCGGACCGTCCAGGGCGAGCTGGAGAGCGCGCTGCAGACCGTCATGCGGCTGCGGGAACCGGTCGACCTGACCGTGGCGGGGCGGACCGACGCCGGGGTGCACGCGCGCGGGCAGGTCGCCCAGTTCGACCTCGCCGAGGAGGTGTGGGCCGAGCACCACGACAAGCTGCTGCGCCGCCTCGCGGGGCGCCTGCCGCACGACGTACGGGTGTGGCGGGCCGCCGAGGCCCCCGAGGGCTTCAATGCCCGTTTCTCGGCGATCTGGCGCCGCTACGCGTACCGCGTCGGCGACCACCAGGCCGGGGTGGACCCGCTGCGCCGGGGGCACGTGCTGTGGCACCAGTGGCCGCTGGACGTGGACGCCATGAACGAGGCCTCCGCCGCGCTGCTCGGCGAGCACGACTTCGCCGCGTACTGCAAGAAGCGCGAGGGCGCCACGACCATCCGGACGCTCCAGCAGCTCAGCTGGGAGCGCGGCGGGGACGGGATCGTGACCGCGACCGTGCGGGCGGACGCCTTCTGCCACAACATGGTCCGCTCGCTCGTCGGCGCCCTGCTGCACGTCGGCGACGGGCACCGGCCGGTGGAGTGGCCCGGGCGGGTGCTGGCCGCAGCCGTACGGGACTCCTCGGTGCACGTGGTGAAGCCGCACGGGCTGACCCTGGAGGAGGTCGGCTACCCGGCGGACGAGCTGCTCGCGGCCCGCAGCAAGGAGGCCCGCAACCTGCGGACCCTGCCGGGCAAGGGCTGCTGCTAATCAGTTTGGGTGGATCGGCGCCGGACCGGGACAATGCCCGGCATGGGACATCTCGAAGCCAGCCACCTGGAGTACTACCTTCCCGACGGGCGGGTCCTGCTCCCCGACGTCTCCTTCCGGGTGGGGGAGGGGTCGGTCGTCGCCCTCGTCGGGGCGAACGGGGCCGGCAAGACCACACTGCTGAAGATGATCTCCGGCGAGCTCCAGCCGCACGGCGGCGGGATCACCGTCTCCGGCGGCCTCGGCGTGATGTCGCAGTTCGTGGGCTCCGTCCGCGACGAGACGACCGTACGGGACCTCCTGGTCTCGGTGGCCCAGCCCCGGATCCGCGAGGCCGCCAAGGCCGTGGACCACGCCGAGCAGCTGATCCTCACGGTGGACGACGAGGCCGCCCAGATGGCCTACGCGCAGGCGCTGAGCGACTGGGCGGACGTACAGGGGTACGAGGCGGAGACGCTGTGGGACGTCTGCACGATGGCCGCGCTGGCGATCCCGTACGACTCGGCGCAGTTCCGCGAGGTGCGCACGCTCTCCGGCGGTGAGCAGAAGCGCCTCGTCCTGGAGGCGCTGCTGCGCGGGCCGGACGAGGTGCTGCTGCTCGACGAGCCGGACAACTACCTGGACGTCCCGGGCAAGCGGTGGCTGGAGGAACAGCTCAAGGCCACCCGCAAGACGGTGCTGTTCGTCTCCCACGACCGGGAACTGCTGACGCAGGCTGCGGAGAAGATCATCAGCCTGGAGGCGAGCCCGACGGGCTCCGACGTCTGGGTGCACGGCGCGGGCTTCGACACGTACCACGAGGCCCGCAAGGAGCGCTTCGCCCGCTTCGAGGAGCTCAAGCGGCGCTGGGACGAGGAGCACGCCCGGCTCAAGGCCCTGGTGCTGCGGCTGCGCGGCCAGGCCGCGAGCAGCCCCGACATGGCCTCGCGGTACCACGCGATGCAGACCCGCTTCAAGCGGTTCGAGGATGCCGGCCCGCCGCCGGAGCCGCCGCGCGAGCAGGACATCAAGATGCGGCTCAAGGGCGGCCGCACGGGCGTGCGCGCGCTCACGGTCGAGAACTTGGAGCTGACCGGGCTGATGAAGCCCTTCTCCCTGGAGGTGTTCTACGGGGAGCGGGTCGCGGTCCTCGGCTCGAACGGCTCCGGGAAGTCGCACTTCCTGCGACTGCTGGCGGGGGAGGACGTCAAGCACACGGGTACGTGGAAGCTCGGTGCGCGCGTGATCCCCGGCCACTTCGCGCAGACCCACGCCCACCCCGAGCTCTTCGGTCGCACCCTGGTCGACATCCTGTGGACGGAGGCGGCCAAGCCGCTGGGACAGGCGATGGGCGCCCTGCGCCGCTACGAGCTGGAGCGGCAGGGCGACCAGCCCTTCGAGCGGCTCTCGGGCGGTCAGCAGGCACGCTTCCAGATCCTGCTGCTGGAGCTGGCGGGCACGACGGCGCTGCTGCTGGACGAGCCGACGGACAACCTCGACCTGGAGTCGGCGGAGGCCTTGCAGGACGGGCTGGAGGCGTACGACGGCACCGTCCTGTGCGTCACCCACGACCGGTGGTTCGCCCGCACATTTGACCGTTACCTGGTCTTCGGTTCGGACGGTGTTGTGCGCGAGACTCAGGAGCCCGTCTGGGACGAACGCAGGGTCGAGCGGAAGCGCTGACGAGCGGCCCGCGCGTTCGACGGACGACGGAGCGTGCCGATCGGAAGCGCCGGGGCCGTCACACCCCTGCGGGTCGAGGGGGAGGCGTCGTGGGGCTGCGGCCTAGCATCTGGCTCATGAAGTGGGATCGTCCGTCCGCCGCCGGGCGCAGGGTGGCCTGGCTGCTGGAGCCGGCTCCGCGGTCGTGGCGGGCGCTCTCGCTGGCGGTCCTGCTGACCGTCGCGGTGTCGACGAGCCTGCGGTCGAACTGGGGCTCGGACAACGCCTTCGTGGTCAAGGCGGCGGACGCGCTGCTGGCCGGGGTCTCGCCGTACGAGGACAAGCGGTTCCTGTACCTGCCGAGTGCCGTGATCATGGCGGTGCCGGAGGCGCTGCTGCCGAGGGCGGTGCTGCGCTGGCTGCTGCCGGTGGGGATGACGGGGCTGGTGGGGATCGGCTGGTGGGCCGCGCTGCGGCTGTTCGCGGTGCCGCTGTGCTCGCGCTTCGCGGTGGGGGGCCTGGGGCTGCTGGCGCTGGCCTACAAGCCGTACGCGAACCTCGTGCTGATCGGCAACTGGACGGCGATCTCCGCGGCCGCCCTGCCGGTGGCGCTGCTGCTCGCGCACCGGCGTTCGTGGGCCGCGGCGGGCCTGGTGGTGGGGCTGGCCATCGCCTGCAAGCCGATGCTGGTACCGCTCGGGCTGCTGTTCGTCCTGGCCCGGCAGTGGCGGGGGCTGGCGGCGGCGGTGCTGGTGCCGGGGGCGATGTCGCTGGTGGGGGCGTTGCTGATGCCGAGCCCGACGTTGTTCTTCACCAAGACGCTGCCGTTCCTCTTCCAGGGCCAGGACGCCTACGCGCTGCCCTGGGACGCCTCGCCGATCGCGGCGCTGCCGCGGCTGGGGGTGCCGGAGCCGGCGGCGGTGCTGCTGGCGGGAGCGGGGGCGGCGGCCGGGCTGTGGGGGGCGTGGGTGCGGTGGCGGCGTACGGAGGGCGAGGCCGACGCGGGCGAGCTGAGGCTCGTGGAGACGGCCTGCCTGGTGATGCTCGCCGCATTCCTGGTGTCGCGGCCGTCCTTCGACCACTACCTGCTGGTGGTGCTCCCGCTGCTGCTGGCGTCGGGGGTGCGGGAGGGCTCGTTGCCGCGGTCCCCCTGGTTCTGGGCGGCGCTGGGGCCGCAGCTGGCGGGGATCCCGTGGCCCTCGGAGTTCGAGCACAAGAGACGGGCGTTCCGGGACATGGTGACCCTGTGCGCGCTCGCGGGACTGCTCGGGTGGCGCGGGCTGCGGCCGGGCCGGGTTACCCTGGAATCTGTACGAACTACGGGGTCCCCACCCAGGACCGAACCGGAGTGCGCCGCTACCCCCGTGCAGACGGGGCAGCGGACCGCGTTTTGACCCTTCCAGGTCTTCAGGGGTACCCTGCTGGTTCGTTATGCGTATTGGCTTGCTCATTCTCACGTGAATTTGCCTTACGCCGGTCCACCGGGCCGATGACCAGCGGTACACACGGGTTGCGTCCCCGATGTGAACCAGGGCTGTCGTGATCGTCCGTGGTGACCCATGTCAGGACCCGTCCCTCGGGCTCACCCCCCGGGGATGACCCACCACTGAAGAAGCGAAGGCATACGCGTGCGTACGTTCAGCCCCAAGCCCGGCGACATCTCGCGCCAGTGGCTCGTCATCGACGCCCAGGACGTTGTCCTCGGCCGTCTGGCGACCCAGGCCGCTGCCCTCCTGCGGGGTAAGCACAAGCCGACTTACGCCCCCCACATGGACATGGGCGACTTCGTCATCATCGTCAACGCCGACAAGGTTCACCTGTCCGGCAACAAGGCGACCCAGAAGATGGCGTACCGCCACTCCGGCTACCCGGGCGGTCTCCGTTCGGTGCGCTACGACGACCTCCTGGCGAACAACCCGGAGAAGGCCGTCGAGAAGGCCATCAAGGGCATGCTCCCCAAGAACACCCTGGGCCGTCAGATGCTCTCGAAGCTGAAGGTCTACTCGGGCGACCAGCACCCCCACGCTGCCCAGCAGCCGGTGCCGTTCGAGATCACCCAGGTCGCGCAGTAGTTCCGGCCACCCCCTAAGACGTAGAAAATTCTGAGGAGCATCGTGGCCGAGACCACCGCCGAGACCCCCGTCGAAGAGTTCGAGGGCGTCGAGGAGTACACCACCGAGTCTGAGGTCGTCGTCGAGGGCGACTACACCTCCGAGTCCCTTGCCGGCCGCTTCGGCGACCCCCAGCCGGCCGCCGGCCTGGGCCGTCGCAAGAACGCCATCGCCCGCGTCCGGATCGTTCCGGGCACCGGCAAGTGGAAGATCAACGGTCGCACCCTTGAGGACTACTTCCCCAACAAGGTGCACCAGCAGGAAGTCAACGAGCCGTTCAAGCTCCTTGAGCTGGACAACCGCTACGACGTCATCGCCCGCATCTCGGGTGGCGGCGTTTCCGGTCAGGCCGGTGCGCTGCGCCTCGGCGTGGCCCGTGCGCTGAACGAGGCGGACGTGGACAACAACCGCCCGGCGCTGAAGAAGGCCGGCTTCCTCTCCCGCGACGACCGTGCGGTCGAGCGCAAGAAGGCCGGTCTCAAGAAGGCCCGTAAGGCTCCGCAGTACTCCAAGCGTTAATCTGCGCCTGCTGTTCTGCAACGAAACCGCCCCGGCAGCACTCTCTGTGCTGCCGGGGCGGTTCGTTTACCGCCACAAGCGGCAAATACCTGTCACAAGCGGTCACATTGCGAAGCGTGAACTCGGGAGGACAACAGTGGGACGACTCTTCGGGACGGACGGTGTACGAGGCGTCGCCAACGCGGATCTGACGGCCGAGCTCGCGCTCGGCCTCTCCGTGGCGGCCGCGCACGTACTGGCCGAGGCGGGCACCTTCGCGGGCCACCGGGCCACCGCGGTCGTCGGCCGCGACCCGCGCGCGTCGGGCGAATTCCTGGAGGCCGCGGTCGTCGCGGGCCTCGCCAGCGCGGGCGTGGACGTCCTGCGCGTCGGTGTGCTGCCCACCCCGGCGGTGGCGTATCTCACCGGTGCGCTGGGCGCCGACCTCGGCGTGATGCTCTCCGCGAGCCACAACGCGATGCCCGACAACGGCATCAAGTTCTTCGCGCGCGGCGGCCACAAGCTGGCGGACGACCTGGAGGACCGCATCGAGTCGGTCTACGACGAGCACCGCACCGGCGCTCCCTGGGACCGCCCCACCGGCTCCGGCGTCGGCCGCGTCTCCGAGTACACCGAGGGCTTCGACAAGTACGTCGCCCACCTCATCGCGGTCCTGCCGAACCGGCTCGACGGCCTCACGGTCGTCCTCGACGAGGCCCACGGCGCGGCCTCGTACGTATCGCCCGAGGCCTTCGCCCGGGCGGGCGCGCAGATCGTCACGATCGGCGCCGAGCCCGACGGCCTGAACATCAACGACGGCTGCGGCTCCACCCACCTGGACCTGATCAAGCAGGCCGTGGTCGAGCACGGCGCCGACTTCGGCATCGCGCACGACGGCGACGCCGACCGCTGCCTGGCCGTGGACCACACCGGCGCCGAGGTCGACGGCGACCAGATCCTCGCCGTGCTGGCGCTCGCCATGCGCGAGGCCGGCCAGCTGCGCGAGAACACCGTGGTCGGCACCGTCATGTCCAACCTGGGCTTCAAGCTGGCCATGGAGGCCGAGGGCATCCAGGTCGTGCAGACCGGGGTCGGCGACCGCTACGTGCTGGAGTCGATGAAGGAGCACGGCTACGCGCTCGGCGGCGAGCAGTCCGGCCACGTGATCATCCTCGACCACGCGACGACCGGCGACGGCACGCTGACCGGCCTGATGCTGGCGGCGCGCGTCGCGGCCACCGGGCGCTCCCTGGCCGACCTGGCCGGCGTCATGACGCGGCTGCCGCAGATCCTGATCAACGTCCCGGACGTGGACAAGTCCCGGGTCACGACCTCCGGGGAGCTGGCCGCGGCCGTCGCCGACGCAGAGCGGGAGCTGGGCGGTACCGGCCGGGTGCTGCTGCGTCCGTCCGGTACCGAGCCCCTCGTACGGGTGATGGTGGAGGCCGCCGACATCGAGCAGGCCCGCGCGGTCGCCGGACGGCTGGCCGACGTGGTGAAGTCCGCGCTGGGCTGACCCGGCCGGCCGGCTCAGCGGCCGGGGGCTTTGGCGCCCTTGGCCCGGCGGACCCAGCGACCCCGCTGGGTCCGCCACAGTGCTTTCTGGGCGGACAGGGTCACGATGCCCGCGAGCATGATCCCGCCCAGGTTCAGCAGCAGCTGTGCGGCCGAGCCCCACATCTGGGCGAACTCCCCGTAGCTGAGCGCCACGGCGGCGTTCGCGGCGGCCGGGACGGTGGTCACCGAGATGGCGACGCCGACCATCGCCCCCGACTTCGAGGAGGTCAGGGAGAGCACTCCGGCCACGCCCGCCAGCAGGGAGACCACGAAGGAGAGCGGGTCCGGCTGCCAGATGAAGCCGGTGTTCGGCCGGGGCTGTTCCAGCATGCCCTGCTGGAACTGGCCGATCGCGTCCATGCCCAGGCTGAAGACGGTGGTGGCCACCATGGCCACGACGAAGCCGGCCAGCAGGGCGATCAGGGAGCGCAGGGCGAGGCGCGGCGCGCGCTGCACGACCCCGACGGACACCCCGGCGAGCGGGCCGAACTCCGGGCCGACGGCCATCGCGCCGACGATGAGGATCGCGTTGTCGAGGACCACACCGCAGGCGGCGATCATGGTCGCGAGCATCATGAACGCGCAGTAGGTGAAGGTGAGCGTGGACTCCTCGTGGGTGGCCTCGGTGAGCTGTTCCCACAAGACCGCGTCGGCGGCCTCGCCGGGAGCCTCCTCCTCCGCCGCGTCGGCCCGCTCGGACAGCGACAGGTCGATGTTCTCGACGGCGATCGAGCCGTCCTTGTCGATGCCCAGGTGCTGGAGCGCCTTCAGCAGCTCGTCGCCGGCCTCGCGGGCGACGTCGCACAGCACGAGGTCTCCCGGCGGTACCCGGGCCGCGCCGCGCAGGACGACGAGGTGCGTGGTGCCGACCGTCCGTTCGACGACGGCGACCGCGTCCTCCGTCCGCTCCGGCGGGGTGATCATCCGTAGGTGCAGCATGGCCGCACCCTAGCGGCGCCCGGGGCCCGGCGGCGGTCAGAGCTTGCGCAGGCTCAGCTTTTGCACCTTGTGGTCGGGCCCCTTGCGCACGACGAGGGTGGCGCGGCCGCGGGTGGGGGCCACGTTTTCCAGCAGGTTGGGCTTGTTGATGGTCCGCCACATCGTCTGGGCGTACTCCAGGGCCTCCTCCTCGGAGACCTGGGTGTACTTGCGGAAGTAGGAGAAAGGATTCTGGAACGCGGTCTCGCGCAGCTTCCGGAAGCGGTTGAGGTACCAGCGCTCGATGTCCTCGGGGCGGGCGTCCACGTACACGCTGAAGTCGAAGTAGTCGGCCAGGCCGACCCGGGTGCGGCCGTCCTTGCCGGGCAGGGCCGGCTGGAGGACGTTCAGCCCCTCGACGATCAGGATGTCCGGTCGGCGCACGACGAGCTGCTCGCCGGGGACGATGTCGTAGATCAGGTGTGAGTACACCGGGGCCTTGACCTCGTCCTTGCCCGCCTTGATGTCCGCGACGAAACGGGTCAGCGCGCGGCGGTCGTAGGACTCCGGGAAGCCCTTGCGCGAGGTCAGGCCGCGCCGCTGGAGCTCCTTCATCGGGTACAGGAACCCGTCCGTGGTGACCAGCTCCACCCGCGGGTGCTCCGGCCAGCGGGCCAGCAGGGCCTGGAGCAGACGGGCCACCGTGGACTTGCCGACGGCGACCGAACCGGCGACCCCTATGACGAAGGGGGTGCCCTGCTGGGCGCCGTGACCGTTGCCGGCGTCGCCGAGGAAGGTGTTCAGGGTGCCGCGGAGGTTGCTGGTGGCGCCGACGTACAGGTTGAGCAGGCGGGAGAGCGGAAGGTAGACGTCCCGCACCTCGTCGAGGTCGATGACGTCGCCGAGGCCGCGCAGCCGCTCGACCTCCGCCGCCGTCAGGGGCAGCGGCGTCCGCTCGCGCAGGGCGCTCCACTCGGCCCGCGTGAGATCGACGTAGGGGGAGGCATCGGGCACCCGTCGGGGGCCTGAGCGCTCCGGCCCGGAGCCCGGCGTGCAACGCGTCGGCGATGTGATCACAGAGCCATTGTCGGGGCTGTGTGTCGCACGTGGGTCGTGCGCGGGTGGTGGGGTGGGTCACGTGCGGGCCCGGGCGGGACGGAAGCCGCAGGTGGCGGGGGGTTGTACGCGACCGGGTCTCGATCGGACGCACGTCCCGTCTCATCCGGATCACGATTGGCCCCGGCGCGCCGGGCCGAGGGGGGCCGGGCGGGGCACGGACCGTAGATTGATCGTCACCGCCGCGCCGATCCGGGTCCTGGCGGTGTTCATTTTTTCTGGGGGAGATCCATCGTGCGCACCGCACTCGTCCGTCGTACCGTCCTGACCGCCTCCGCGGTGTCCCTGGCCCTGCTCGCCACCGCCTGCGGCTCCGACAAGGCCGACGGGAAGGGCGACGCCAAGCCGGACGCGCGGCCCTCCGCGGCGTCGAGCGCCCCGGTGGCGGCGGCCAAGGGCAAGACGGACGCCGATCTGACCGCCCTGCTGGTCACGCAGGCGGAGGTGCCGGACTACCTGCTGAAGGCCGACGCGGGCGCCAAGCTCGCCCAGTCCGACCAGACGCCGATCACCACCGACAAGCCCGCCTGCAAGGTCCTGGCGCAGAGCCAGTCCCTCCAGAAGATCGGCAAGCCGACCGGGGTCGCCCGTACCGCGCTGGGCGCCAAGCCGAAGGACCCGGCCGCCGGCGCCTCCGACGAGGAGAAGGCGGAGGCCGTCAAGAAGGCGCTGGGCATCACCACGACGATGACCGGCCTGTCCTCCTACGACGGCCAGGGCGCCCAGGAGACCCTCGCGGCCTTCAAGACCGCCGGGCAGATCTGTGCGGGCGGCTTCTCCGCCACCGCGGGGGGCGAGACCACCAAGTACCAGAGCGTCGCCGCGGGCCCGGCCGTCAGCGCCGGCGACGAGGCCGTCAGCCTCGCCCTCACCATGGACCTGGAGGACGGCGACAAGGCCACCCTGCTGACGGTGATGGCGCGCAAGGGCTCCACGGTGGCCACCTTCAGCTCCATCAGCCTCATGGGCACGGCGGAGTCCCCGAAGACCCTGATCGACACGCAGGTCAAGAAGCTCGGCTGACCCGCCGGCCGGCACCGCCCGGCCCCGGCGTCAACCCCGCTCCGGCGATTCGCCGGGCGGGGTTTCGTCGTGTTCAGGTGCGGGGCACGGGGCCAACTACGGCGTACGCTGCGGCCTATGTGCGGAATTGTGGGTTACGTGGGAGCGCAGTCTGCGCTCGATGTGGTCATCGCCGGACTGAAGCGGCTGGAGTACCGCGGCTACGACTCGGCCGGGATCGCGGTGCTCGCCGACGGGCGGCTCGCCAACGTCAAGAAGGCCGGGAAACTGGTCAACCTGGAGAAGGAGCTCGTCCAGCGGCCGCTGCCGGCCGGCTCCACCGGGCTCGGGCACACCCGGTGGGCGACCCACGGGGCGCCCACCGACGTCAACGCCCATCCCCACCTGGACAACTCCGGCCGGGTGGCCGTCGTGCACAACGGCATCATCGAGAACTTCGCCGCGCTGCGCACCGAACTCGCCGAGCGCGGGCACCGGCTGGAGTCCGAGACGGACACCGAGGTCGTCGCGCACCTGCTCGCGGAGCGGTTCGACGCCGCGGGCGGCCTCGCGGAGGCGATGCGGCAGGTGTGCCGGCGGCTGGAGGGAGCCTTCACCCTGGTCGCGGTGCACGCCGACGAGCCCGACGTGGTGGTCGGCGCCCGCCGCAACTCCCCCCTGGTGGTGGGCGTCGGGGAGGGCGAGAACTTCCTCGCCTCAGATGTGGCCGCCTTCATCGCCCACACCCGGTCCGCGATCGAACTCGGTCAGGACCAGGTCGTCGAACTGCGCCGCGACGGGGTCACGGTGACCGGCTTCGACGGCGCGCCGGCGGACGTGCGGGCGTACCACGTGGACTGGGACGCCTCGGCGGCCGAGAAGGGCGGCTACGACTACTTCATGCTCAAGGAGATCGCCGAGCAGCCGAAGGCCGTCGCCGACACCCTCCTGGGCCGCATCGACGCGAGCGGCCTGCTGACCCTCGACGAGGTGCGCATCCCCGCCACGGTGCTCCGGGAGGTGGACAAGGTCGTGATCGTGGCCTGCGGTACGGCGTACCACGCGGGCATGATCGCGAAGCTGGCCATCGAGCACTGGACCCGCATCCCGTGCGAGACCGAGCTGGCCAGCGAGTTCCGCTACCGCGACCCGATCCTCGACCAGCGGACGCTGGTGATCGCGATCTCGCAGTCCGGCGAGACCATGGACACCCTGATGGCGCTGCGCCACGCGCGCGAGCAGGGCGCGAAGGTGCTGGCCGTCTGCAACACGAACGGGTCGACGATCCCGCGCGAGTCGGACGCCGTGCTGTACACGCACGCCGGGCCGGAGGTGGCCGTCGCCTCCACGAAGGCGTTCCTCACCCAGCTCGTCGCCTGCTACCTCGTCGCGCTGTACCTGGGGCAGGTGCGGGGCACGAAGTGGGGCGACGAGATCGAGTCGGTGATCCGGGAGCTGTCGGAGATCGCCGGGGCCGTGGAAACCGTGCTGGAGACGATGGAGCCCGTACGCGAGCTCGCCCGGTCGCTGGCCGGCAAGAACACCGTGCTGTTCCTGGGGCGGCACGTGGGGTACCCGGTGGCGCTGGAGGGCGCGCTCAAGCTCAAGGAGCTGGCGTACATGCACGCCGAGGGCTTCGCGGCGGGCGAGCTCAAGCACGGGCCGATCGCGCTGATCGAGCAGGACGTGCCGGTGGTGGTCGTCGTGCCGTCGCCGCGCGGCCGCTCGGTCCTGCACGACAAGATCGTCTCGAACATCCAGGAGATCCGGGCGCGCGGGGCGCGGACCATCGTGATCGCGGAGGAGGGCGACGAGGCCGTGGTCCCGTACGCCGACCACCTGATCCGGATCCCGGCGACCCCGACGCTGCTCCAGCCGCTGGTGGCGACGGTGCCGCTCCAGGTGTTCGCCTGCGAGCTGGCGACGGCGCGGGGCAACGAGGTGGACCAGCCGCGTAACCTCGCCAAGTCGGTGACCGTGGAGTAGCGCGCTAGTGGGGTTGTTCTGGTGATTGTCGGTGTGGGGATTGACGTGGCCGAGATCGAGCGGTTCGGCGCCGCGCTGGAGCGGACGCCGAACCTGGCGCGACGGCTGTTCCTCGACGCCGAGCTGACGCTGCCGAGCGGCGAGCGGCGCGGAACCGCCTCGCTCGCCGCCCGGTTCGCGGCGAAGGAGGCCCTGGCCAAGGCGCTGGGGGCGCCCGGCGGGCTGCTGTGGACGGACGCCGAGGTGTACGTGGAGGAGTCGGGGCAGCCCCGGCTGCGGGTGTCCGGGACGGTCGAGGCGCGGGCGCGGGCGCTCGGGGTGAGGTCGTGGCACATCTCGCTGAGCCATGACGCCGGGGTCGCGTCCGCGGTGGTGATCGCCGAGGGGTGAGCGCCTGCCCCGGGCGGCTTCGGGCAGGCTGGGGGCATGCGTACTGCTTACAGCGTGGAGACCGTACGGGCCGCCGAGCGCGAGCTGATGGCACGGCTGCCGGAGGGCGCCCTGATGGCGCGGGCCGCGGCGGGGCTGGCCGCCGTCTGCGCGGGGCTGCTGGGGCGGGTGTACGGCGCCCGGGTGGTCCTGCTGACCGGGCCCGGGGACAACGGCGGCGACGCGCTGTACGCGGGCGCGCGGCTGGCGCGGCGCGGCGCCCGGGTGACGGCGGTGCCGATGGATCCGGCGCGGATGCATCCGGGCGGGCTGGCCGCGCTGCGGGCCGCGGGGGGCCGGGTCGAGGAGTCGGTGCCGCGGCACGCGGACCTCGTCCTGGACGGGCTGGTCGGGATCGGTGGCCGCGGCGGGCTGCGGCCGGCGGCGGCCGCGCTGGCGGAACGGATCCCCGACGGCGCCCTCGTGGTCGCGGTGGACCTCCCGAGCGGGGTGGACGCGGACACCGGTGAGGTGGCGGGACCGGCGGTGCGGGCCGACGTGACGGTGACCTTCGGGGCGTACAAGCCGGGGCTGCTGATCGACCCCGGGGCCTCGCGGGTGGGCGCGGTGCGGCTGATCGGGATCGGGCTGGAGCTGCCGGCGCCGGAGGTGGAGGCCCTCCAGGACGCCGACGTGGCGGCGCTGCTGCCCGCGCCGACGGCGTCCAGCGACAAGTACCGGCGGGGTGTGGTCGGGATCCTCGCCGGGTCGGAGCAGTACCCGGGCGCGGCGGTGCTGGCCGTGGCGGGCGCGCTGCGGGGCGGCGCGGGCGCGGTGCGGTACGTGGGCCCGGCGGCCGACGCCGTGCTCGCGCGGTACCCGGAGGTGCTGGTCGGCCGGGGCCGGGTGCAGGCGTGGGTGGTCGGTCCGGGCCTCGGGGACGGGCGCGGTGCGGAGGTCGCCCGGGCGCTGGCCGACCGGGACGTGCCGGTGCTGGTGGACGCCGACGGGCTGCGGGGGCTGGACCCCGAGGTGGTGCGGGGCCGGCGGGCCGCGACCCTGCTGACCCCGCACGCGGGGGAGGCGGCGGCGCTGCTGGGGGTGCCGAGGGAGTCGGTGGAGGCCGGGCGGCTGGCCGCCGTACGGAAGCTGGCCGGGCGCTACGGGGCCACGGCGCTGCTGAAGGGGTCGACGACGCTGGTCGCCTCCGGCGCCGGCGCCCGGGCGGTACGGGTGAACCCGACCGGCACCCCGTGGCTGGCCACCGCCGGGAGCGGGGACGTGCTGTCGGGGCTGGCGGGGGCGCTGCTGGCGGGCGGGCTGTCGGGGCCGGACGCGGGCTCGGTGGCGGCGTACCTCCACGGACTGGCGGGACGGCTGGCCGCAGACGGGGCCCCGGTCCTGGCGCACGAGGTGGCCGCCGCCCTCCCCCGAGCCTGGCGCACCGCCGGGACCTGACCCGGCCCCGGTCGGCGGCGCCCGGCCCGGGGCGGTCGGAGGGGAGGCGGGGCGGGGGTTCTGAGAGACTGGGGGCGATGAACGAGAGAGCGCCGCGCGTGTACGCCGAGATCGATCTTGACGCAGTACGGGAGAACGTACGCGCACTGCGCGCACGGGCCCCCCGGGCCCAGCTGATGGCCGTCGTCAAGGCGAACGCCTACGGGCACGGGGCCGTCCCGTGCGCCCGCGCCGCCCAGGAGGCCGGGGCCACCTGGCTCGGTACCGCCACCCCCGAGGAGGCGCTCGCCCTGCGCGCCGCCGGCATCGAGGGCCGCGTCATGTGCTGGCTGTGGACCCCCGGCGGGCCCTGGCGGGAGGCCATCGAGGCCGACATCGACGTGTCGGTGAGCGGCCTGTGGGCCCTGGACGAGGTGCGGGAGGCCGCCCGCGCGGCGGGCCTGACCGCCCGGATCCAGCTGAAGGCCGACACCGGCCTAGGCCGCAACGGCTGCCAGCCCGCCGACTGGGCCGAACTCGTCGGCGCGGCCGTCGCCGCCGAGGCGGAGGGCACCGTCCGGGTCACCGGCGTCTGGTCGCACTTCGCCTGCGCCGACGAGCCCGGCCACCCCTCGATCCAGCTCCAGCTCGACGCCTTCCGCGACATGCTCGCGTACGCGGAGAAGGAGGGCGTCGACCCCGAGGTCCGGCACATCGCCAACTCGCCGGCCACCCTCACGCTCCCCGAGAGCCACTACGACCTCGTCCGTACCGGCCTGGCCGTCTACGGGGTCTCGCCCGCGCCCGAGCTCGGCACCCCCGCCCAGCTGGGCCTGCGTCCCGCCATGCGGCTCAAGGCCTCCCTGGCCCTGGTCAAGTCCGTCCCCGCCGGGCACGGCGTGAGCTACGGCCACCACTACGTCACCGAGTCCGAGACCCGTCTCGCCCTGGTCCCGGCCGGCTACGCGGACGGGCTGCCGCGGGCCGCCTCCGGCCGCGGGCCGGTGCTGGTCGGCGGCCGCATCAGGCGGGCCGCCGGGCGGATCGCCATGGACCAGTTCGTCGTCGACCTCGGCACGGACGAGGCCCGCGTCGGCGACGAGGCCGTCCTCCTCGGCGACGCCGAGCTGGGCGAACCCACCGCCGAGGACTGGGCTCAAGCGGCACACACGATCGCGTATGAGATCGTCACCCGTATCGGAGGTCGGGTCCCCCGGGTGTACCTGGGCGGCTGAGGTGAGGACGGTGACGTCGTGAGCGAGAACTGGCGCAAGGCCGGCTGGGCCGGCGCCGCCATCGGTGTCATAGCGGCGGGAGCCGCGGCCGGTGTCGCGGTCGAACGCATCACCGTGGGGCGCGGCATCCGCATGAAGGCGCGCCTCGCGCTGGATGCGGCGGGGGACTACGGCGCGCTGCGCGGCACCGAGGGCACCTGCCGGGCGGAGGACGGCACCGAGCTCTACTACGAGACCGACGAGCCGCCCGCCGAGCCCGCCGGAAAGAAGCGCCGGCTGAGCCGCAAGTCCCCGGCCGCCGGGACCACCGTCGTCTTCTGCCACGGCTACTGCCTCTCCCAGGACGCCTGGCACTTCCAGCGCGCCGCCCTGCGCGGAACGGTCCGGGCCGTCTACTGGGACCAGCGCAGCCACGGCCGCAGCGACCGGGGCCTGGCCCAGGCCGACGGCGAACCGGTGACCATCGACCAGCTCGGCCGCGATCTGAAGGCAGTCATCGACGCCACCGCGCCCGAGGGGCCGCTCGTCCTGGTCGGCCACTCCATGGGCGGCATGACCGTGATGGCCTTCGCCGAGCAGTTCCCCGATCTGGTGCGCGAGCGCGTGCGCGGGGTGGCGCTGGTGGGCACCTCCAGCGGCCGGCTCGACCAGGTCACGTACGGGCTGCCCGCCGTCGGGCTGGGCGCGGTGCGCCGGCTCCTGCCGGGGGTGCTCAAGGCGCTCGGCTCGCAGGTGGAGCTGGTGGAGAAGGGCCGTCGGGCCACCGCCGACCTGTTCGCCGGGATGATCAAGCTGTACTCGTTCGGGTCCCAGGACGTGGATCCCGGCGTCGCCCGCTTCGCCGAGCGGCTGATCGAGGCGACCCCGATCGACGTGGTCGCGGAGTTCTACCCCGCCTTCCAGACCCACGACAAGGGCGCCGCGCTCCAGCTGTTCGCGGACATCCCGGTGACGGTCGTCGCCGGGGACCGGGACATGATCACCCCGGCCGAGCACAGCGTGGCGATCAAGGAGGCGCTGCCGGCCGCCGAGCTGGTCGTGCTGGAGAACACCGGGCACCTGATGATGCTGGAGCGCCCGGAGATCGTGAACGGGCTGCTGACCGGGCTGCTGGCGCGCACCGGAGCCGTCCCCGCAGCGGCTAACGTGGGGACGCATGGAAGAAGTACCGCGGGAAGCACCGCGCAGCCCGGCGGCTGAGGCCCTGGCCGAGGCCGCCGCCGAAACCCTGATCACCGTCGACTCGCCCGCCTCCATGCAGGACCTGGGGCGCCGTATCGCGGGGCTGTTGCGCCCCGGCGACCTCGTGCTGCTGACCGGCGAGCTCGGCGCGGGCAAGACCACCCTGACGCGGGGGCTGGGGGAGGGGCTCGGCGTGCGCGGGGCCGTGACCTCGCCGACCTTCGTGATCGCCCGGGTACACCCGTCCCTGAGCGGCGGCCCGGCGCTGGTGCACGTGGACGCGTACCGGCTGGGCGGCGGCCTGGACGAGATGGAGGACCTGGACCTCGACGTCTCGCTGCCCGAGTCCGTGGTCGTCGTGGAGTGGGGCGACGGCAAGGTGGAGGAGCTCTCCGACGACCGGCTGCACGTGGTGATCGGCCGGGCGGTCGGCCACGAGGAGGTCCTGGACGACGTGCGCGAGGTCGCGCTGCGCGGCGTCGGGGCGCGCTGGGCCGGGGCCGAGCTGGCGGAGCTCGCCCGGGCGGCCGCGCGGTAGGCGTCGCTCTCGTAGGTACCGACAACGTACCGACAAGGCGTCGGGAAAATATTGCGCCGGCACGGGCACCCGTGGTCACATGGTACCGAGCGCTGGTTAGGTCTGCCTAAGTTCGGGCTGAAGCCGGTGTCCCGGGTCTCAGGAGGCAGCCATGCCGGCAGCAGGAGCAGAGCGAGCGCCCGTCGTGTCGATGCGGGCCCTGCTCGCGGCCGGCGCGGCCGCCACGGCCGTCTCGACGCCGCCCGCACGGGCGGCGTCGGGTCCGTGCCCGGAGGCGGAGAGCGGCGCGGCCGGGCACGAAACGGAACGGGCCGCCCCCGAATCGGAAGCGGCCTGATCACCCGTTCGGGTGCAATTGCGGTGCGGTGCGGGGTGCTTCAGAGGGGGTGCGTCCTGCGTCAGAGGACGACGACGACCTTCGAGTTGATCGTGGCGAAGGCCCACAGGGCGTCGCCGTCGGCCCGCGACATCCGGATGCCGCCCGCCTTCTTCGCCGGATCCGGCGCCGGCATCGCGCCGTCCACGCGGGCGCTGAACCCGATCGTGATCCCGTCCGTGCTGGCGAACCGCACGACGTGCTCGATCGGCACCCCGTCCGTACCGGTGACCGTGCCCGAGCGCGAGCCGACCACGTAGGTGCCCGGCAGCGGGTGCACCGTGTTCGGGGTCACCGCGAACGACCGGGGGTCCCGGCCGTCCTCCGCCACCAGCCACACCCGCTTCTGGGACACCGAGTACACGACCCGCATCCCGGTCCCGGAATCGGCCGGCAGCGCCGTCGCCTTCGCGGGGTCCTGCTTGGCGGGGGCCTGGTTCTGCTCCGCGGCCGGGGTCTTCGGAGCCGTGCGGACCGGATGCGCGGGCGCCGTCGCGGAGGCCTGCCAGCCGAGGAAGCCGATGGCGGCGATCGCCGCGGCGGTGAGCCCGGCCACGATTCCCGAGCTGCTGCGTGCCACCTTGCTCCACCTCTCCGCGCCTGCGTCACCGACCGGGGACGCCCGGCCGTGGGCCGGTTCGCACACCGGGTCGAGTCCCGGTCGTGTCCCCGGGTCGAAAGGTAGCAGCCGGGTCCCCCCGCGACCGGCCGCAAGGCCCCGGGGCCGCGGAGTCGTAGGCTGTTCGCGTGCTCTTGCTCGCCGTAGATACCGCCACGCCCGCCGTCACCGTCGCCCTGCACGACGGGGAGTCCGTCCTCGCCGAGTCGAACCAGGTCGACGCCCGCCGCCACGGGGAGCTGCTGCTGCCCTCCGTCGACGCCGTCCTCGCCGACGCCGGGGTCAAGCTCGAAGCCGTCACCGGCATCGTCGTCGGGGTCGGCCCCGGCCCCTACACGGGGCTGCGCGTCGGCCTCGTCACCGCCTCCACCTTCGCCGCCGTCCTCGGCGTCCCCGTGCACGGCCTGTGCACCCTCGACGGCCTGGCGTACGCCGCCGGCGCCGCCGGGATCGAGGGCCCGTTCACCGTCGCCACCGACGCGCGGCGCAAGGAGGTGTACTGGGCGCGCTACGAGGACCCCCGCACCCGCACCGGCGAGCCCGCCGTGGACCGCCCCGCCGACATCGCCGGGCGCGTGGCGGGCCTGCCCGCCGTCGGCCAGGGCGCGCAGCTCTACCCGGAGGTGTTCCCCGACGCCCGCGCCCCCGTCCACCAGTCGGCGGCGGCCCTGGCGGCCCTGGCCGCGGAGCGGCTCGCGGCGGGCGCGGAGTTCCTGCCCCCGACCCCCCTCTACCTGCGGCGGCCCGACGCCGAGGTGCCCAAGAACTACAAGGTGGTCACCCCCAAGTGACGGCCGCGACCGCGGTGCTCCGCGAAATGCGCTGGTGGGACATCGAACCGGTGCTGGAGCTGGAGACCGAGCTGTTCCCCGACGACGCCTGGTCGGCCGGGATGTTCTGGTCCGAGCTCACCCACGCCCGCGGCCCGCACGCCACCCGCCGCTACCTCGTCGCCGAGACCCCGGACGGCCGCCTGGTCGGCTACGCCGGGCTGGCCGCCGCCGGGGACCTGGGCGACGTACAGACCATCGCGGCCGCGCGCGACCAGTGGGGCACCGGCCTCGGCGGCCGGATGCTCACCGAACTGCTGCGCGCCGCGACCGACTTCGAATGCGCCGAGGTGCTGCTGGAGGTCCGGGTCGACAACACCCGTGCCCAGAAGCTGTACGAGCGCTTCGGCTTCGAGCCGATCGGCTTCCGGCGCGGCTACTACCAGCCGGGCAACGTCGACGCGCTCGTGATGCGCCTTTCCGATCCTGCAAGCTCCGTACCCCTACAAGGTGAGACCCATGGCTGACGAACCGCTCGTCCTCGGCATCGAGACCTCCTGCGACGAGACCGGCGTGGGCGTCGTCCGCGGCACCACCCTGCTCGCCGACGCCATCGCGTCGAGCGTCGACGAGCACGCCCGCTTCGGCGGGGTCGTGCCCGAGGTGGCCTCCCGGGCCCACCTGGAAGCGATGGTCCCGACCATCGAACGCGCCCTGAAGGAGGCCGGGGTCAGCGCCCGCGACCTCGACGGCATCGCGGTCACGGCGGGCCCCGGCCTCGCGGGCGCGCTGCTCGTGGGCGTCTCGGCGGCCAAGGCGTACGCGTACGCGCTGGGCAAGCCGCTGTACGGGGTGAACCACCTGGCCTCGCACATCTGCGTCGACCAGCTGGAGCACGGCCCGCTGCCGGAGCCGACGATGGCCCTGCTGGTGTCGGGCGGGCACTCCTCGCTGCTGCTGGCCCCGGACATCACCAGCGACGTACGGCCGCTCGGCGCGACCATCGACGACGCGGCGGGCGAGGCGTTCGACAAGATCGCCCGCGTGCTGCACCTGGGCTTCCCCGGCGGACCGGTCATCGACCGGCTCGCCCGCGAGGGCGACCCCAAGGCCATCAACTTCCCGCGCGGGCTGACGGGGCCGCGCGACGCGGCGTACGACTTCTCCTTCTCCGGCCTCAAGACGGCGGTGGCCCGCTGGATCGAGGCCAAGCGCAAGGCGGGGGAGGAGGTGCCGGTGCGTGACGTGGCGGCGTCCTTCCAGGAGGCCGTGGTGGACGTGCTGACGCGCAAGGCGATCCGCGCCTGCAAGGACGAGGGCGTGGACCACCTGATGATCGGCGGCGGCGTGGCGGCCAACTCGCGGCTGCGCTCGCTCGCGCAGGAGCGCTGCGACGACGCCGGGATCATCCTGCGGGTGCCCCGTCCGAAGCTGTGCACGGACAACGGCGCGATGGTCGCGGCGCTGGGCGCGGAGATGGTCCGGCGCAACCGGCCGGCCTCCGACTGGGACCTGTCCGCGGACTCCTCGCTGCCGGTGACGGACCCGCACGTGCCGGGCAGCGGGCACGGCGACGGCGACGGTTCCGGCGGTGGCCACGGCCATGCGCACGGCCACGGCCACGGCCACGCACACGATCACGACCACGTGCACGAGCTCAGCAAGGACAACCTGTACTCATGAGCACCGTCGCGCTGATGTGGGAGGCCCGGGCCGCCGACGGCCGGGGCAACGAGCTCCTGGAGTGGGCCCGCGCCCAGATCCTGGCCCGGGAACCGCTGCGCCGCGAAGTGCTCCGGGCCCCGCAGGACCGGATCCTGGTGATCACCTGGTGGGAGGCCCCCGAGGGCGTTTCGGCGGAGCTGCCCGAGCTGCCGGAGCCCGCCGCGGACCTCATCACCCGGGCGGTGCACCGCTGGCGGTTCGCATCGGTCGAGGTCACGGGCGGCTGAAGCACCCGTCGAGCGGGACTGCGGCGGGGCTGGAGCGGCCGCCCCTAGGGTCATCGGCATGCCTAGCCGTGAGCTCCCGCCTCCGCCGCCGCCCGCGCACCTGCGCGAGTGGCTGGACGAGTCCGTCGTACGGGCCGACCGCGCGCGCCACCTCGCCGAGCTGAGCCGGCGCGGCCTGGGCCTGCGGCGCCTCGCCCTGCTGTGGGCGGTCGCCGCGGCCTTCGCGCTCGGCTGGGCCTTCGCCGGGCTGGCGGTGGCCTCCTTCGAGGCCGGTGACGCCGTGCGGTCCCTCTTCGGGGTGGTGTACGCGGCGTTCGCGCTGGGCGTGCTGGTCCCCGCCGGGATCTGGTTCGTCCGGGGCGCCCGGCGCGAGCGGTACGAGCACGAGCTGCTGTGCGCCTGGGTCGGGGCCGGCCGGGAGCCCGTAGCCGACCCCGCCCTGCGCGCCCCCGTACGCGGCCTCGTCTGGCTGGCCGCCTCGCTGGCGCTCGGCGCCTGCGGGCTCTGGGTGGCCTTCGCGGCGGCGGCCGGGAGCCGCCCGGGCGTGACCCCGTACGGGCAGGTCTTCGGCCTCGTGGGGCTCGGCATGATCCTGTGGATCACCGGACTGCTGGGCGCCGCCAAGGCCGCCACCCACCACCGCTGGACGGCCCGCGCCACCCGCCCCGCCCCCGCGCCGGCCCCTGCGGGCCGCCGCACGCTGAGTGACCTGGCGGCCTAGCGCCTGGGCCTAGGCCGGCGACCCGATCAGCATCGAGGGGGCGCCCGCGACCCGGGTCAGGAAGACCGTCGCCGAGTTCGGGCCCTGCGGCTTCACCTTCCGGCGCAGCTCCTCCGGCTCGATCGCCGAGCCGCGCTTCTTCACCGTCAGGATGCCGACCTCGCGCTCGCGCAGCAGCGCCTTCAGCTTCTTCAGCCCGAACGGCAGCACGTCCGTGATCTCGTACGCGGTCGCGTACGGCGTCGCGCGCAGCTCGTCGGCGGTGATGTAGGCGATGGTCGGGTCGATCAGCCGGCCGTCCAGGTGCTCGGCCACCTCGGCGACGAGGTGCGCGCGGATCACGGCCCCGTCCGGCTCGTAGAGGTAGCGCCCGACCGGGCCCGCCTCCGGGTCCGGCAGCGGTGCGGCGGTCAGCAGCTCGCGCGGACCGGGCAGCAGGGTGGCGCGCACCGTGCCCGGGGCGGTGCCGAACCACAGCACGGCCTCCTTCACGTCCCCGTGGTCGGAGATCCACTCGGCCTCGGCCTCGGCCGGAACCGCCTCGTGCGGGATCCCCGGGGCGATCTTGATCGCGGCGTGGCGGGCCGCGCGGGCGGTCTCCACGGCCCAGGACAGCGGCGGCGAGTACGACTCCGGGTCGAAGATCCGCCCGCGGCCGCCGCGGCGCGCCGGGTCGATGAAGACGGCCTCGTACGCGGACACGTCGACCCCCGTCACGTCCGCCTCCCGGACCTCGATCAGGTCCGCCAGCCCCAGCGCCTCGGCGTTGGCCCGCGCGACGGCCACCGTCAGCGGGTCGACGTCCACCGCCAGCACCCGGATCCCGAGCCGGGCCAGCGCCAGCGCGTCCCCGCCGATGCCGCAGCACAGGTCCGCGACGCTCCGTACGCCCAGCGCCGCGAGCCGCCCGGCGCGGTACGAGGCCACCGACGCGCGGGTGGCCATCTCCCCGCCGCCGGGGGTGAAGTACATCCGGAACGCGTCCTCGGCCCCGAACTTCGCCACCGCCCGCTGCCGCAGCCGGGCCTGCCCGAGGGCCGCCGACACCAGCGGGGCCGGGTGTTCGCGGCGCAGCCGGGTGGCGAGGGCCAGCTCCTGGGCGGGGTCGTGGTCGCGGAGGGAGTCGAGGAGCGCGCGGCCCTCGGGGGTGAGCAGCGCGGCGAAGTCTTCGGGGGTCACGGTCCCATTGTCGGCCAGTCGGTGGAAGGGCGGACTCCGGCCGTGGTGTCGTCCGCGCCGGGGCGCCGCGCGGTGTAAGGATCCGCAGCTATGCAGCTAGTACGACAAAAGGGAAATACTGCGCAGTATGGTCACCGGCTCGCGGCGCGCCCGCGCGGCCGGTACGGCGTGGCACTGGCCGCACTGCTGGTCGCCGCCCTGGGCACGGGGTGCGGGGCCGGGGACTCGGGAGCGCCGGCCAAGACGAAGGCGGCCGGCGAAGCGGGCCCCGGCGCGGCCGGCGCCCTCGCCAACGCCGCCGAGCAGGCCAAGGCCGCCCAGCAGGCCCGGATCGCGGCCGCGAAGAAGTGGGGTCTGGTCAAGACGCCGCTCATGGCCCCGGCCGCCCCGAAGACGAAGCCCGAGATCACCACGCGCGACGGCTTCGAGGTCGAGGGCCAGGACGAACTGCCCCCGGTCTTCACCACCGTCCCGACCGAGGACAAGGTCGTCTTCCTCACCATCGACGACGGCGCGGAGAAGGACCCCGAGTTCGTCAAGATGATGCAGGAGCTGAAGATCCCGTACACGGCGTTCCTCAGCGACTACCTCGTCCGCGACAACTACCCGTACTTCAAGCGGATGCAGGACGCCGGCGTCACGCTGAACAACCACACGCTGAACCACCGCTACATGCCGGGGCTCTCCTACGAGCAGCAGCGCGAGGAGATCTGCGGCCAGCAGGACACGATCCAGAAGCAGTTCGGCAAGCGCCCGACGCTCTTCCGGCCGCCCTACGGCAACTACAACCAGGACACGCTGCGCGCGGCGAAGTCCTGCGGCATCAAGGCCGTACCGCTGTGGAACGCCGAGGCGTTCGTGAACCGGATGGACTACCGCGAATGGGATCGCGACCTCCACCCCGGCGACATCATCCTGACTCATTTCCGCGGCCGGGAGGACTGGAAGGGCACGATGCCTGACATGATCCGTCATGTCATGAAGACCGTCACGGACAAGGGATACGCCGTGGCCCGCCTGGAGGACTACCTGTGAAGTACGCGCGTCGGTTGGTAGCCGGGACGCTGACGGCCGGCGCGCTCGCGCTGTCCCTGACGGGGTGCGGGAACAGCGTGGATCCCATCGAACGGCTCGGCCGCAAGACCGCGCAGGCGACGGGGACGGCATCGGCCTCCCCGTCCGCGCGGTCTTCCGCGGTCCCCTCGGCCTCCGCTTCCGCGGGGGACGACGCGTACCGGAAATGGGGCCTGAGCGCCCCGCTCCAGTACGCCCCCAAGCCCGCGCAGAAGCCCCAACTGTCCAAGGCGGCCCCGGGCAGGCCGGTCGTGGTGGACCGAATACCCGTCCCGCCGACGGACAAGGTCGTCTTCCTGACCTTCGACGACGGCGCGGAGAAGGACCCCGAGTTCCTGAAGATGGCGGCCGATCTGAAGCTGCCGATCAGCATGTTCCTGACCGACAACATCGCCTCGGCGGACTACTCGCACTTCGAGAAGCTCCGGGACAACGGCTCGGGCAGCACGGTGAACAACCACACGCTGACCCACCCGAACCTGCGCACGCTGCCGTTCGCGGCGCAGAAGAAGGAGATCTGCGGCCAGCAGGAACGCCTGGAGAAGCGCTTCGGAAAGCGCCCCACGCTGTTCCGCCCGCCGTACGGCAACTACAACGACGACACCCTCAAGGCCGCCTCCGAGTGCGGAATCTCCTCGGTCGTCCTGTGGCGCGCGTCGATGCAGATCAACAACTTCCAGTACGCCGAGGGCTCCGCCCTCCAGCCGGGTGACATCATCCTGGCCCACTTCCGCGGCCCCTCGGAGCTCAAGGGCGCGACGGAGATCCAGATGACCACCCGCATGCTCCAGCACATCCAGGAACAGGGCTACAAGATCGGCCGCCTGGAGGACTACCTCTAGCGGGGGTTGGGGTTGGTCGGGGGGTACGGGCGGGGGCGCTGCCCGGAGCTCGGGGCCCGCTGCCCGGGGCCACGGGGGCGGGGTGCAGTGGATCGGGATCAGGGGAGGGTCTGGGGTTTCCCGGCAGTCCACCGTCCTTCCGTGCCGGGCCGGTCCCTCAAGGGCGCTCCTTCGTCGCGTCGCTTCGCGATGGCCTTCGGCCACCCTTGACCGACCGTCCCGTCCCGGAAAGACTAAAGACTGCCGGGAAGCCCCAGAAGGACGGCCAGGGGGCGGTGAGACCGGTCCTATCCTCGTCAGGGAGCCAAACCCCTCCCCATGAGGCCCAGGTGGACCCGACATCCGGCCCGTGCGCCTCGCATTCCGGGCCGGGGGCGGCCAGACCACACCAGACAGCGATACGACGAGCCTGCGGCTCCAGCAGAAGCCCCCGCGCATCAGATCGCTACGCGCTTCGCCCGGCATAGCGTCCGCCGCCCGTCTGTGGCTGGACATAAGCCGCCCAAGGCGAAGAAATGGCCCTACTTGACGAGCGACCGCCCCCCGGCGGACGGAGAGCGGCGACCGCCCCCCCCGCAGACGGAGATCGGCGGATGGAGATCGTCAGATGACGCTCGACAGACCACGATCGCCCTCAACCCGCATGAAAACTCACTCTCGTCGCTCTCTCACTCCAACACGGCCGCAGACGCGTGACTGCCGGCCCTGGACGAGCCTTGGGCGGCTTATGTCCAGCCCCAGACGGGCCGCAGACGCTATGCCGAGAGAAGCGCGTAGCGATCCGATGCGCCGAACGTCCCGCTCGGTTGTTCTGGTCGCTGTTTGGTGTGGTCTGGCTGCCCCTGGCGCCGAATGTGGTCTGGGAGGGCCGGACATCGGGCCCACCTGGGTGTCCTCGGCGGTGGGGGTCTCGGCTCCCTGATGACGATCGGCCAGGCTCTCTGCCCCGTGAACGTTCTTTTGGGGGTTTCCCGGCAGTCTTCGTTTTTCCGTGGCGGGACGGTCGGTCAAGGGTGGCCGAAGGCCATCGCGAAGCGACGCGACGAAGGAGCGCCCTTGAGGGACCGGCACGACACGGAAGGACGATGAGACTGACGGGAGACCACCAAACCCTCCCTGATGCTGCTCCGCGAAGACCCCGCCCCCCGGACCCCGCCCCCCCCCGGACCCCGCCCCCCCACCCCCGCCCCGCCCCCTCACCCCGCCGCGACCAGGGGGGTGATCGTGGTTTCCGCCGGGCCTCGGGCGTCCGCTTCGCGTTGGCGCTCCGCGCTGTCGCTGATGCGCAGGAGCAGGGCGATCATGATCCAGTTGGCCAGGAGCGAGGAGCCGCCCTTCGCCAGGAAGGGCAGCGCCTTGCCGGTCAGGGGGATCAGGCCCGTGACGCCGCCCGCCACCACGAAGACCTGGAGCGCCAGCGCCGAGGCCAGGCCCACCGCCAGCAGCTTGCCGAAGGGGTCGCGCGCGGCCAGCGCCATCCGCAGGCCCCGCTGCACGAGGAGCGCGTAGAGGAGCAGGACGGCCATGACGCCGGCCAGGCCGAGCTCCTCGCCGACCGTGGTCAGGATGAAGTCGCTGCGCCCCGCGAACTTGATCAGCTCCGGGTGGCCCATCCCCAGGCCGGTGCCCGAGACGCCGCCGGTGCCGAAGCTGAACAGCGCCTGCGCCGACTGGTCGGAGGTGACGCCCGGCGGGCGGTCCTTCCAGTAGTAGGACAGCGGCTCCAGCCAGGCCGCCACGCGCGCCTTCACGTGCGGCTCGGTCGAGCCCACCACGAAGGCGCCCACGGAGGCCATGAGCAGCCCGCACACGATCCAGCTGGTGCGCTCGGTGGCCACGTAGAGCATCACCACGAAGACGCCGAAGAAGATCAGCGAGGTGCCGAGGTCGCGCTCGAAGACCAGGACGAGCATGGACACGATCCACACCGTGATGATCGGTCCGAGCTGCCGCATCGGGGGCAGCCGCATGCCCAGGAACTTCCGGCCGGTCAGCGCCAGGGAGTCGCGGTGGATGACCAGGTAGCCCGCGAAGAAGATCGCGATCATGATCTTCACGAACTCGCCGGGCTGGAGCGAGAAGCCGAAGAGGATGATCCAGCGCTTGGCCCCGTACGTGTCCGCGCCGAAGAACGCGGGCGCGATCAGCAGCACCAGCGCGACGGCCATGGTGATGTAGATGAACCGCTGGAGCAGCCGGTGGTCGCGCAGCAGCGCCACCACCAGGATGCAGGCGGCGACCCCGACCACCGTCCACATCAGCTGGCCGGGCGCGTTCGCGTCGGACCCGTACCGCTCGATGTACCCCTGGTCGAGACGGTGGATCAGCACCAGGCCGAGCCCGGTCAGCAGCATGGCGAGCGGGAAGATCAGCGGATCCGCGTACGGGGCGAACCGGCGGATGCCCAGGTGCCCCACCAGGGAGAGCAGCGTCATGCTGATGACGAAGCTGGTGAGCTGCTGCGGCAGCTCCCCGTTCATCGCCAGACCGGCGCTCACATGGCCGAAAACCGCGATGCCGATGACGAGGAGCAGCAGCAGCGCTTCGGTGCGGCGGCGGGCGCCCGAAGCCGTCAGCGGCCTCAGTCCACGCACGGGACGCCGCCGCCGTCGATGGTGCCGGGCTCTTCCCCCGGTGACGGGGGCGACGGCGGTGATGAGGGTGACGCCGACGGCGGTGATGAGGGTGACGCCGGCGGCGACGAGGGGGGAAGGGGAGCAGAGGACATGGCGCTCGGTGCACTCGGGGTGGCAGTGGTCTGGGGACCGATCTGCTCGGCAATGAGGCGCTTTATCTTCATATCATCTACGACGTTGATGTCCTCCCCATGGTTCCTTCCGAACCCCTCGACGGGGAGTGTCGTAAACCGCACTTTTCCGCCGGACAGGTTCTTCGCCTGCTTCACGAACCCCAGCAGGTCCCAGCCCGCGTCCGTCACGACGTCCTCCTTCGCCGTGTCGATCAGCCTGAGCAGCTTCACCGGGTCCGTGAAGGTCCCGGCCGAGTTCAGCTTCTGCGTCGCGCCCGCCAGGAAGGCCTGCTGCCGCTTCGTCCGGTCCAGATCCCCCATGGCCAGCCCGTGCCGCTGCCGTACGAAGGCCAGGGACTGCCGGCCGTTCAGGGTCTGCCGGCCCGCGGGGAAGTCAGCGCCGGAGTACCGGTCCTTCACCGGCTTCTTCAGGCACACCGGTACGCCGTCCAGCGCATCCGCCAGGTGGTAGAAACCGGCCAGGTTCAGCTCGGCGAAGTGGTCGACCGGGACGCCGAGGAAGCCGCGCACCGTGTCGATCTGTGCCCTGCGCCCCGCCTCGCGCCCCTCCTGCTCCAGCCGCCGCCGGTCGCGCACCCCCTGCGCCGACAGCTGGTCCTCCCGGGCCGCCTTCGCCAGCCCGTACGCCTTCTTGACCTTGTCCTTGCCCCGCCCCGGTATGTCCACGAAGTCGTCGCGCGGGATCGAGAAGGCCTGCGCCCGGCCGCCGTCGCCCGGGACGTGCAGCAGGATCAGGGTGTTCGCGTTGTAGCCGCCGATGTCCGAGCTGCCCGCGTGCAGCTGGTCCAGGACCTCCTCGGGCAGCGGGTCGCCGTTCTGGTCGCGGCGGCTGTCCAGGCCCATGAGCAGGATGTTCACGTCCCCGTGCGCCGATTTCTCGGCGCCCTCCAGGGCCTTGGAGCTGCCGATGCTCGATGCCAGGTCCCGGTAGACGTACCAGGCGGTGCCGCCCGCCATCACCGTCAGGGCGCAGCCCGTGATCAGCAGGGTGCGGCCGATCCGCCGCGGCGAGGGCCGGCGGCGGCTGGTCTTCCTCCGTTGCGCGCTCATGCCTGACGATGCTCGCGCAGACCCGCTGAAGGAATCCTGAGCGCGCAGCAGCCCCCCACGCGCCCGCCCCGCCCCGCCCCCTCAGCCTCGCCCCCTCACCCCCTCCCCGGGATCCGCAGCCGCAGCCGCGCTCCGCCGCCCGGCGCCGGCAGGGCGCGTACGTCGCCCCCGTGGGCCCGCGCGATCTCCCGGGCGATGGCCAGCCCCAGCCCGGTGCCGCCGCTCGCGCGGCCCCGGTCGGCGTCGAGGCGCACGAACCGCTCGAAGACCCGGTCGCGGTCCGCCTCCGGGATGCCCGGCCCGTCGTCGGTCACCTCCAGCACCGCCCAGCCGTCCTCGGCGGCGGTCCGGACCAGGACCCCGGTACGGGCGTGCCGCAGGGCGTTGTCCACCAGGTTGGCCAGGGCCCGCTCCAGCCGCGCCGGATCCCCGTACGCCGGTACGGGCGCCCGCGCCTCCAGCCGCAGCGGCACCCGGGGAGCGGACCGCCGGGCCGCGTCCTCCGCCGCGAGCAGCGCCAGGTCCACCGGTTCGGCGGGGCGGGGCGCGGGTCCGCCGTCGAGGCGGGCCAGCAGCAGCAGGTCGGCGGCGATCCGCTGGAGCCGTTCGGTGTCGGCCAGCGCGGCGGCCACCGACTCCCGGTCGGGGTGCTCCCGGGCGAGGGCGATTTCCAGCCGGGCGCGGACGGCGGCCAGGGGGTTGCGCAGTTCGTGCGAGGCGTCGGCGGTGAACTGGCGCTGGCGGGCGTCGGAACGCTCCAGCCGGTCGAGGGTGTCGTTGACGGTCCGGGCCAGCCGGGCGATCTCGTCGGCGCCGCCGGGGTCGGGGACGCGCCGGTCCAGCTCGCTCGCGGTGACGGCGGCCAGCTCGGTGCGGATCGCGGTGACGGGGCGCAGCGCGTGTCCGGTGACCCACCAGGCCAGGGCCGCGGAGAAGGCGATCAGCGGGGGCGCGCCGGCGAGGAGTCCGAGGGCGGTGGCGCGGGTGGCGTCGTCGACGTCGCTGAGCACGGTCATCGCGTACACGGCGTAGGGGGCGTGCGGGTCGTGCGCGCCGGGCGGGCCGGGGGTGGTGACCACCACCGCCGTGCGCCGTTCCGCGCCGGGGTGGGCGGGCGGGAGGACGGTTGCGCGGGAGTCCTGGCCGGGGGCGGGCCGCAGTGCGGTGAGGCCGGGGACGTCCTGGGGGCCGCCGCTGGTGGCGACCGTCCGGCCGGCCGCGTCCCGTACGAGGACCAGGTCGACGCCGCTCTCGGGCGCGGGCAGCCGGCCGCCGGGCGGCAGCGTCCGGGTGTCGAGCTGGGCGGCGACCTTCCGGGCGGCCAGCTCGGTGCGGCCGGTGGTGTTGTCGAGGAGGTTGGCGCGCGTGAGGGTGAACAGCCACAGTCCGCCGGTGGCCAGGACGGCGGCCATCGCGAGCGCGGCGGCCAGGGCGGCCCGTGCGCGGACGCTGCTAACCACCGTCGGGGGCCATCCGGTAGCCGGTGCCGTGGACGGTGAGGATGGAGCGCCGGCCGAAGGGGGCGTCGATCTTCTTGCGCAGGGAGGAGACGTAGACCTCGACGATGTTGGGGTCGATGCCGTGGGGCGCGTCCCAGACCTCGTCGAGGATGTCCTGTTTGGCGACGGCCCGGCCGGGGCGCTCCATCAGGCAGGCGAGCACGCCGAGCTCGCGCGCGGTGAGCTCGATGTCGATCTCGCCCCGGCGGCAGCGGCGGTCCTGCGGGTCGAGGACCAGGTCGCCGGCGCGCAGCACGGTGGGTTCGGGGGCGGCGGCGCGGCGGGCGAGGGCGCGCAGGCGGGCGCCGAGCACGACGAAGGAGAACGGTTTGGTGAGGTAGTCGTCGGCGCCCGCGTCCAGGCCCTCGGCCTCGTCGTACTCGCCGTCCCTGGCGGTCAGCATCAGGACGGGGGTGGGGTCGCCGTGGGCGCGCATCCGGGCGCAGATCTCGGCGCCGCCGAGGCCCGGGAGCATCAGGTCCAGCAGGACGGCGTCGTACGGCCCGCCGGTGAGGGCCAGTTCCAGCCCGCGGTGGCCGTCGCGGGCGACCTCGACGCGGTGGCCGTCGGCGGACAGGCCCTGGCGGAGGGACTCGGCCAGGTTGTCTTCGTCTTCGACCACGAGGATGCGCACGGCTCAACTGTCACACACGGGCTACAGGGCACACACGGGCCAACCATCACATACTGCCCATCTCGCACGCGCCGCCCGGCCGCCGCCGCGCGCCGGCCGGATCACCCTCCCGGACACGCGTGGTCGTCCCCGCCGCCGGCGCACGGCCCGTACGTCCCCCCGTGCCCCGGCGCGCCGTGCCCCGGCGCGGGCGCGGGCGCCGGCCGCAGCTCGTCGCGGGACTCGACGGCGATGGCCGCGGTGCCCAGGAGGATCACCGCGCACACCAGGGCCTGGACGCATCCGGTGACGGGGGCGCGGCGGCGGAAGGCGCGCCCGGAGAGGACGGCGGCGCCCGCGGCCGCCAGCACGAGCCCGCCCAGCACCCAGATCAGGACCCGGCGCCCGCGGCCCTCGTCACTGCCGCCGGGGTCCCAGGCGGCGAAGACCGAGCAGTAGAGGCCCGCGGCGATGACGGCCGCCTCCAGTACGGTCAGCAGCAGGGCCCCGGCGAGGTCCGCGGCCCAGCCGGGCCCGCCGCGCCCACTCGGTGTCGTCGTCATGGACGCAGTGTGGTCCGGGGGCGGCCGCCGACGCCTGAGTACGGGTACTCAGGCTGCCCCGGGGCCGTCCTCGGACCGCCGCCCGGGGGGCTGAGGAGAGGCCGGATCGCGACGCCGCGCGCAGCTGGATTGGCACTCCGCTTGACCGAGTGCTAATCGCCGGAATAGTGTCGCACCTGGCACTCGCCACTGGTGAGTGCCAACGCAGCGACAGGTAGGTCCGGCACCCGCGACGACGGATCGACCTGGTCGCCACCCCAGACAGTTAACCCCGGATCTCCGAAGGGGGAGGTCGGATCGTGACGACCACCAGCTCCAAGGTTGCCATCAAGCCGCTTGAGGACCGCATCGTGGTCCAGCCGCTCGACGCCGAGCAGACCACGGCCTCTGGCCTGGTCATCCCGGACACCGCGAAGGAGAAGCCCCAGGAGGGCGTCGTCCTCGCGGTCGGTCCCGGTCGCTTCGAGGACGGCCAGCGTCTCCCGCTCGACGTCACCGTCGGCGACGTCGTCCTGTACTCCAAGTACGGCGGCACCGAAGTGAAGTACAACGGCGAGGAGTACCTCGTCCTCTCGGCCCGCGACGTGCTCGCGATCGTCGAGAAGTAAGACACTTCTCCAGTTTTTGTTTGAGCTACGCCCCTGGTCACCCCTGCTGATGCCGGGCGGCGAGGGGCGTAGTTCGTTCCAGGCGGTCGCGGTGAGCGGCCGGGGATCGCAACGAGAGGGCTGAACCGCTCCCATGCCGAAGATTCTCAAGTTCGACGAGGACGCCCGTCGCGCTCTCGAGCGCGGCGTCAACAAGCTTGCCGACACGGTCAAGGTGACGATCGGCCCCCGCGGCCGCAACGTCGTCATCGACAAGAAGTTCGGCGCTCCCACCATCACCAACGACGGTGTCACCATCGCCCGCGAGGTCGAGCTGGACGACCCGTACGAGAACCTGGGCGCCCAGCTGGTGAAGGAGGTGGCGACCAAGACCAACGACATCGCGGGTGACGGCACCACCACCGCCACCGTGCTGGCCCAGGCGCTGGTCCGCGAGGGTCTGCGCAACGTCGCCGCGGGCGCCTCCCCGGCCGCCCTGAAGAAGGGCATCGACGCCGCGGTCAAGGCCGTGTCCGAGGAGCTCCTCGCGACCGCCCGTCCGATCGAGGACAAGTCCGACATCGCCGCCGTGGCCGCGCTCTCCGCGCAGGACTCGCAGGTCGGCGAGCTCATCGCCGAGGCGATGGACAAGGTCGGCAAGGACGGTGTCATCACCGTCGAGGAGTCCAACGCCTTCGGCCTGGAGCTGGAGTTCACCGAGGGCATGGCCTTCGACAAGGGCTACCTCTCGCCGTACATGGTCACCGACCAGGAGCGTATGGAGGCCGTCCTCGACGACCCGTACATCCTGATCAACCAGGGCAAGATCTCCTCCATCCAGGACCTCCTGCCGCTGCTCGAGAAGGTCATCCAGGCCGGCGGCTCCCGCCCGCTGCTGATCATCGCCGAGGACGTCGAGGGCGAGGCGCTCTCCACCCTCGTCGTCAACAAGATCCGCGGCACCTTCAACGCGGTCGCCGTCAAGGCCCCCGGCTTCGGTGACCGCCGCAAGGCGATGCTCCAGGACATGGCCACCCTCACCGGTGCCACCGTCATCGCCGAGGAGGTCGGCCTCAAGCTCGACCAGGCCGGTCTGGACGTCCTCGGTTCCGCGCGCCGCGTGACCATCTCCAAGGACGACACGACCATCGTCGACGGCGGCGGCAACAGCGCTGACGTCGCGGGCCGCGTCAACCAGATCAAGGCCGAGATCGAGTCCACGGACTCCGACTGGGACCGCGAGAAGCTGCAGGAGCGCCTGGCGAAGCTCGCCGGCGGCGTCTGCGTCATCAAGGTCGGCGCCGCCACCGAGGTGGAGCTCAAGGAGAAGAAGCACCGCCTTGAGGACGCCATCTCGGCGACCCGCGCCGCGGTCGAGGAGGGCATCGTCTCCGGCGGTGGCTCCGCGCTCGTCCACGCCGTCAAGGTCCTGGAGGGCAACCTCGGCCTGACCGGCGACGAGGGCACCGGCGTCTCCGTCGTCCGCCGCGCCGCCGTCGAGCCGCTGCGCTGGATCGCCGAGAACGCCGGCCTCGAGGGCTACGTCATCACCTCGAAGGTCGCCGAGCTCGACAAGGGCCAGGGCTTCAACGCCGCCACCGGCGAGTACGGCGACCTGGTCAAGGCCGGCGTCATCGACCCGGTCAAGGTCACCCGTTCCGCGCTGGAGAACGCCGCTTCCATCGCCTCCCTGCTGCTCACGACCGAGACCCTGGTCGTCGAGAAGCCGGCCGACGAAGAGGCCGACGCCGGTCACGGCCACGGTCACGGCCACAGCCACTGAGGCTGACGCCGCCTGACGCGTGAGAAGGCCCTGGTCACCGCTGCCGAGCGGGGGTGACCAGGGCCTCTTGCGTGCCCGGCGGGATCGGGCGGGATCCGGGCGGGATCCGGCGGATCCGGGCGGTGGCCGGCTGATCCGGGCGGTGTCCGGCTGATCCGGCGGTGCCCGGCGTCAGGCGCCGCCACCCGTCAGGACGGCCGGCCTTGTGCCATGCCCAGCTGCCGCATCAGCCCGGGGGCGTCGTAGTACCACCAGTCCTCCGCGATCTGCCCGTTCTCGATCCGGCAGGTCGTGCTGCCCGACATGGAGACTTCCCGGGCGGTCGGGGCCATGCCCATGAACTCGCCCCGGTGCGTGCCGCGCCAGTCCCACAGGGTGGTGACGCAGTCCCCTTCGGCGAGCTGGCGCGTCAGGGAGAAGGTGAAGTCGAACGCGTCGCGCCACATGGAGATGGTGCGCCGCACTCCGTCCCGGCCGTTGCCCCGGCCCTCCGTGTCCATCATGTCGTGGCTGATGTAGTCGGCCGCGATGCACTCCTCGATGACGTCGAAGTCACCCTTGACCGCGATGTCCTCGAAGAACCGGTTCGCGACGAGCTTGTTGAGGTACTCGTCGCGGACCACGTCGAGGTTCATGAAGGTGGGCATCCCCTCGCAGAGGGCGACCATCTCCTGGAACATCCGGTCGGTCTCCGGGAGGTGAGAGTTCCTCATGGCCTCCTCGTACGAGGGGAATTCGACGAGGTCCACGTAGTGCGTCCGCGCGTCCCGATCCCGGCCGATCATGGTGTGGGTGACCGTGCGCCTGCCACTGGTCTGTTCCGCGTAGCGGTCGATGAGGGCGTTCATCTCCTCGAACCGCGTGGTCTCGTAATCGATTACCTGTACGAATGTCATCGGGTCGCCTCCCGCGGTGGATGGGACACGTCCAGTTTAGGGAGATTTCACCCGGTCGGCCGGGTTACTGGGGTCCGTACTTGCGGCCCGTACGGGAGGACACCCCGCCGAGCAGCCCGCGCGGCGCCAGCTTCACCACGCCCATCAGCGCCTTGTACCGGGGGTCCGGGATCGACACGGTCTTGCCGCGCGCCAGGTCGGCCAGCGCGGCCGCCACCAGCTTGTCGGCGTCCAGCCACAGCCAGCCGGGGATGTTGTCGGTCCCCATGCCCGCCCGCTGGTGGAACTCGGTCCGTACGAAGCCCGGGCACAGCGCCATCAGCCGCACCCCCGAGCCCGCGAGGTCCTTCGCGGCGCCCTGGGTGAACTGCACGACCCAGGCCTTGCTCGCGCCGTAGGTGCCGCGCGGGACGAAGGCGGCCACCGAGGCCACGTTGACGACCCCGCCGCGCCCGCGCGAGCGCATCGACTCGGTCGCCGCCGAGGTCAGCCGCAGCACCGCCTCGATGTGCACCTTGATCATGGTCAGCTCGTCGGCCATGGAGACCTCGAGGTAGCGGCCCTTGTTGCCGAACCCCGCGTTGTTGACCAGCAGGTCCACGGGGTGCGTACGGTCCCCGAGGCGGGTCTCGACCGACGCGATGCCCTCCTCCGTGGAGAGGTCGGCGGCCAGCACCTCCGCCTCGATGCCGTGCCGGTCGTGCAGCTCCGTGGCCTGCTCGGCCAGCCGCTTGGTGTCGCGGGCCACCAGTACGAGGTTGTGTCCCTGGGCGGCCAGCCGCCGGGCGAAGGCGGCGCCGATGCCCGCCGTGGATCCCGTAATCAACGCAGTCGTCATGTGCGCAACCTAGCCGCCGTCCCGATCGGCGTCCGTACCCGAGCGGGTGCATCCGTGAGGGCCGGGTGCCGCCGGGCGGGTCTGCTCAAAGGGGCGGTGGAACATTGGCGTCGGGGTCAAAGTCTGACTTATGCTCGAAAGGTGATTGAGGCACGCCATCTCCGGGTCCTGCGCGCTGTCGCCGGGACCGGGTCCTTCTCCGCCGCCGCCCGCGAACTCGGCTGCACCCAGCCCGCCGTCTCCCAGCAGATGAAGGCGCTCGAACAGTCGGCCGGCACCCCGCTGCTGATCCGCACCGGCCGCGAGATGCGGCTGACCCAGGCCGGCGAGGCCCTGGTGCGGCACGCCGCCGGGATCCTGGCCGGGCTGACGGCCGCCGAGGAGGAGGTCGCGGCCATCGCCGGGCTGCGCGCCGGGCGGGTGCGCCTGGTCTCCTTCCCGAGCGGCAGCTCGACCCTGGTGCCCACCGCGCTCGCGGCGATGCGCGCCGCGCACCCGGGCACCCGGATCTCGCTGGTCGAGGCGGAGCCGCCGCGGTCCGTGGAGATGCTGCGCGAGGGCGACTGTGATCTGGCGCTGGCCTTCCGCTACGGGGGCGACGGCGGCGGGGAGCGCGGGGCGGCCGCCGAATGGGAGGACCTGGTGGTCACCCCGCTGCTGACCGACCGGCTCGTCGGGCTGGTTCCCGAGGGCCACCGACTGGCGGGGGCCGAGCGGGTCGGCATGGCGGAGCTGGCCGAGGAGCCCTGGATCGCGGGCTGTCCGCGCTGCCGCCGCCATCTGGTGGAGGTGTGCGAGGGCGTGGGGTTCACCCCGCGCATCGACTTCGCCACCGACGACTACCCGGCCGTGGTCGGCCTCGTCGGGGCCGGTCTCGGGGTGGCGGTGCTGCCGGAGCTGGCGGTGGAGTCCGTACGGGCCAAGGGCGTGAGCACCCTGGCCGTGGAACCCGCCGTGGAGCGGGAGATCGTGGCGCTGACGCTGCCCGACCTGGCCCGCGTACCGGCGGTGGCGGCGACCCTGGGCGAACTGGTGCGGGCCGCCGCGCGCTGACCGGGCCCCTCCCGGCGGTGACCGGGGAGGCGGTGCGGCCGGACGCGTGACGGCCCGGACCTGGTGCCGCGAGCCGGCGCTGCCCGGCTGCGGTGAAGAAACCCGTGGTGAAGAAACGTTCCTTCGGGTGTTTCGGCGGTGTCCGGTCAGTGAGGGGCGATGGGGCCGATCGTGGTCGAGGCGGGGATCAGGCGGTGCCGGGCGCGGCCCATCAGCTCCTCGCGTTCGTCTTCGGTGAGGCCGCCCCACACCCCGTAGGGCTCGCGGACGGCGAGTGCGTGCGCGGCGCATTCCGAGCGCACCGGGCATCTCATGCAGACCTCTTTAGCCGAGGCCTCGCGCGCACTCCTGGCCGCGCCCCGCTCGCCTTCCGGGTGGAAGAACAGGGAGCTGTCGACCCCGCGGCAGGCAGCCAGCAGCTGCCAGTCCCAGAGGTCGGCGTTCGGTCCGGGGAGGCGGGAGAAATCTGCCATGGGTAGTCCCTCTTGTGCCGGTACTGAGGCGGATACGGTCCATGTCTCCACACCTACTGTCGTAGTAGATGTAAATATGACTCATTGGGAATCTAGCCTCAGACACATGCCAAACGGAAGAAAAGCCGCCAAATAGGGCATAGCTCCAGATGGAGGACAGATACCTTGCGCCTCCCGTGTCGTGATCGCTTCCTCACGTAGAGTGCCGAAGGTGTCCGTCCGACCCGTAACTCTTTCGAGTGACCGTCGTTGAGAGAGCGAGTGCGGTTGAACCGAGAAGTTCCCGGACAGGTGTCCGAGAGCATCGATCGCACAGGTGACGATACGTACCAGCCTGGAGGCTCAAGGTGACGCGCATCAGCAGCTGCGGAGGGCGGTCATGACATCCGTCCTCGTCTGCGACGACTCCCCGCTTGCCCGAGAGGCGCTCCGTCGCGCGGTTGCCACCGTGCCCGGCGTCGAGCGTGTGACGACGGCTGCCAACGGCGAGGAAGTCCTCCGCCGCTGGGGTGCCGACCGCTCCGACCTGATTCTGATGGATGTACGGATGCCGGGGCTGGGCGGTGTCGAGACGGTCCGCCGGCTCTTGTCCGCCGATCCCGGCGCCCGCATCATCATGCTGACGGTCGCCGAGGACCTGGACGGGGTGGCCCTCGCGGTCGCCGCCGGCGCCCGCGGCTACCTGCACAAGGACGCCTCGCGCGCCGAACTGCGGGCCACGGTCACCCAGGCGCTCGCCGACCCGACCTGGCGACTGGCCCCGCGCCGGCTCCGCTCGGCCGAGATGGGCGCCGCGCCCACGCTCACCGCGCGCGAGATCCAGGTGCTGGAGGGCATGAGCCACGGCCGGTCCAACGCGGAGATCGGGCGCGAGCTCTTCCTCTCCGAGGACACGGTCAAGACCCACGCCCGCAGGCTCTTCAAGAAGCTCGGCGCCTCGGACCGCGCGCACGCCGTGGCGCTCGGCTTCCGCTGGGGCCTCGTCCGCTGATCCGCCGCGGCCGACGGGCGGCCGTCCGGAACGCTCCCGTCCGCCTCTGGCGGACGGGGCGGCAGTTCTCCGGCCGCCGTCGAACGTCCTGTCGTACCCGGTGACCCGCCGGGGATTGGCAGGGCACAATCCGGGGGACGTGTCGCTTCGGGCGCGATGCCGCATCCTTGGTGGTGTGCCGCATTCTTGGAGAGGTCGAGTCCCCGGGTCCCCGGGGGCGACGATTCGGGCCGAGCGGAGGGGAGGGCGCACATGATGAGTTCCGGCGCACCCGCTCATAACGCTTCGATGCACAACACGGACCACGGCGGCGCGAATGCTCCGGCGCCAAGGCACCATGGATTGATGCGCGACGACGAGGCCCTGGGGTCACCCGCGGCCACAGGCCCCACCGGCGCCGCCGGAGGCGGCAACGTCGGGCCCGTCAGCGCGCTCGTACGCCGTGCGGTGGAGGGTGACGAGCAGGCCACGCACGATCTGCTGGCCTTCGTTCACCCCCTCGCGATCCGCTACTGCCGGACCCGGCTGTCACGGCTCCCCGGTGATGCTCGTCACTTCGTGGAGGACCTGGCGCAGGAGGTCTGCGTCGCCGTCCTGATGGCGCTGCCCCGCTACCGGGACACCGGGCGCCCCTTCGAGGCGTTCGTCTTCGCCATCGCCGCGCACAAGGTCGCCGACCTCCAGCGGGCCGCCATGCGGCATCCGGGGAGCACGGCCGTCCCCTCCGACGAGATGCCGGAGCGGCCGGACGACTCGCTGGGCCCCGAGGAGCGGGCACTGCTCAGCAGTGATGCTGCCTGGGCCAAGAAGCTGCTGGCCAATCTGCCGGAGAACCAGCGCGAGCTGCTCGTGCTGCGGGTGGCCGTCGGGCTGACCGCCGAGGAGACCGGGCAGATGCTCGGCATGTCCCCGGGGGCGGTCCGGGTCGCGCAGCACCGGGCGCTGAGCCGGCTGCGGGCGCTCGCGGAACAGTAGGGCCGCCGAGGGCCGCCCGAAGGCCGTCGTCGGCTTGCCGGAGCCTCCGGGCCTTCCGTCGAACGGCGGAATCCTCGTAGGAAACGACGAAACTTCTGCTTGACCTTGGTCGTGGAATGAGACGCGTCGGGATCCCGTTAGCATGGACATCCGCGCTGAGCAAGACCATTTGGGAAGGTGTCATGACCGACAGCGGTTCGACCGGAGTACCCGATAAATTCGCCACGCTCGGACTGACCTACGACGACGTGCTGCTGCTGCCGGGCGCGTCGGACATGTCGCCTGACGCGATCGACACCTCCTCCCTCATCTCGCGCAACGTCCGCGTGAACGTCCCGCTGCTGTCCGCCGCGATGGACAAGGTCACCGAGTCCCGCATGGCCATCGCGATGGCCCGCCAGGGCGGCGTCGGCGTGCTGCACCGCAACCTCTCCATCGCCGACCAGGCCAATCAGGTCGACCTGGTCAAGCGCTCCGAGTCCGGCATGGTCACCGACCCGATCACGGTGCACCCGGACGCGACGCTGCGCGAGGCCGACGAGCTGTGCGCGAAGTTCCGCATCTCGGGCGTCCCGGTCACCGACCCGGCGGGCAAGCTGCTCGGCATCGTCACCAACCGCGACATGGCCTTCGAGTCGGACCGCGGCCGCCAGGTGCGCGAGGTCATGACCCCCATGCCGCTGGTCACGGGCAAGGTCGGGATCTCCGGCGTGGACGCCATGGAGCTGCTGCGCCGCCACAAGATCGAGAAGCTTCCGCTGGTCGACGAGGCGGGTCTGCTCAAGGGCCTCATCACGGTCAAGGACTTCGTCAAGGCCGAGAAGTACCCGAACGCCGCGAAGGACAAGGACGGCCGCCTCCTCGTCGGCGCGGCCGTCGGCGTCGCCGGTGACGCGTACGAGCGCGCCCAGGCGCTGATCGAGGCGGGCGCCGACTTCATCGTCGTCGACACCGCCCACGGCCACTCCCGCCTGGTCGGCGACATGGTCGCCAAGATCAAGTCGAACTCCTCGGTGGACGTCATCGGCGGCAACATCGCCACCCGCGAGGGCGCCCAGGCGCTCATCGACGCCGGCTGCGACGGCATCAAGGTCGGCGTCGGCCCCGGCTCCATCTGCACCACCCGCGTCGTCGCGGGCATCGGCGTCCCGCAGGTCACCGCGATCTACGAGGCCGCGCAGGCGGCCAAGGCCGCGGGCGTCCCGGTCATCGGCGACGGCGGCCTGCAGTACTCCGGCGACATCGCGAAGGCCCTGGTCGCGGGCGCCGACACGGTGATGCTCGGCTCGCTGCTCGCGGGCTGCGAGGAATCCCCGGGCGAGCTGCTCTTCATCAACGGCAAGCAGTTCAAGTCGTACCGCGGCATGGGCTCGCTCGGCGCGATGCAGACCCGCGGCGACCGCAAGTCCTTCTCCAAGGACCGGTACTTCCAGGAGGGCGTGGGCGGCGACGACAAGCTCATCCCCGAGGGCATCGAGGGCCAGGTGCCCTACCGCGGCCCGCTCTCCGCGGTCGTGCACCAGCTCGTCGGCGGCCTGCGCCAGTCGATGTTCTACGTCGGCGGCCGTACGGTCCCCGAGCTGCAGGACCGGGGCCGCTTCGTCCGGATCACCTCGGCGGGCCTCAAGGAGAGCCACCCGCACGACATCCAGATGACGGTCGAGGCGCCGAACTACAGCCGCAAGGGCTGAAGCGCGTGAGGTGAGGGGCGGATCCGGCGGAAGGCGCCGGGTCCGCCCCTCCGCCGTGTGCGCGTACGGTCCGCGCCGGCGGGTGCCTCCGTACCCGCGGGTGCGTCCGTACAGCGGTCACCGCGACGCAAGGCCCCGCCCGTCGGGGATACTGGACGGGCAGACCCACAGGAAAGGCCACCACACGTGACTGAGATCGAGATCGGGCGCGGCAAGCGCGGCCGCCGGGCGTACGCCTTCGACGACATCGCCATCGTCCCCAGCCGGCGTACCCGGGACCCGAAGGAGGTCTCGATCGCCTGGCAGATCGACGCGTACCGCTTCGAGCTTCCCTTCCTGGCCGCCCCCATGGACTCGGTGGTCTCCCCGCAGACCGCGATCCGCATCGGCGAGCTCGGCGGCCTCGGCGTGCTGAACCTCGAAGGCCTGTGGACCCGCTACGAGGACCCGCAGCCGCTGCTGGACGAGATCGCGGAGCTGGAC
The DNA here is from genome assembly GCF_042890765.1 of Streptomyces sp. NPDC002032. Classification (NCBI taxonomy): domain Bacteria; kingdom Bacillati; phylum Actinomycetota; class Actinomycetes; order Kitasatosporales; family Streptomycetaceae; genus Streptomyces; species Streptomyces sp. NPDC002032. The sequence goes on along the minus strand of NZ_JBIASM010000003.1, from coordinate 634,203 downwards.
GAGGCGTCCGCGACCCGCCGTCTCCAGGAGATCTACTCCGCGCCGATCCAGGCGGACCTGATCCGCCGGCGCATCAAGGAGGTGCGCGACTCGGGCGTCGTCACCGCCGCCGCGCTCTCCCCGCAGCGCACGGCCGAGTTCTCCAAGGCCGTCGTGGACGCGGGCGTGGACATCTTCGTGATCCGCGGCACCACCGTCTCGGCCGAGCACGTCTCCGGCGCCGCCGAGCCGCTGAACCTGAAGCAGTTCATCTACGAGCTCGACGTCCCGGTCATCGTGGGCGGCTGCGCCACCTACACGGCGGCCCTGCACCTGATGCGCACCGGCGCGGCGGGCGTGCTGGTCGGCTTCGGCGGCGGCGCCGCGCACACCACGCGCAACGTGCTCGGCATCCAGGTCCCGATGGCCACCGCCGTCGCGGACGTGGCCGCGGCCCGCCGCGACTACATGGACGAGTCCGGCGGCCGCTACGTGCACGTCATCGCCGACGGCGGCGTGGGCTGGTCCGGCGACATCCCGAAGGCCGTCGCCTGCGGCGCGGACGCCGTGATGATCGGCTCCCCGCTGGCCCGTGCCACCGACGCGCCCGGCAAGGGCAACCACTGGGGCATGGAGGCCGTCCACGAGGACGTGCCGCGCGGCAAGAAGGTCGACCTCGGTACGGTCGGCACCACCGAGGAGATCCTCACCGGCCCGTCGCACAGCCCGGACGGATCGATGAACATCTTCGGCGCGCTGCGCCGCTCGATGGCGACCACCGGCTACAGCGAGCTCAAGGAGTTCCAGCGGGTCGAGGTCACGGTCGCGGATTCGCAGCACAGCCGCTGACGCGTCGGCGCGACGGTCCTGAGGGCCGGTACCCCGCTGGGGGTGCCGGCCCTCGGGCGTGTCTCAGCCCAGTCCGCGCCCGCGGCGGCGCAGGCACACGCCCCACGGGACGAGAAAGACGGACGCCACGACCCAGGACGCGGCCACCATCGGCCAGCCCAGCGCGTCGGCGGGGTCCGTGTCGACCTCGGCCAGGGTCAGCAGGGCGCAGACGGCGGTGAGGAGCAGGGCGGGGATGCCGAGCAGCCAGAGCACCGCCGTGAGCCAGGCCGTACGTCCCTTCGGCGCGGCGGGCCGCTCCGCCGGGCGGGGCCGGGGGATGCGGTCGGCGTCGCGGGGCGGCATCCGGACCACGGCGGCGGGCGGGACGCCGCCGTCCAGGGGGGCCAGTTCGGTGGCGCCGATCCCGTAGAGGGCGGGTTCGACGGCGAGGGTGAAGCCGTCGTGGCCGACCAGGTGGCGGGCCCCGTCGGGGTAGGCGTGCACGAGGGAGCAGTCGGCGTAGCGGACGGTGACCCGTCCGTTCGGGCCGACGAGGCTGACTCCGTCGCCCGCCACGAGGAGGGCGGTCTTCGGGTCCTCCAGCGAGGTGTAGCGCCGTCCGGTGACCAGGTCGGCGGAGCCGGTGGGCGCCGCGGTGAGCCCGGCCCAGTCCAGGCCCCGGCCGGGGGCCTGCACCAGGGCGTCGGCCCACACCTCGCGGGCGATCCGGTGGAGGTCGGCGACGGTGACCGCCTCCAGCTCGGCGCGGGCCTCGGCGAAGGTGAGCGGGCGGTGTCGCAGCAGCAGGTCCATGGCCTCCGCGGGGAGCCGGGCGACGGCCGGCTCGGGGATGTCGTACCGGGCGAGCGCGGTCGCGCGTACGGAGTCCAGGTCGGCCTGCTCGATGCGGCCCGCGCGGAGCTTGGCGAGGAGGTCGACGAAGGCGCCGACCATCGCGTCCTGCTTCTTGGGCAGGGCGTCGGCGTACGCGGTGACGGTCGCCCGGCCGGTGTCGCGCGGGTGGTACTCGGCGGCGGCGGTGTAGGAGTAGCCGCCCTTCTGGCGCAGTTCGCGGAAGAGTTCCTTGCCGAGGACTTCGGCGAACAGGCTGCCGGCGGTGGAGCGGGGGATCACCGAGCTCAGGACGATTCCGCCGTCGTCGCCCCGGAACCAGGCGGGGGTGGCGGGCAGTGCGGTGGTGGGCTCGGGGGTGGGGCGCCAGGTGCCGGTGGGGAGGGTGAGGTCGAGGCCGTCGGGGACGGTGTCGCAGGTCATCCACAGGACGGCGTTCTCGGCGGTGAACCAGGTGCGCGCCCAGTCGCGGACGTCGTCGGCGCTGAGCCCGTGCAGGCCGGCCTCGGCGTAGCTCGTCAGGCCGTAGCCGCGGGCGCCGTAGCGCCACAGCGGCATGGCGTGGCCGGGGCCGTGGCTGCGGCCGGCGGCCTCGGTGCGCAGGATCTCCTTCTCGGTCTCCAGCCGGTCCATGGGCAGGTCGCGCAGGGCCGCGCACACGCCGTTGAGGTACTCGACCACGTCGGCCGGGGTGCCCGTGACGTGGAAGTGGGTGTGGACGGCGGCGGTGGCGCCGTTGTAGTGGAGGTCGCCCAGGCCGTGGTGGTGCAGGGCGAGGTGCTCGACGAGGTGGGTGACGCCGCTGGTGGCGAGGGTTTCGTCGGCGCGTCCGACCCGGAAGAGCAGGCCCGCGGTGACGGGGCCGGAGCCGGGGGCGAGGACGGTGCGGATGCCGCAGGTGGTGGTGTGCGTGATGCCGTCGGGGGTGGTGTGCGCGGCGGTGTCCGGCGCGGGGGTGCCGGTGGGGGCGTGCGCGGCGGTGTCCGGCGCGGGGGTGGTGTGCGCGGCGGGGGTCTCGGTGGTCATGGTGGCCTTCCTCAGCCCTTGGCCAGTGCGGTCTTGCGGTGACGGGCGAACGCGGCGGCGTGGTCGCCGTTCAGGTAGCCCCAGGGGTAATCGCAGGCGCGGTCGCCGAGGGCACGGAAGTGCGGGGCGGCCTCGGCGTGGCGGCCGGCCGCGCTGTGCACGGCGGCGAAGTCGTTGTGGGCGTTGACCGTGCGGAAGGCGTCGGGGCGGGCGGCGGGGTGCAGGACGGAACGGGCGGCGGCCTCCTGGAGCGCGGTGTGCTGCTCGGGGGCGCGCAGATACGTTTCTGCGGCGCTCTTGCCGTGGTCCTGGCACAGCTCCAGATACCGCTCCATCTGGACCTCGGCGACGAGGGCGCCGTTCGGGCTGCCCTCGGGCGCGGCCCGGGCGCAGACGCGGGCGAAGCCCTGTGCCTCCTCCCAGCCGCCGCCCCATTTGGGGCAGAGCTGCTGGAGCAGTTGGGCCTGCCCGGAGAAGTGGTGGGGGTGGTGCTCGGTGAGCCGCTCGTAGCGGCGCATGGCCTCGCCCTGGCCCAGTTCGAGCCCGCGGGCGGTGGTCAGGCGCAGGCTCCAGGCGGCGCCGAAGTCCGGGTGCGCGGCGCAGACGTCGATGAGCAGGACCTCGGCGCGCCGCAGGTGCGCGTGGAAGGAGTCGAACTGCTGCCGGCTGACGTGCTGCGCACGTGCGGCGCTGCGGATCTCCCAGCCGCGGTGGACCAGCGCGGTGGCGAGCAGGGTGGCGAAGAGCGGGTCGCCGGGGTGGCGGCCGGTGTGGTCCCGGAGGAAGGCCTCGGCGTCGGGCGTCTTCGCGACGGTCCAGCAGGCGAGGGCGCGGTCGTCCTCGTCGGGAAGGGCTTCGTAGGCGGCGGCAACGGATGCCGCGTCCTTCAGCCGGACGGCGGAGCGCAGGGCGGCCAGGGCCGGGAAGTGCTCGGTGGGATCGAGGAGCGGCCGGCCGATCGGCGGCGTGAGTGCAGACACGCGCGGATCATATGACCGGCGCCGTCGCTCCCGACAGGGATTTCGGCGGCCATTTCCGAGGGCGTCTTGCCTGGTCAGAGCCGCGTACGCGGGTGAATCGGAGCGAATCGCTCCGATTCACCCGCGGCGGACGGAGCTCAGTGGGCGCTCTTGCGGGCCGTCTGGAACGCGGCGTAGCCGCCGACGGCGAGGAAGAGGAACGTCATGGCGCTGGAAGCTTCCTTCCAGGCGTCGACCAGCGGGGAGACGCCGAGGTTCAGCACGTCGAGCGTGCTGAGCTGGAGCTGGTCGCCCGCGATCCAGGCGATGCCGTAGATCTGGCCCGCGAAGACGGCCGCCAGGGCGAGCACGACGCTGACGACCGGCAGCAGGGGGTTGGCTCCGCCCACCTTGCCCGCGGCGAAGCCGACCAGGGCGCCGACGCCGACGGCGGCGTAGCCGACCTGGTAACCGGTGGCGCCGATGATCGCGCCGTACACACCGGCCGTGACCAGGGCCGCCACCACGGCGGCGACGATGCCGAGGCCGATGTTGCCGGAAGGCGCGGGAGCCGGCGCGGGCACCTCGGTGTAGGACGAGGGCGCGGGCGGCTGGAAGTTCTGGCTCATCGGAAATCCCCCCCAGGGATCAGGACGCACCTGCGCCGGTCGAGCGTAAGTGCGAGATAAGTGATGCCGCACGCTAACAGGGGGTGCCGACATCCGAAGGGGGGATTTCGGGCGTACGGGCGGGACGGTGCAGGCCGTGACCGGACCGGGACCCGTCCGTGACCCGCGGGCGCGGCGGGGCGCGGCGGGGCGCGTCGCCTGCGCGGCGGGGCGCGGCGGGGCGCGTCGCCTGCGCGGCGGGGCGCGGGGCGGGTCCCGGGGCCGGGTCAGAGGCGGTGGGCCGCCCCGGCCGGGCTGGCGCCCCGGGTGTCGAGGAGCAGCTGCGCCTTCACGGCGAGGCCTTGCAGGTCGTAGGTGCGGTGGTGCTGGAGCAGGATCGTCAGGTCGGCGTTGGCGGCCGCCTCGTAGAGCGAATCCGCGCGCGGCACGGGCTGGTCGCGCACCCGCCAGCCCGCGATGTACGGGTCGTGGTAGCTGATCACGGCGCCGAGGTCGAGGAGCCGGCTGGCGATCTCGCGCGCCGGGGAGCCCTCCTGGTCGGCGAGGTCCTGCTTGTACGTGACCCCCAGCAGCAGCACCCGCGCGCCCCGGGCGGACTTGCCGTGCTCGTTCAGCAGGGCGGCGGAGCGCTGGATGACGTACTGCGGCATCCGGTCGTTGATCTCCTGCGCCAGGCCGACCATGCGCAGCGGGTGGCCCGGGGTGCGGGTGGTGTGGGGGAGGTAATTGGGGTCCAGGGGGACGCCGTGTCCGCCCACGCCCGGGCCGGGGCGGAAGGCCTGGAACCCGTACGGCTTCGTCTCGGCGCACCGGACGACGTCCCACAGGTCGACGCCGAGGTCGTGGCACAGCACCGCCATCTCGTTCATGAGGGCGATGTTCACGTGCCGGTAGTTGGTCTCCAGGAGCTGGACCGTCTCGGCCTCGCGCAGGCCGCGGGCGCGCACCACCTTCTCGGTGAGGCGGGCGTAGAAGGCGTGCGCGGACTCGGTGCAGGCGGGGGTGAGGCCGCCGATGACCTTGGGGGTGTTCGCGATGCCGTGGGTGCGGTTGCCCGGGTCGTGCCGGCTGGGGGAGTAGGCCAGGTGGAAGTCGCGCCCCGCGCGCAGTCCGGAGCCGCTCTCCAGGACGGGGCGCAGGTAGTCCTCGGTGACGCCCGGGGGGACGGCGGATTCGAGGATCACGGTGGTGTGCGGGCGCAGCCGTGCGGCGAGCGCGCGGCCCGCCTCGCCGACGGCGCTCAGGTCGATCGCGCGGTCGGCGCCCAGCTGGGTGGGGGCGCAGATGACGGCGGTGCGGACCCGGCCGAGCTCGGCGGGGTTGGTGGTCACCCGGAAGCCGGCCGCCGACATGCGGCGGATCTCGGCGGCCGTGAGGGTGCTGTCCGTGGTGGGGCCGCTGTCGTAGCCGACGGTCTCGATTCCGGCGGCGACGGCCGCCTGGGCGAGGGGGAGGCCGAGGTGGCCGAGTCCGATGACGGCGAGATCTGCGGGCATGGGGGGCCGTCCCTTCCCTTCCCTGGCATGAGGGGGCGGTGCGCACGCGTTCCCGGGGCAGGGGACCGGAGAGGCCCGCACGCCCCCGGGAGCAGGCGCAATGTCAGACTAGGCGTATATATGACAGATATGTCGCATTGTGCGGCGGTGGCTACCGTTGTGTTGTCCACAGGCGGTGGCTGAAGTCGGTGAGGCCGGTCAGAATCGTGAACGGGAGATGTGAGCGGGATCACCCGCATCGAGCGGGTTCGGCCCGCAGCAACGGGAGGCAGCCGTGAGGACAGCGACACTGGGACCGGTGCAGCGCGCGGAGGCGCTCGCCGCGATGGCCGAGCGCGAGCTGGACGTGCTGGTCGTCGGCGCGGGAGTGGTCGGCGCCGGCACCGCGCTGGACGCCGTGACCAGAGGCCTCTCGACGGGCCTGGTGGAGGCCCGGGACTGGGCTTCCGGCACGTCGAGCCGGTCGAGCAAGCTGATCCACGGCGGGCTCCGCTACCTGGAAATGCTCGACTTCGCCCTCGTCCGGGAGGCCCTGAAGGAGCGCGGGCTGCTGCTGGAGCGGCTCGCCCCCCACCTGGTCAAGCCCGTCCCGTTCCTGTACCCGCTCCAGCACAAGGGCTGGGAGCGGCTCTACGCGGGCTCGGGCGTGGCCCTCTACGACGCGATGTCGGTCTCCAGCGGCCACGGACGGGGCCTGCCCACCCACCGGCACCTCTCGCGCCGCAGGGCGCTGCGGATCGCGCCGGCCCTGCGCAAGGACGCCCTGGTGGGGGCCCTGCAGTACTACGACGCCCAGATGGACGACGCGCGCTACGTCGCCACGCTGGTGCGGACCGCCGCGGCGTACGGGGCGCACTGCGCCAACGGGGCGCAGGTGGTCGGCTTCCTGCGCGAGGGCGAACGGGTGGTCGGCGCGCGGGTGCGGGACGTGGAGGGCGGCGGCGAGTACGAGATCCGCGCCAAGCAGGTCGTCAACGCGACCGGGGTGTGGACGGACGACACGCAGGCGCTGATCGGCGAGCGCGGACAGTTCCACGTCCGGGCGTCGAAGGGCATCCACCTGGTCGTACCGAAGGACCGCATCCATTCGAGCACCGGGCTGATCCTGCGCACCGAGAAGTCCGTCCTCTTCGTGATCCCGTGGGGCCGGCACTGGATCGTCGGCACCACGGACACCGACTGGGACCTGGACAAGGCCCACCCGGCGGCGTCGAGCGCCGACATCGACTACCTGCTGGAGCACGTGAACTCCGTACTGGCGGTGCCGCTGACCCGGGACGACGTCCAGGGGGTCTACGCGGGGCTGCGGCCGCTGCTCGCGGGGGAGTCGGACGCGACGAGCAAGCTCTCGCGCGAGCACACGGTGGCCCACCCGGTGCCGGGGCTGGTGGTGGTGGCCGGCGGCAAGTACACGACGTACCGGGTCATGGCGAAGGACGCCGTCGACGAGGCGGTGCACGGGCTGGACCAGCGGGTGGCGCCGTGCGTCACGGAGGACGTCCCGCTGGTGGGGGCCGAGGGGTACCGGGCCCTGTGGAACGGCCGGGCCGGGACGGCGGCGCGGACCGGACTGCACGTGGCGCGGGTGGAGCACCTGCTGAACCGGTACGGCTCCCTGACGGAGGAACTCCTCGACCTGATCGTGGCCGACCCGGGGCTGGGCGAACCGCTGACCGGAGCGGACGACTACCTGCGGGCCGAGGTCGTCTACGCCGCCTCGCACGAGGGCGCCCGGCATCTGGACGACGTGCTGACGCGACGGACCCGGATCTCGATCGAGACCTTCGACCGGGGGACCCGATCGGCCAGGGAGTGCGCGGAATTGATGGCTCCGGTGCTCGGGTGGGACAAGGGGCAGATCGAGAGGGAAGTCGAGCACTACGAGAAGCGGGTACAGGCGGAACGCGAATCGCAGCGCCAGCCGGACGACCAGACGGCGGACGCGGCGCGGCTGGGAGCGCCCGACATCGTTCCGTTGTAACTCCGCGACGCGGGCGGGGGAACCGTCGGACCCGGGGCTCCCGTCCGATGCGGAGTGAGCAACAATGAGGTTTCTGCCGGGGTGGGTTACCGTCCCCTCCGGCGGCTGCCGGGGCAGCCGGGGCAGGCTGCACGAACGCAGAGGGGACGCATGTCGAAGCCGGAGCACACCGAATCGCCTGCCGGGGCGCCTGCCGGGTCGCCGGCGGCGGAACTGGACGGTGACGCGGCGGACGCGGCCGGGCAGGACGCCGCCCCCGGGGCCGGGAGGGTCCCGAAGGCGCGGTCTGCTGCGCGGGCTTCCGGTGCGCCGGACAACGCCGCTGACGGCGTGTCCGGCGACGCCGTCGAGCCGGCCGACTCCCCGGACCCGGCCAAGCCCGAGGCCGGAAAGCCTGCGGCCGCGAAGCCCGACGCCGAGAAGCGTGGGGCCGCCAAGCCCGACGCCGAGAAGCGTGGGGCCGCGGAGCCCGAGGCGGCGAAGCCTGCGGCCGCTGAGCCTGCGGCCGCGAAGGCTGGGGCTGCGAAGCCCGCGCCCGGGGAGCCCGGTGTGGCGGAGCCTGAGGACGAGAAGCCTGAGGCCGCGAAGCCTGAGGCCGCGGACCCTGGGGCTGCGAAGCCCGTGCCCGGGAAGGCTGGGGCCGCGAAGGCCGTGCCCGGGAAGGCTGGGGCTGCGAAGCCCGCGCCTGAGGAGCCCGGTGTGGCGGAGCCTGCGGCCGAGAAGCCTGGGGCTGCGGGATCTGAGGCTGCGAAGTCCGCGCCGGGAGAGCCTGAGGCCGCGAAGTCCGCGTCTGCGGAGGCTGCGCCCGGGAAGCCCGTGCCTGCGAAGGCTGGGGCCGCGAAGCCTGCGGCCGCGGAGCCTGTGGTCGGGAAGGCTGGAGCTGCGGAGCCCGTACCCGGTGTGGCGGAGCCCGAGGCCGTGAAGCCCGGGCCCCGGAAGTCTGCCGTTGCGACCGACGGCGGCTCGGCAGAGCCCGCGGACGGGCAGGACAAGGGGCGGCTGCTCGCCCGCCGGTACCGGCTCGGGGCTGTGCTCGGCAAGGGCGGCATGGGCACGGTCTGGCGCGCCGAGGACGAGGTCCTCGGCCGGACCGTCGCCGTCAAGGAACTCCGCTTCAGCACCGGCGTCGACGAAGACGAGAAGCGCCGCCTGATCACCCGCACCCTCCGCGAGGCCAAGGCCATCGCGCGGATCCGCAGCGAGGGCGCCGTCACCGTCTTCGACGTCGTCGACGAGGACGGCCGTCCCTGGATCGTGATGGAGCTCGTCGAGGGCGCCTCCCTCGCCGAGTTCATCCGGGAGAACGGCCCCCTGACCCCGCGCCGCGCCGCCGAGGTCGGCCTCGCCGTCCTCGACGTGCTCCGGGCCGCCCACCGCCAGGGGATCCTGCACCGCGACGTGAAACCGTCCAACGTGCTCATCGCCTCCAGCGGCCGCGTCGTCCTCACCGACTTCGGCATCGCGCAGGTCGAGGGCGACCCCTCCATCACCTCCACCGGCATGCTCGTCGGCGCCCCCTCGTACATCTCCCCCGAGCGCGCCCGCGGCCACAAGCCCGGCCCGCCCGCCGACATGTGGTCCCTCGGCGGGCTCCTGTACGCGGCCGTCGAGGGCGTGCCCCCGTACGACAAGGGCTCCGCGCTCGCCACCCTCACCGCGGTGATGACCGAACCGGTGGACCCGCCGAAGAACGCCGGTCCGCTCCTCACCGAGGTCATCTACGGGCTCCTCGTCAAGGACCCCGCCGGGCGGCTCGACGACGACGGCGCCCGGGCCATGCTCACGGCGGTGCTCAACGCCCCCGAGCCGGTGGTCGTGCCCGTCCCCGAGCCGGTACCGCCCGTGGAGGAGACCCGCCCGATATCGCTCACCAAGGCCGATGCCGAGGCCGACAAGGCCGCCGAGAAGGCGGCGAAGAAGGAACGCGAGCGGCGTGAGCGCGAGCAGCGCGAGCGGACCCGCGCCGCGCTGAAGTCGGCCCGCAAGGCCGCGGCCGCCGCCGAGGCCGCCTCGGCCGCCGAGGCCGCGCCGTCGCGGCCCTCGCCGGTGCCGGCCCCGCTCACCGACGTGATGGCGCGCCGGACCATCGCGCTCGCCATAGCCGGCGTGGTCGTGGTGCTGGCGGTGATCGCCTCGCTGATCGTGTACCTGGTCCGCGGCGACGACGACAACGGCGGCCGCAAGAACGAGGGCCGGGGCGGCCCCACCCCCGCCGCGTCCGGCGGCCGGTCCCCGGGCGGTCAGGCCCCCGCGGCCTCCCCCGCCAACTCCCCGGCCGCCTCCGCGGGTTCCTCGCCGGGCGCAACCCCGAGCGGAAGCCCGTCGGGCGCCGCCCCGAGCGGCGATCCCGGCCAGGGCCAGGGCCAAGGACAGGGACAGGGGCAGAACCAGGGGCAGGGCGGCCAGGGCCAGGGAGCCAGCCCCGGCGGCCCCGGCACCCTCCCCGCCGGGTACGCCACGGTCACCGACCTGCGGTACCACTTCTCGATGGCGATGCCCGAGGGCTACCACCAGACGGACACCGCGGGCTCCAACTCCGGCGCGATATACAGCCGCGACGGGGGCTTCCCGCGGATCCAGGTCGACTACACCGACACCCCGGGCTCCGACGCCCGCGCCGCCTGGCTGGAGATAGCCCCGGCCGTCGCGGCCAGCAGCAGCGGATACCGCCTCGTACGCCTGGAGACGGTGGACTACCGCGGCTACCCGACCGTCGCCGACTGGGAGTTCGAGCGGGAGCAGAAGGGCGTCAAGGTCCGGGTCCTCGACCGGGGCTTCCGGATGGACGCCAAGCACGGGTACGCCATCATGATCAGCTGCCCCGCCGACCAGTGGGAGGGCCCCGAGTGCACGCAGCTGCGTGACACGGCGTTCCAGACCTTCCAGTCGTTGGGCTGACGGCCCGCGCAAGGCCGGGACGCGGGCGCCCCGGGCGACGTATCGTGTCAGCGGGGCCACTTGGGGAACCCACCGCACTCGGGGGAGGCGATGTGGAGGAGTACGCGGGCCGGATCCTGGCCGAGCGCTACCGCCTGCCGTTGCCGCCCTCCGACGAGTACGAGCTGATAGAGACCCGCGCCTTCGACACGCGCAGCGGCCAGGAAGTCCTCGTACGGCAGATCCCGTTACCGGAGGTCGTCGACGCCGAGCTGCTCGACGGGACCCGTGCGCACGCCGCGGCGGCCGCGGAACTCCCGGCGGTGCGGCGGGCCATCGCCGCCGCGCAGGCCGCCGCCTCCGTCCCCGACCACCCCCGCCTCGACCAGGTCTTCGACGTGTTCGCGGAGGGGGAGGCGCTGTGGATAGTGAGCGAACTCGTCCCCGCCAGGCCGCTCGCCGCGCTCATCGCCGATGAACCGCTGAGCCCCTACCGGGCGGCGGAAGTGGCCTCGGACGTGCTCACCGCGCTGCGGGTGCTGCACGCGCACGGCTGGACGCACCGCAACATCACGGTCCGGACCGTGCTGATATGCGAGGACGGGCGGGTCGTCCTGACCGGGCTCGCGGCGGGCGCCGCCGAGGAGGCCCTGTGCGGGTACGACCCGGTGCCGGTGCCCGACGACGCGCCCCAGGGGAGCGCGGAGCCGGGCCCGGAGCCCGAGCGGGGCTGGGGCAACCCGCGGCCGGTGTCCCTGCCCCCGACGCCGCCGGCTCCGACGCCGGCTCCGGTTCCCCCGCCGCTGCCGCCCGCGCCCCGGGCCGACGCGCCCGTGTACGCGCCGCTCGTGGCGCCGGGTTACGACACCGGGCCGCGCTACTCCGACCACATCGTGCCGGAACCCGCGCGGCCGCCGGCGGAGCCGACCCCCGCCGCCGCCGACCGGGCCGACCGGGCCGACCGGGAAGCCACCGCCCGGGCGGGCATCATCGCCGCCTACCGGAGCGGAACCCGGGCCGCCGCCGCCGAGGTGGCGCGCGAGCGCGGCGCGCGCGGGCCGGTGGTGGTCCCGCGCCTGCCGCCGACCGGGGCCAACCTGCCGCAGGAGTACGCGTACCCGTACGGCGGTCCGGACACCGCCGCCGCCCCCTGGCACGGGGCCGCCCCCCGCCGCCCGGCGGAGCGGGAGCCGGACGGGATTCAGGACCCGGCACGGGTACCCGGCGCGGGGGCCCTGCCGCAGCCGGCCCCCGAGCCGGATCCCCAGGCGCGGGGGGAGCGGGCTCCGGGCCCGGAAGCCGACCGGTACGCCGCCCCGCGCCCGGAGCAGGAGTGGGCGGGAGAGCCCGGACCCGAGCCGGAGTGGGCGGCCGGGCCGGAGGAGGAGTGGGCCCCCGGCCCCGAACAGGAGTGGGCGCCCGGACCGGAGCCGGAGCCGGACCGGCCCGCGCTGCCCGCGCGGCTCGCCCTCCCGCAGGGGTACCGCCAGGCCGACCCGGCCGCGGCCGCCCCCGTACCCGTGGCCCCCGACCGGCCCCGCCCCGTCCCGGCGCCCGAGCCGCCCGGCGGCGCCTGGGGCGGCGGCGGCCCGCGCACCGGCCTCGACGCCGAACGGGCCCGGCAGACCCGGATGGCCGTCGTCGGCCCCGTCACCGAGCGCTGGGCCCCCGAGCAGGCCGGCCCCGTCCACGGCCACTGGCAGCTGGCCGCGCCCGTCGGCCCGGCCACCGACCTGTGGGCGCTCGGAGCCCTGCTGTACCGCGCCGTCCAGGGGCACGCCCCGTACCCCGAGGACAGCGTCGCCGAGCTCGTGGAGATGGTCTGCGCCGAGCCGCCCGCCTTCGCCGAGGAGTGCGGCCCGCTGCGCCCCGTCGTGGAGTCCCTGCTGCGCCAGGACCCCACCGAGCGGCCCGACTTCGAGGAGCTCCGCGGCTGGCTGCGCTCCCTCGTGCGCTCCGCGCCGGAGCCCGACGGGGGCTTCGCCGCGCTCCCGATGCCGGAGCCGGACCCGGCCCGGCTGCCCGTCGTCCGCCGGCGCGGCGACCTGCACGGGCGCCACCGCAACCCCGCCGCCCCGCGGCGGCCGCGCTCCCTCGGCCGGACCCTGCTGGTCGGCGTACTGGCCCTGCTGGCCGCCGCCGTGGCGTACGGGATGCTGTTCATGCCGCGTTCCGGCGGGAGCGCCGACGGGCAGGCCCAGCAGCCGACGGCCGCGCAGAGCCCGGCGGCGTCCGGTCCGGCCCAGAAGCCCCCGGGCGGCTCCCCCTCGCCGGGGTCGCCGTCCGCGAACCCCGGCGCGAGCCCGCAGTCCAAGCCCGCCTCCGCGCCGCCCGGCTCCGCCCCGGAGGGCTACACCCTGGAGCGGGACCCCGAGCACTTCACGGTCGCCGTGCCCCAGGGCTGGACCCGCCGGAGCATCAACGAGGCCGGTCAGGTCCGCTACGCCCAGGGCGCGTTCACCCTCACCGTGGTCCCCGGCCGGGACCGGGTGGAGGGCAACCCGGACCCCAAGGCGTACCAGCAGGACAAGGAGCCGGAGCTGTCCCCGTACCGCAACTCGACCTGGGCCGAGGCGGGCGACGTCAAGAGCACCACCGTCGGCGGCCAGCTGCGCGTCACCGGCCGCTACAGCTGGATCGACTCCACGGGCCGGTCCGTCCTCGCCCGCAATTTCGTCGTCGCCCTCGGCGGCAGTTACCACGTCGTCCTGGTGACCGGGCCGAAGGACGAGGAGGACAAGGTCACCGACGTCTTCGAGAAGGCCACGGCGAGTTACCAGGCGGGCGGCTGACTGGCCATCAGTACGGCGATTGCGTCACAGTGCTGTCTGACCGGCCCCGCCCGCTTCCGGCAGCGGCCGCAGGCTCCGTAATCTGACCCGGAGTGCACAGAGCGGCGGGAATTCGTGGAACAGCAGACAGGCGCGGGTGCGGTGCTCGCAGGCCGGTACCGGCTCGTGGAGCCCATCGGCAGCGGTGGCATGGGCAAGGTGTGGCGTGCGCACGACGAGCTGCTGCACCGGACCGTGGCGGTCAAGGAACTGACGGCGGGGCTGTACGTGGCCCAGGCCGACCGGGAGGTCCTGCACGCCCGGACCCAGAAGGAGGCCCGGGCCGCGGCCCGGATCCAGCACCCGGCGGTGGTCACCGTCCACGACGTGCTGGAGCACGACGACCGGCCGTGGATCGTCATGGAGTACATCGACGGTCCCTCCCTCGCGGAGGCCGCCAAGGCCGCCGGGCGCATCGAGCCCCGCGAGGCGGCCCGGATCGGGCTACACGTGCTGGGCGCGCTGCGCGCCGCGCACGCGGTCGGCGTGCTGCACCGGGACGTGAAGCCGGGCAACGTCCTGCTGGCCAAGGACGGCCGGGTGCTGCTCACGGACTTCGGGATCGCCGCGATCGAGGGCGATTCGTCCATCACGCGGACCGGTGAACTCGTCGGCTCCATCGACTACCTGGCCCCCGAGCGGGTGACGGGCGGTGCCCCCGACCCCTCCTCCGACCTGTGGTCCCTGGGCGCCACCCTCTACACGGCCGTCGAGGCCCGCTCGCCGTTCCGCCGTACGTCGCCCATCTCCAGCCTCCAGGCCGTGGTCAACGACGAGCCGCCCGTGCCGCGCCAGTCGGGTGCGCTGGGTCCGGTCATCACCGCCCTGTTGCGCAAGGATCCGGCGGAGCGGCCCTCGGCGTCCGAGGCCGAGCGGATGCTGATCGAGGCGATGGAGGGCCGCGAGCCCAAGGCGGCCCAGGCGTACGTGCCCACGCGCGCGGTCGGCGCCGAGGAGCTGCCGCCCGTGCAGTCCCCGCAGCCGGAGCCGCCCGCCGCCCCGGCCCCCGCGCCCGCCGCGACGACCGCCTTCGGCGAGCCCCGGCCCGTCCCGGACGGGCGTCCGGCCGGGCGTCTCAAGCGGGCCGCGGCCGTCGCGCTGGTGGCGGCGCTGCTCGGCGGCGGCGGGGTGTTCGGGGTGCTCACGTACCTCGACGGCAAGGGTGAGGGGGTCAAGGACGCCGGCTCCGCCGACAAGTCCGCCTCGACTCCCGACGGACCGGCCGCGGGCGGCGACGGCGGCGGCAGCGGTGGCAGCGGTGGCACCAAGGCCGGGACCGGGGAGGTGCCCGTGCCGGCCGGCTTCGTGAAGGCCGAGGACCCGGCGGGCTTCACGCTGTTCGTCCCGGCCGGCTGGAAGCGCCAGATGGACGGCAACCAGATCGACTACACCCCCGACAACGGCCGTCACCTGATCCGGATCGCCATCGACACCACCCCGGACTACGAGAACCCGTACGTGCACCTCCTGGACATGGAGAAGCAGCTCAAGGAGCGGATGGACTACAAGCGGGAGGCGCTGCGCCAGAACAGCTTCCGCGACACCACCCGCGCCGGGCTGTGGGACTTCTCCTGGACGGAGAAGGCGCCGCACGCCGGGCCGCGCCGGGCCATCGAGCAGATGTACGTCAGCCCGGACGACGTCGAGTACGCGGTGTACATGTCGGGCCCGGCGAACGAGTGGCCGAAGATCCGGCAGCAGTTCGACACGGTGCTCACCGGCTGGCAGCCCCCGGCGAAGAAGGGCTGACCGAGGGGGCGGGCGCGGGGGCGGCGGAAGCCGCCGGAGCGCCCGCCGGGGCGCTTCGGGGAGCCCCGCGGCGCCGGGATCGCGCCACACTCCGCCGATCGCGCCAGCGATCACTGGCAGACTTGGCAAAATCCGGTTACCCACGGGTACCCAAAGGCCCGCCGGCGGCATACGCTCACCGCCATGACGGACTCGCAGGCCCCCGACGCCCCCCTCCGCACCGCACCGCAGCCCACCAACCCCGTCGCACCGGTCCCGGCCGGCGCCCGCGGCGCCGCCGACGTGGTGACCCCCGAGCTGGTCACCCGGCTGACCCGCGGAGTGATCGGCTCGGGCCGGACCGCCAACCACACCCCCTTCACCGGGGACGTGCTGGCGGAGCTCCCCGAGGCCACCCCCGAGGACGTGGCCACCGCCTTCACCCGCGCCCGCGCCGCCCAGTCCGCCTGGGCGGCGGTGCCCGTACGCCGCCGCGCGGCCGTCCTGCTGCGCTTCCACGACCTGGTCCTGGCCCGCCAGTCCGAGGTCCTCGACCTCATCCAGCTGGAGACCGGCAAGGCCCGCCTGCACGCCCACGAAGAGGTCCAGGCCGTCGCCGTCGCCGCCCGCCACTACGGCCGCAAGGCGCCCTCGTACCTGCGCCCCAAGGGCCACACGGGCGCCATGCCGACCCTCACCAAGGTCACCGAACTGCGCCAGCCGCGCGGCGTCGTCGGCCAGATCGCCCCCTGGAACTACCCCCTCGAACTGTCCGTCGGCGACGCCCTGCCCGCCTTCGTCTCGGGCAACGCCGTCGTCATGAAGCCGGACACCGAGACCGCGCTGACCGCCCTGTGGGCCCGGGACCTGCTGATCGAGGCCGGACTGCCCGCCGAGGTCTTCCAGGTCGTCCTCGGCGAGGGCCCGGTCGTCGGCCCCGAGGTGGTCCGGCACGCCGACTACGTCTCCTTCACCGGCTCCACCCGTACCGGCCGCGAGGTCGCCCAGGGCGCGGCGGCCCGGCTGGTCGGGGTCTCCCTCGAACTCGGCGGCAAGAACGCCATGCTCGTCCTCGCCGACGCCGACGTGGAGAAGGCCGCCGCGGGCGCCGTCCGCGCCTGCTTCTCCTCCGCGGGCCAGCTCTGCATCTCCATCGAGCGGCTCTACGTCCACGCCTCGATCGCCGACGCCTTCGTCGAGCGGTTCGCCGCCCGCACCAGGGCCATGCGGCTCGGCCACGCCCTCGCGTACGGGGCGGACATGGGCTCGCTCGTCGGGACGCGCCAGCTGGAGACCGTACAGCGGCACGTGGAGGAGGCCGTCGCCAAGGGCGCCACCCTCGTCGCCGGCGGCACCGCCCGCCCCGACATCGGCCCCCTCTTCTACGAACCCACCATCCTCGACGGGGTCGAGGCCCCGATGGCCGTCTGCGCCGAGGAGACCTTCGGCCCGGTCGTCTCCGTCTACCGGTTCACCGACGAGGACGAGGTCATCGCCCGGGCCAACGCCACCCCCTACGGCCTCAACTCCAGCGTCTGGACCAAGGACGCGCGGCGCGGCCACGCCGTCGCCGCCCGCCTGCGCACCGGCACCGTCAACATCAACGACGGTTACGCCCCCGCCTACGGCAGCGCCCAGGCCCCGATGGGCGGCATGAAGGACTCCGGCCTCGGCCGCCGCCACGGCTCCGAGGGGATCCTCAAGTACACCGAGGCGCAGACCGTGGCCCACCAGCGGCTGCTGCCGATGGCGCCCTCGCTGGGCATGGACGACGCGAAGTACGCGGAGTTCATGACCCGCAGCCTCAAGGTCATGAAGGCCCTCCGCTTCCGTTAGGAGCACGCCCGTGTCGTACGACTACGACGTCATCGTCATCGGATCGGGCTTCGGGGGGTCCGTCTCGGCGCTGCGGCTCACCGAGAAGGGCTACCGGGTGGGCGTCCTGGAGGCAGGGCGCCGCTTCACCCGCGAGAGCCTGCCCAAGAACAGCTGGGACCTGCGCAACTACCTGTGGGCGCCGGCCCTCGGGCTGTACGGCCTCCAGCGCATCCACCTGCTCGGCAACGTGATGGTCCTCGCGGGCGCCGGGGTGGGCGGCGGCTCGCTCAACTACGCCAACACCCTGTACGTCCCGCCCGCCGCCTTCTTCGAGGACCGCCAGTGGGCGTCCATCACCGACTGGCGCGAGGAACTCGCCCCGTACTACGAGCAGGCCAAGCGGATGCTCGGCGTACGGCTGAACCCGACGCTCACCCCCTCCGACGTCCACCTCAAGGCGGCCGCCGAGAAGATGGGCGTGGGCGGCTCCTTCCACATGGCGCCGGTCGGCGTGTTCTTCGGCGACGGCGAGGACGCCGGCGGAGCCGCGCCGACGGGACCGGGACGGGAGGTCCCCGACCCGTACTTCGGCGGGGCCGGGCCCGCCCGTACGGGGTGCACCGAGTGCGGGGAGTGCATGACGGGCTGCCGCCACGGGGCCAAGAACACCCTGAACGAGAACTACCTGCACCTCGCCGAGCGGGCGGGCGCCGTCATCCACCCCATGACCACGGTCACCGCCCTCTCCGACCATCCGGAGGGCGGCTACCGGGTCCGCACCGCGCCCACCGACCACCGCCGCACGGGCCGGGCCAAGGTGCTGCGCGCCCGGTACGTGGTCGTCGCGGCGGGCACCTATGGCACCCAGACCCTGCTGCACACCATGAAGGACCGGGGCGAACTGCCCCGCCTCTCGGAGCGGCTCGGCGAGCTGACCCGCACCAACTCCGAGGGGCTGGTGGGCGCCCAGACCGACGACCGCCGCTACCGCGAGCGCCACGGGCAGGGCAGCCGGGCGGACTTCACGCGGGGCGTGGCCATCACCTCCTCGGTGCACCCCGACGCCGACACCCACATCGAGCCCGTCCGTTACGGCAAGGGCTCCAACGCCATGGGGTTCCTGACCGTCCTCCAGGTGCCCTACTCCCGCCACCGGGTCCGCGCCTGGTTCGCCCGCACCGCGCGGCACCCCGTACAGCTGGCCCGTTCGCTGTCCAACCGGCGCTGGTCGGAGCGGACCATCATCGGCCTGGTGATGCAGTCCCTGGACAACTCCCTGACGACGTACCGCAAGCCCGGCGGCCTGGGCAAGGGGCTGCTGACCGCCCGCCAGGGCCACGGCGCGCCCAACCCGGTGCAGATCGAGGAGGCCACCCGGGCCGCGACCCTGCTCGCCGAGGAGATCAACGGCTTCCCCGGCAGCAACGTCGGCGAGCTGATGGGCACGCCGCTGACCGCGCACTTCCTCGGTGGCTGCCCGATCGGCGCCTCGCCGCGGGAGGGGGTGGTGGATCCGTACCACCGGCTCTACGGGCACCCGGGCATCTCGGTCGTCGACGGCTCGGCGGTCTCCGCGAACCTCGGGGTCAACCCGTCGCTGACGATCACGGCGCAGGCCGAGCGGGCGATGTCCTACTGGCCGAACAACGGCGAGGAGGACCCGCGGCCCGAGCAAGGGGCGGCGTACGTCCGTCTCCCGGCGGTGGAACCGGTCCGTCCGGCCGTGCCCAAGGAAGCCTTCGGTGCGCTGCGGCTGCCCTTCTTGGCCGTTCCCGCCGTGCCTCCGAGGCAACCGGAACCGGATCACTGACCGCGGTGAGTACCGCGCTCCCCCTCCGAGCGCGGTACTCACCGCGGTACAAGAGAGGACAGGCGGTCGCCGAAGAAGGTTGTACCGGAATCTTTGGGCCGGGTCTGTGGTGTCGGTCACAGGGCCAAGGGCGCAACTGTGGCCGGGGTCCGGTGGTCACAGGGTGCATGAGACAGCGCATCTCCCTGCTGGCCGCCTGCGGCCTGGTCGCCGCGGGGCTGGCCACCGCCCCCGCGCAGGCCGCGGAACCCCTCGTCCCGCCGGCGGCCCCGGCCGCGGACCCCGTCCTGACCCTGGCGGCCCCGGCCGCCCTCGCCCTTCCGCCGCATCCGGCCGACGGCTCGCCGAAGCCGGTGGCCCTGGCCGTCCGGCTGGAGCAGCCGGCCGGCGCCGCCGCCTTCACCGGCCCCGTCACCTTCACCGTCGACCTGGCCAAGGCCGCCGGGGTGGCCACCGTCCGCGAGGTGCCCGCCGCCGGTGCCACGGCGCCCCGGTGCACGGCCGTCGCGAGCACGCTCGTCTGCAAGGACGAGGCCCCGCGCGCGGGCTCCCCGCGCGGCATCGACCTGGAGGTGGCCGCCGCGAAGGGGGCGGCCGAGGGGAAGTCCGGCGAGATCAGGGTGAGCGGCGCCGCGGCCGGGGCCACCGTCACGTCCGCGGTCACCTCGGTCACGGTCGGCGGCCCCGACCTGGTGATGGAGGAGATGCGGCTCAAGCGGGATCCCAAGCCGGGGGAGAGCCAGCCGCTGCCCCTCGCGTTCGCCAACCGCGGCGGGCAGTCGGCGCGGGGCGTGGTCCTGGAGCTGGAGGCCAGCCACGGCCTGGAGTTCGGCGAGCGCTACGACAACTGCACGTACCGCACCACCAGCACCACCACCACCGCGCTCTGCACGGTCGAGGGGGAGTTCAAGGCGGGCGAGAGCTACGAGCTGGCCGGTGACAGCCCCCTGCACCTGAAGGCCGCCGCGCACGCCCGCGCGGAGCTGCTCGGCTACGGCATCTACCCGGCGGCGGCCCCTGCGGCGCAGGCGGGCGCGAACGCGGGCGCCGACGCGAAGCCGCAGCCGGGCGACCCGGCGGCGAAGGATCCCGCGGCGAAGGATCCGGCCGGGAAGGGCCCGGCCGGTGGCCGCAAGCTCACCGCGAAGAAGCGTGCGGCGGCGCTGACCCCGGCCCTGCGCGGCCCGGACCTCAACCCCGCCGACAACCGGCGCGAGGCCGACTTCGCCGTCACCAACACCGCCGACCTGGCGGCCGACGCCCTCGTCGTGAAGGGGAAGGCGGGTGCCACCGCCAAGGCCGTCGTCTCGGTGCGCAACCAGGGCCCGGCCTGGGTCTTCGAGCCCCGCTCCACCGCCCCGGCGGCCGTCGTCGACGTGGTGCTCCCGCCCGGTCTCAAGGTGCTGACGGCCCCCGCGGCCTGCCGGTCCACCGGGGTCGACTCCGCTCCCCGCTACCTCTGCGCCACCGGTACCTCGCTGCCGGAGACCGCGAAGGCCGAGTTCCCCTTCGAGGTGCGGATCGACAAGGCCGTCCCGGACGCCCGGGGCGCGATCACCGTCGGCCGCCCCGGCCCCGGCGGCGAAGTGCAGCGGCACCCCTTCGACCCGGTACTGGCCAACAACCAGGCCGCGTTCACGGTGAACCCCACCGGTCCGGCCCCGAGCCCCTCGGGCACGCCGACGCCGAGCGGTTCCCCCTCCCCGTCCGCCTCCGCCTCGGCCTCGCCGTCGGCCGGCGCGAGCGGCGGCGCCTCGGCCGCGGGCAACTCCACCTCGCGCGGCCCGCTCGCCTCCACCGGCAGCACCGCGGGCCCGCTCGGCCTGGCGGGGGCCGCGCTGGTCCTCGTCGGAGGCGGGCTGTACGTGGCCTTCCGCCGGCGCCGCACGGCGTAGGAACGCGGAACGGCCGGCCCGGGGCGTCCCCCGGGCCGGCCGTCCTCATGGGTGACCGGGCTGCTGTCCCCTGCCGTCCGGTCACGGCGGAGCGAGGTCCCACGACGCACGCCCTCGGGCGTCACGTCTCATCGCTCCTGTGGAGTCACGCGTGGTGGTGCGAACCGCACCTGGCTGACGCGGACTACCCCGAGAACGAAGCCCCCGCGCGGCCGGTCACGGTCCGGAAGGGTGACGAACACCCGTCAGACGCGGCCGCGGCACAGCTCCAGCAGGGTCATCGCGAGGGCGGTGCCGGGCTTGCCGAGGGCGTCGCTCCAGTGCGCGAGCACCTCCATCTCGCGCGAGAGGTGCACCCGGCGCCCGCCCGAGGTGATCCGGGCGTCCTGGATGACGGCCGAGACGGCCATCCGTTCCTGGATCAGACCGATGATCCGGTCGTCGAGCGCGTCGATCCGCTCGCGGCTGGCGGCGATGAGCTGCTCGGGGGTGGTGGCGATGGTGGTCATGTCGTGTCTCCTGGGGGATGGGGCCCGCAGGACGGAGGCACACGCAGAAGCGCCCCGGTCCTGTCGGACCGGGGCGCTCTGGGAAGTCAGCGGCTCAAGCGAGCATCACACGGACCCATGGCGACCGGACCGACCGGTGCCATAGGTAAAGAGGAAGCTCAGCTGCTTGCGCATGGACGGATTATTACCCTCCGCCCCGGCCCCCGGTCAACCGGGCCCACATCCTGAGACGACCCGCGCGTGGTCGCTCCGCACCCGCCGGAACACCTCGTGCCCGCTGCGCCGCGCGTGCCGCAGCGCCCACTCCTCCGCCGCGTCCTCCTCGTCCTGCGGCCCGGAGTCCGCGGGGCAGCAGTACGCCCGGCAGAACACCTCGTAGACGACCCCGCCCTCGGGCACGCGCCTCAACACCGCCCCCGCCCCCGATGCGCCACGATCTCCACGTTGCAGTCCGACACCGCCGAACGGTCCCCCCGCCGATACGCCTCCCGCCGCTCCCGGACGAGCGCCGCACACACGTCACACCCCGGAGTCGGTCTGGGTGCGTCGGTGGGGAGGCGGAGGTGGACGGGCGGGCTCATGGTGGTCTGAGGTGCCATGAACTGGACGTTAGGGACGAAGAGTTGAGGGACGCGAGGGATCATTCGCGATTATGCTCGGGGAGCCCGAGGGTATGCCCTGAAATTCTCACCAGGAGGCCTGAGAGCCGTAGCAGCGGGTGCGCGTACTGCTCGATGCTGGGCGCACCGGCTACGAGAGGGGAAACGCCATGGCGCGTCGACTGCGATTCAACGGCACGGGCAGTGGGGTCAACGGGTGCCCGGCGGTGCACGAGGACCTGGACAGCGGTGAGGTCATCGTCCACGGACCACCGCTCACCGACCCTGAGGACATCGCCCAGCTCAAGCATCTGTCGCCCGGAGAAGTCCCCGTCGTGGTTCCGCGGGAGCTGCTCGTCGACTTCGGACCCAAGGAGGCCGATCGCGTGCCCCGCATCATCGGCCTGGACGAGTTCGACCGGCTGTTCACGAGGTTCGAGCACGTGACGTGGCGGCTGGAGACGCGTCGCCGCTACGCATCGGACGAAGCCACCGAAACCTACGCGCAGTTCACCAGGGGCGAGCCCGTGAACTGGGAGGGGGCGAACCCGGAGTGGTGCGCAGAGCGCCGCGAACAGGTCGCGCTCGGAAAGCGGTTCGAGCGCGTCCGCATCGTTGACGAACCGGCCACGCCCGGGCAGCTCTACCTGCTCAACAACGCCCGCCGCAACAGCGCCCTGGGCGAGGACATCCGCGTCCTCCGGCGCAGCGACGCCGAGCGGCTGCGCCTGCCCGAGGAGGACTTCTGGATCCTCGACTCGCGGACCGTCGCGCTGCTGAACTTCGACGCCGACGACAATTTCGTGGACGTCGAGCTCATCACGGAGCCCGCCGAGGTGCTGCGCTATGCCCAAGTGCGCGATGCGGCCTCGCACTACGCTGTGCCGTACGAGGCGTTCGAGCCCAAGTAGCGGCAATGAGCGGGTACCGGTGAGCACGGACTATCAGCAGGCACGCGAGGCGCTCGGCATACGGCTGCGCGAGTTGCGTCTCGCGGCCGCTGGTGGCCGGCTCACCGGTGCGGCGCTGGCCGGTCGCCTCGGCTGGGCCCAGCCCAAGGTGAGCAAGCTGGAGAACGGCAGGCAGACCGCGACCCCCGAGGATCTGCGGGCATGGGCCGAGGGGACCGGGCAGCCCGAGGCGTACGACGAGCTGCTCGCACGGTTGCGGGGCTTCGAAAGCCACATCCGGTCCTGGCGGCGCCAGCTCGGGGCGGGGCACAAAGCGGTCCAGGACACGCACCTCGCCGCTCACGCCGATGCGGCCGTGCTTCGCGGGTGGGAGCCGGCCATGGTCATGGGGATCCTGCAGACGCCCGACTACGCGCGCTGCATCTTCACCCGGTACGCCGAGCTGCAACGCTCCCCACGGGACGCCGACGAAGCCGTCCGCTCGCGGATGCGGCGGCAGGAGGCGCTCTACGATCCCGGGAAGCGGTTCCACCTGCTGATGTGGGAGGCCGCGCTGCACGCGCGGGTGTGCCCGCCCGCCGTGCTCGCGGCGCAGCTCGACCGGCTGGTCGGGGTGGTCGGTCTCGATACTGTCGAGCTGGGGATCGTGCCGTTCTCGGCGGCGCTGAGGATCCCGCCCGCCACCGGGTTCTGGATCTACGACGACCGGCAGGTGATCGTGGAGACCTGGCACGCCGAGCTGTGGCTGGACGACGCGGACAGCGTGGCGACCCACCTCCGGGTCTGGGACACGCTCCGCGAGTCCGCCGTGTACGGGGCCGACGCCCAGCGGGTGATCGGGCGGGCGCGGCAGGCGCTGTGAGCGGGGCGTCGCGGGGCGTCACCGTGGCGGGGGACTCGGATGGTGCGACAAAACGGGGGGTGGTGCCACCGGTAGAATCGACAAAACAGCCACCCTCTTCCGCCGGAAGGCCGCCCCGTGCCAGAAGCACCCTCCGCCGCCCACGACAGCGCCCCGGACACGGTTCTCGTCGTCGACTTCGGCGCTCAGTACGCCCAGCTCATCGCCCGCCGCGTCCGCGAGGCCCGGGTCTACAGCGAGATCGTGCCCAGCACGATGCCCGTGGCCGAGATGCTCGCCAAGGACCCCAAGGCGATCATCCTCTCCGGCGGACCGTCCTCCGTGTACGAAGAGGGTGCCCCGCGCCTGGACGACTCCCGTGCCCTGTTCGAGGCCGGCGTCCCGGTGTTCGGCATGTGCTACGGCTTCCAGCTGATGGCGACCACCCTCGGCGGCACCGTCGACAACTCCGGCGCGCGCGAGTACGGCCGTACCCCGCTGGCCGTCTCCAAGGCCGGCTCCACGCTGTTCGAGGGCACGCCCACGAGCCAGTCGGTGTGGATGTCGCACGGTGACGCCTGCTCCGCCGCCCCGGAGGGCTTCAGCGTCACCGCGTCGACGGACGTCGTCCCGGTCGCGGCCTTCGAGAACGACGAGAAGCGGCTGTACGGGGTCCAGTACCACCCCGAGGTCATGCACTCCACGCACGGCCAGCAGGTTCTGGAGCACTTCCTCTACCGGGGCGCGGGCCTGTCCCCGTCCTGGACGACCGGCAACATCGTCGAGGAGCAGATCGCGGCGATCCGCGAGCAGGTCGGCGACAAGCGCGCCATCTGCGGCCTGTCCGGCGGCGTGGACTCGGCGGTCGCCGCGGCCCTCGTGCAGAAGGCCATCGGCTCCCAGCTGACCTGCGTGTACGTCGACCACGGCCTGATGCGCAAGGGTGAGACCGAGCAGGTCGAGAAGGACTTCGTGGCCGCCACCGGCGTCCAGCTGAAGGTCGTCGACGCGCAGGAGCGCTTCCTGAACGCGCTCGCCGGCGTCTCCGACCCGGAGACCAAGCGCAAGATCATCGGCCGCGAGTTCATCCGCGTCTTCGAGCAGGCCCAGCTGGAGATCCTCCAGGAGGACGGCCCGGCGGTCGCCTTCCTCGTGCAGGGCACCCTCTACCCGGACGTCGTCGAGTCCGGCGGCGGCACCGGCACGGCCAACATCAAGTCCCACCACAACGTGGGCGGCCTGCCCGACGACATCGAGTTCGAGCTCGTCGAGCCGCTGCGCCAGCTGTTCAAGGACGAGGTCCGGATGGTCGGCCAGGAGCTCGGCCTGCCCGAGGAGATCGTCCAGCGCCAGCCGTTCCCCGGCCCCGGCCTCGGCATCCGCATCGTCGGCGAGGTCACCAAGGAGCGCCTGGACCTGCTGCGCGAGGCCGACGCCATCGCCCGCCACGAGCTGACCGCCGCCGGCCTGGACCGGGAGATCTGGCAGTGCCCGGTCGTGCTGCTCGCCGACGTCCGCAGCGTGGGCGTCCAGGGTGACGGCCGCACCTACGGCCACCCGATCGTGCTGCGCCCCGTCTCCTCCGAGGACGCCATGACGGCGGACTGGACGCGCCTGCCGTACGAGGTCCTGGCGAAGATCTCCACCCGGATCACCAACGAGGTGCCGGACGTGAACCGCGTGGTCCTGGACTGCACGAGCAAGCCCCCGGGCACCATCGAGTGGGAGTAGGGCTCCCGCCCCCGGCCCCACGTGCCTGACGGAGCCGCCGTTCCCCTCCGGGGAGCGGCGGCTCCGTCGCGTGTATGGCCTCTTCGGGCGGGCGCCGGTACCTTGCGCCGCGAGCGACCCCGAGACGAGCGACCCCGAGACGAAGGAGGGGCCCCGTGGCCGAGCGGCCCGTACCCGTGCCCGCGGAGCGGCTCGGCTTCGCGATGCCGCCCGTCTTCGCCACGGCCGGTGAGACCCGGGCGCACCGCAGGGAGCGGCTCGCCGAGGGGCTGCGGCTGCTGGGGCGGCTGGGGTACGAGGACGGGGTGGCCGGGCAGGTCTCCGTACGCGACCCGGAGTTCGAGGACTGCTACTGGGTGAACCCCTTCGGGCGGGCGTTCGGCGCGCTCACCCCCGAGGACCTGCTGCTGGTCGACGGGGAGGGCCGGGTGCTGGAGGGGGAGCGGCGCGTGAACCAGCTGGCCTTCGCCGTGCACGCGGCCGTCCACCGCGAGCGGCCCGGGGTGGTGGCCGTCGTGCGCACCCAGGGCCCGTACGGCAGGGCGCTGGCCTGCCTCGGCGAACTGCTGGCCCCGGTCACGGAGGAGGCCTGCGCCTTCTACGAGGACCACGCGCTGCTGGACGAGTTCGCCGAGGCGCAGGACCCGGCGCGGATCGGGCGCGCGCTGGGCCCGTACAAGGCGCTGATCCTGCGCAACCGGGGCCTGCTGACGGTCGGGGACTCGGTGGAGGCGGCGCTGTGGTGGTTCCTGGCGGCGGAGCGGGCCGCGCAGGTGCAGCTGATCGCGCGGGCGGCGGGGAAGCCGGTGCCCATCGACCACCGCAGCGCGGTCGCCACCCGCGGGCGGTTCGGCTCGGATCTGGCCGCCTGGGTGAGCTACCAGCCGCTGCGGGAGGCACCCGGAGGGGTGACGTCAACATCATGAACGGTTAATCACCTGCTCTGACATCGTGCGCAATCCGGAGCACTGCCGCAGTGGTGCACAATTCGCTGGCATTGCACCGGAGTTCAGAGAGGCAACACGCGCGTGGCTGTCCAAGAGATCCCCCGAAGTACCCACGGCGGCGGCTGCACCTGCGACGACTGCCCCCACGGAGCCCGCGAGGGGCACCGGCGGGCGGTGGCCGCCTTCCTGGAGAAACGCGAGGAGTTCGCCGCGGGGCAGGGCGTCCCGGCCGCCGTGGCCCACTCGCTCGGCGCCTCCCGCCAGTGGGTGTCGGACGAACTGACCCTGTCCGCCCGCACGGTCGCCGACCGGGGCCGCGAGGCCGGGCACTCCTGGCTGTACCTGCTGTCCCGGCGGGCCGTCCTCGCCCTGTGGATCGCCGCCGGGATGCTGCTGGTGGTCCAGGTCGGCACGGCGCTCGGCACCGGCTGGTCCGCCGCCCGCACCGCCGCCCTGCTGGCGGCCGTCGTACTGGCCGGGCTGCTCACCGTCGCGGCGCGGGCCCAGTCGCTGCGCGGCGGCCTGCTGGCCCCGCTGGTCGGCGAGGACAACCGGCTGTCGACCTCCAAGGCGGTCCCCGCGGCCTGGCTGGTGCTCACCGCCTTCGCCGCGCTGCTGCCCGCGCTGCGGCTGGCGGCCTCCTCGCCCGGGCCGGAGCGCGACGCCCTCTACGACGGGCTCGCGCTGGGCCGGGCGCTGCCGCTGCTGGCGGTGCTCGCGCTGACGTCCGGGGTGGCGGTGCTGGTGCGCCGGGTGGTCGCCGTACGGATCCTGGGGCAGCGGCTGCAGAAGCTCCCGGCGGACCGCCCCGCAGGGGCCGACCTGCTCACGGACGACGCGGGCCGGGGGAGTTTCACCGACTCCCAGTACGTGCTGGTCTCCACGGTGGTGCTGGCCTTCGCGGCGGTCTCGCTGGCCCGCTTCCCGGACCGGCTGCCGCGGCTGCCGTGGTCGCTGGCCCTGCTGGTGGCCCTCTCCGCGGTGGTCTACCTGGCGGCGAAGTACGCCGAGGGCAGCCGTCCGCTCGTGCTGTCGGTGGTGCGCAGACGGGAGCCCGGGGACCTGGACGCGGCCGTCCGCCCCGGGGACGACATCGAGATCCGCGGGGTGGGCTTCGTACCGCCGGGGGCGCAGACCCCGGAGATGATGGCCCGGCTGGTGGTGCGGATCGGGGCCGTGCACGTCCACGTACCGCTGGTCCCGGTACCGGGCGGTTTCACCAACCCCTCGGACGCGGTGCTGACCGTGCCGGTGCCGGCGGAGGTCGAGCCCGGCCGCACCGAGATCCAGGTGGTGACCGCCGCGGGGGTGGAATCCAACCGCTACGGCATCGACGTCGCCGAGTGAACGGGGTACACATGGGGCGTGACCCGAACTGACGTGCCTTCAGGGCTGCCGGCCCCGTCCCTCAGAGAGACGGCCGCCCGCCACGCGCTCCTGCCCCTGCGGATCTTCCTCGGCGTGACCTTCGTGTACGCGGGTCTGGACAAGCTGACCGATTCCGCGTTCCTGTCCGCCACCGGCCCCGGTTCCCTCGGCGAACTGATGCACGGGGTGCGCGACACCGCCGCCGTGCCCGCCCTGGTGGACCTGGCCCTGAAGTCGCCCGTCGGCTTCGGCATCGCCATCGCCGTCGGCGAGCTCCTCGTCGGCCTCGGCGCGCTCGCCGGGCTGCTGACCCGGATCGCGGCCACCGGCGGAGCGCTGATCTCGCTCAGCCTGTGGCTCACGGTGTCCTGGGCGGTCAGCCCGTACTACTACGGCAACGACCTGGTCTATCTGATGGCCTGGACCCCGCTGATCCTCGCCGGGGCGCCCTATCTGTCGGCGGACTCGCTCATCCGGCGGTCGGCCGATCCGGTCGCACCCGAGCGCCGGTCCCGCCGGACGGCGTAGGTCACCACCCCGACCACCGCGGCGAGCACGAGCCCGCCGGCCGCCATCGGGACCACCAGGAACCAGGGCAGGTCCGTCTCCCCGGCCGCGTCGAGCAGGTAGAGCACCCCGACCGCGGTCAGGACCAGTCCCGCCAGCAGCCGTCCCGGCTGGAACTCATGACGCCGCACGGTCCACCTCCACCTGTCCCACGCCCGCCTCCAGGCGCAGCTCGATCGTCCCGCCGGCTTCGGTGCCGGCGGTGGGGGGCAGCGTCGCCCGCCGGGTCTCCCCGCCGCTCTTCACGCGGATGTCGGGGCCGCCCTCCCCGGGGAGCTGGATGTCGCCGAGCCGGATGGAGACCTCGGCCCGCGCGGTGACCTCCCGGGGCACGATCACCTTCAGCCGGCCGGCATCGATGGACGCGCTGACGATCAGGGTGGTGCCCTTCGGCACGTCCAGCCGGCTCAGGTCCAGGGTGGCGAGCCCGGTGCCCGACCGGTACGAGGGCCGTACGTCGGCCACCGCCGCCGGGCGCCAGTCGACGTCGTGCCAGTCGGTGCCGATCTCGCGCGGCAGGGCGAGCGAACCCGCGAGCAGACCGGCGGTGATCAGGGAGAGCAGGACCGTCCCGAAGCCGGTGCGCCCCTTGAGGGAGCTGACGGCCAGGCCCAGTCCGAAGACGGCCAGCGCCGAGGCGAGCCCGACCTGGAGGGCGTGCGCGAGGGTGCTGCCGTGCCACACCGACGCCGTGCCGGCCGCTCCGGCCAGCAGGGCCAGCACGAACACCCGGCCCCCGATGCCGCCGCCGGACCGTACCGGGGCCGCTTCGTCCGGCCGCGCCGGGGCCTCGCCGGGCGGCGGCCGGTCCTCGTCGTCGGGGCCCCACAGGTAGCCCGTCGACCCGACGGGGCCGGTGGTGCCGTCCTTGACCAGCGGGTCCCGCCACCACGACGGGGTGCCGGGCACCGGCGGCGCCTGCGTCTCCGGCGGCGCGGGCCGGTGCGCCGCGGGGGCCTCCGCCTCCGCCTCGGGGGCGCGGCGGTGGCGCTGCGACCAGTACGAGGCGGCGCCGAGGGCCAGGACGACCAGGACGGAGAAGCCCCCGATCACCCCGTTGTCCGCCATCGACAGGAACAGGGCGCAGCCCACCAGGGCGCTGAAGACCGCCGCCAGGGTGGCGCCCTCCACCCGGCCGGTCAGCAGCTTCCTGCCCTCGCTGTCCTCCTCGCCGTCCTGCGGGAGCAGCAGCCAGGCGAACCCGTAGAAGATCAGACCGACGCCGCCGGTGACGGCGAGCACGCCCAGCACGATCCGGAACACCACCGGGTCCAGGCCGAAGTACCGGCCGAGGCCGCCGCACACGCCCGCGAGCACCTTGTCGTGCTTGCTGCGGCGCAGGGGCGGGCGGCCGTCCGGGGCGGGCGTCCCGGGATCGGCCGGGGGAGCGTCGTGTACTTCGGTCATGGGTCCATGGTGACGGTCCGCCCGGCCCCGCGGCACCGGTCCCGACCCTGGCGCAACCCTGATATCCCCCCGGACGAACTGGGGGGATGCCCTGATGCCGGGCCCCGCCCGGGCGTGTGACCCTTGGTGCCATGCCCGTAGCCGCCGCGTCCCGCCCACCGCACCCGCCCGAAGCCGAGGACGTCCCCCAGCGCAAGCTCTACCGCAGCGCCGACGGCCGGATGCTCGGCGGCGTCGCCCGCGGTCTGGCCGGGCACCTCGGGCTGCCGGTGATCTGGGTCCGGCTCGCCTTCCTCGGCATGTTCATGTTCGGGGACGGGCTGGGCGTGCTGCTCTACGCGGCGTTCTGGGTGTTCGTCCCGCTCGGCGTCGGCGGCAAGACCGGCCACCACTCCTTCTTCGAGACCCTGCCCGACGGCACCCGGCGGCTGCGCAAGCCCGACAAGGGGGCCGTGTCCGGACTGATCGCGCTGGCCGTCGGCGCGGGCATCTTCTTCTCGCAGCTGCGCGTCGGCGGGGAGAACGGCCGCTACATCTGGCCGACCCTGCTCGTCGGCGCCGGCGTGGTCCTGGTCTGGCGGCAGGCCGACAACGCCCGCCGCGCCCACTGGAGCGCCGCCGCCGGCCGCCACGGACGCCTCCTCCAGGCCGCCCGGGCGCTGGCCGGGGTGGTGCTCGTCGGCGTGGGCCTGACCGTCTTCATCGTCGTACGGGGCTCCGCCGCCCAGCTCGGCAACGTCCTCACCGCCACCCTCGCCGTGCTCGTCGGCATAGCCCTGCTCGCCGGACCCTGGCTGATCCGGATGACCCAGGACCTCTCCGAGGAACGCCTGATGCGCATCCGCGCCCAGGAACGCGCCGAAGTCGCCGCCCACGTCCACGACTCGGTGCTGCACACCCTCACCCTGATCCAGCGGGGCGCCGAGGACGCCGGCGAGGTCCGCCGCCTCGCCCGCGCCCAGGAACGGGAACTGCGCAACTGGCTGTACAAGCCCGAGGGCACCGGCAAGGACGAGGCCGAGGAGCCCGCCACCCTCGCGGAGGCGGTGAAGAAGACGGCCGCCGAGGTCGAGGACCACCACGGCGTCCCGATCGAGGTGGTCGTCGTCGGGGACTGCCCGCTCGACGAGAAGCTGGCGGCACAGGTCCAGGCCGCGCGCGAGGCGATGGTCAACGCCGCCAAGTACGGTGGCGAGGGGGGCCCGGTGCAGGTGTACGCGGAGGTCGAGGGCCGCACGGTCTTCGTGTCCGTACGGGACCGGGGCCCGGGCTTCGACATGGACGCGGTACCGGGCGACCGCATGGGCGTACGAGAATCGATCATCGGCCGGATGCAGCGCAACGGCGGGACCGCCCGGCTGCGGTCCGCGCCCGACGGCGGCACGGAAGTCGAGCTGGAGATGGAGAGGGCGGCATGAGCACCGAGGACAGCGCTGTGAACGAGACCGGGGGCAGGCAGGTCCGGGTGGTGCTCGTCGACGACCACCGGATGTTCCGCACCGGGGTCCAGGCCGAGATCGGGGAGACCGCCCGGACCGGGGTGGAGGTCGTCGGCGAGGCGGCCGACGTGGACCAGGCCGTCACCGTCATCACCGCCACCCGGCCCGAGGTGGTGCTCCTCGACGTGCACCTGCCCGGCGGCGGCGGCGTCGAGGTGCTGCGCCGCTGCGCCCCGCTGATGGCGGCCGCCGAGAACCCGGTGCGGTTCCTGGCCCTGTCGGTGTCGGACGCCGCCGAGGACGTCATCGGCGTCATCCGCGGCGGCGCCCGCGGCTACGTCACCAAGACCATCACCGGCGCCGACCTGGTGAACTCCGTCTTCCGTGTGCAGGACGGCGACGCGGTGTTCTCGCCCCGGCTGGCCGGCTTCGTCCTGGACGCCTTCGCCTCCACGGACGCCCCGCCGGTGGACGAGGACCTGGACCGCCTCACCCAGCGCGAGCGCGAGGTGCTGCGGCTCATCGCGCGCGGGTACGCGTACAAGGAGATCGCCAAGCAGCTGTTCATCTCGGTCAAGACGGTCGAGTCGCACGTCTCCGCGGTGCTGCGCAAGCTCCAGCTCTCCAACCGCCACGAGCTGACCCGCTGGGCCACCGCCCGCCGCCTGGTCTGACCGCCGCCCCGGGCCCCTGCGGTGTGATCCACACCGCAGGGGGCCGGCGCAACCGCGGGGCGGCGCGCCGGACTCTTGGGTGGCGTGATGAGCCTGACGGGGACCCCCTTCTTCGCGACGGCGGTCGCCCTGACCGTGACAGCCGTCGCCCTGCCGCTGGCCCTGTGGGGCAAGGTCCGCGGCCCGGCCGCGCTGCGCCTGGCCGCGCGCGGCTCCATGGTGGTCTTCGCCCAGGCCACCGCCGTGCTGCTGGTGTTCGTCGCGGTCAACCGCGACATGAACTTCTACGCGAGCTGGGGCGACCTCCTCGGCACCGGGAAGTACGTCACCGCCGCCCCCGACCTCGGCCCCGACGGGCTCGGCGGGAAGAAGGCCGAAGAGGTCAAGGCCGCGCCCAAGGTCCGCCAGGAGTTCCAGCCCGTCGAGGGCCTCGGCGGACGCGTGCGCAAGACCGAACTCGACGGGAAGATATCCGGGGTCAAGGGCGACGTCATGGTGTGGCTGCCGCCGCAGTACGACGACCCGGCCTACAAGGACCGCACGTTCCCCGTCGTCGAGCTCATCCCGGGCATCCCCGGGACCGGGAAGTCCTGGTTCCAGGGGCTGAAGGCGCACGAGGTGCTGGAACCCCTGATGAAGCAGGGCAAGGTACAGCCCTTCGTGCTCGTCTCGCCGCGCGCGATGCTGCTGGGCAACGCCGACACCGGCTGCGCCAACATCCCCGGCAAGGTCAACGCGGACAGCTGGTTCAGCGTCGACGTCCGCAAGATGGTCACCGACAACTTCCGGGTCTCCGGCGAGGCCCGCAGCTGGGGCGTGGCCGGCTACTCCGCCGGGGCGTACTGCGCCGCCAAGCTGGCGATCCTGCACCCCGACCGCTACGGCGCCGCCGTCTCCCTGTCCGGATACAACGACCCCGGCCAGGAGCCCTCGTCGCTGGTCGCGCAGGACCCGGAGCTGCGCCGCACCCACAACCTGAAGGCGGTGCTCCAGGCCGCGCCCGCGCCGCCGCCGGTGGCGCTGTGGATGTCGGGGGCGGAGCAGGACGGCTACCTGTCCGGCATGGACCTCAAGGCCCTCGCGAAGGAGCCGACCACGGTGCACGCGGAGAAGGTGACCGGCGGCCACAACCTGGAGTCGTGGTCGAAGCAGCTGCCGCAGACCTTCGACTGGCTCAGCAAGACGGTGAAGGCGCCCTAGGGCGGATCCGCCGGGCCCCGGCCGGCCGGACCGGCCCTACGCGGGGCGGGCGGCGCCCGCCCAGGGCATCGAGTCCACCGGCGCCAGGCGGACCGTCGAGCCGGGGCGCGGGGCGTGGATCATCTGGCCGTTGCCGACGTACATGCCGACGTGCGTGACCCCCGAGTAGAAGAAGACCAGGTCCCCGGGGGCGAGCTGGTCCCGGGAGACCCGCCGGCCGGTGTTGATCTGGGTGTAGGTGGTGCGGGGCAGGGACACCCCGGCCGCCCGCCAGGCCGCCTGGGTCAGGCCCGAGCAGTCGTACGAGCCCGGGCCCGTCGCGCCCCAGACGTACGGCTTGCCGATCGCCGCGTACGCGAACGCCACCGCGCGGGCGGCCCGCGAGCCGTCGGCGGGGGGCGCCGGGGCGGGGGTGCGGCCGCCGAGGGGGACGGCGGCCGCCGGGGCGGCGCCGCCCGGCCCGGCCTCGTACGCCGCCCGCTCCTCGGCGGTGAGGCGGGCCAGCAGCCGGCGGGCGGCGTCGATCTTGCCGTCGATGACGGCCTTCTGCCGGTCCAGCTCGCCCTGCCGGGCCCGCAGGTCCGCGAGCCGCCCGGCGGCCTTGTCGCGCAGCTGCCCGACCTCGTCGAGGCCGCGCCGTACGGAGGCCACCTCGGCGGCGGTGCGGTCGCCGGCCCGGGTCAGCAGGGAGGCGCGCTCCAGGTAGTCCTGCGGGTCGGTGGACATCGCCAGCTGGAGGGCCGGGCCCAGGCCGCCGCTGCGGTACTGGGTGGCGGCCAGCGATCCGAGCGAGCGCCGGGCGGTGTTCAGCCGGTCCGCCTTGCGGGCGGACTCCTCGCGCAGGGCGGACAGCTCCCGCTCGGCCTCGTCGGCCTTCACCTTCGCCCCGTTGTACTGCTCCGTCGCCTCCTCGGCCTCCCCGTACAGCCGGTCGACCTCCGCCTTGACCTGGGCGGGGGTGGGCTGGGGGTCGGCCAGCGAGGTGCCTTCGAAGGCGGTGGCGGTGGCAGCGCCCGCGAGGACGAGGGTGGCGGCGGTCCGTACGGTGCCGCCGGAGAGCGGGCGCTGCCTGGGCTTTCGATGACTGGCCACGCGGGCCTCACGTCCTTCCGTCGGTCTTGGGGGAGGACGCTAGACCGCGAGGTAACGGGACGATGACGAGATGCCCGGAACTGGCCGTCCGTGACCGCGGATGACGGGGAAGGACCGGAAGGGGGTCGTCCGGTGGCGGTCAGTGCCAGAGGACGGCGATGAAGATGTTGGCGACGGTCAGTCCGCCGACCGCCGCGAAGAGGCCCTTCTCCACGTGCTCCTCGTCGCGCTTGACGTAGACGATCGCCAGGATCACGAAGAGGACCGCGAGCTTCACGCCGATCTTGATGTTGTTCAGGGGCGCGCCGTCGCCCATCTCGTGGAAGCCGACCAGCAGGACGCCGGTGACCAGCATGGTCAGCGCGCCGTGCAGCATCGCGGGCACGAAGCGGGCCGTGCCCGCCCCCATGGCCTTCATCTGGGTCAGGAACCCGCCGAGGAGGGCGGCGATGCCGATGATGTGCAGGCCGACGAACACGTGGGTGAGGACAGTCATGCCGCCGAGCGTACGGGGCGGCTCCCGGCGCCCCGACGGCGGTGCTCGCCCCGCCCGCACCGGCCCCCGCCGGGCTCCCGCGGACCGGGGCCGGAGCGTACGGGACCTGCGTAGGGTGAACCCATGCCGCCCGCCCCCGCCGCCGAGCCGACCCACCCCGCAGCCGACCGGATCGAGCTGGCCGCCGTCCTCGCGGCGCTGGGGCACCCCGCCCGGCTGGAGATCGTCCGCAGGCTGGCCGCCGCCGAGGAGTCCTGCTGCGGGGACGTGGTGCCCGACCTGCCCCGCTCCAGCGTCACCCACCACATCAGGACCCTGCGCGAGAGCGGTGTGATCCTCCAGCACCCGCGGGGCCGCAAGCACCTGCTCGCCCTGCGCCGGGCGGACCTCGACCGCCGCTTCCCGGGCCTGCTGGACCTCGTACTGGCCTGCCGCTAGGCGTCCGCCCGTACGGATCCCGGACGATTTTCCGGGGGCGGGACCGGCTGTCGGTCGCGCCCCCTAAACTCGGAAGGCGATGAGCAGCCTCTTTGACGACAGCTTCCTGGCGGACCTCGGCCCCACCGACGACGTCCCGCCGCCGCCCGAGGACCACCCCGCCCCGGAGCCGGGCGCGGACGACCTCTTCGGGGGCCGGTTCGACGTACCCATGAGCGGGGACGCGTACTACCGCGACGGTGCCCCCAAGCCGGTCATCGACCCGGCGGCGCTCCTGGACGGGCTCAACGAGGAGCAGGCCGCGGCCGTGGTGCACGCGGGCACGCCGCTGCTCATCGTCGCCGGCGCCGGCTCCGGCAAGACCCGGGTCCTGACCCACCGCATCGGCCACCTGCTGTCCGCGCGGCAGGTCCACCCCGGCCAGATCCTGGCGATCACCTTCACCAACAAGGCCGCCGGTGAGATGAAGGAGCGCGTCGAGAGCCTGGTCGGCCCGCGCGCGAACGCCATGTGGGTCTCCACCTTCCACAGCGCCTGCGTACGGATCCTGCGCCGCGAGTCGAAGCGGCTCGGCTTCACCTCCTCCTTCTCGATCTACGACGCGGCCGACTCGAAGCGCCTGATGGCGCTCGTCTGCCGCGACCTGGACCTGGACC
Source organism: Streptomyces sp. NPDC002032 (assembly GCF_042890765.1). Lineage (NCBI taxonomy): Bacteria > Bacillati > Actinomycetota > Actinomycetes > Kitasatosporales > Streptomycetaceae > Streptomyces > Streptomyces sp. NPDC002032. The sequence goes on along the minus strand of NZ_JBIASM010000003.1, from coordinate 598,616 downwards.
CGAAGAAGTTCCCGCCGAAGGCCTTCAACGCCAAGATCTCGAACCTGAAGAACGAGCTCATCGACGAGGACGCCTTCGCCGGCCAGGCGGTGGACGGCTTCGAGAAGACCCTCGCCCAGGCATACGCGATGTACCAGGGGCGGCTGCGCGAGGCCAACGCGCTCGACTTCGACGACATCATCATGACCACCGTCCACCTGCTCCAGGCCTTCCCCGAGGTCGCCGAGCACTACCGGCGGCGCTTCCGCCACGTGCTGGTCGACGAGTACCAGGACACCAACCACGCCCAGTACACCCTCGTGCGCGAGCTCGTCGGCCCCGGCTACCCGGACCTGCCGCCCGCCGAGCTCTGCGTGGTGGGTGACGCCGACCAGTCGATCTACGCCTTCCGCGGCGCGACCATCCGCAACATCCTCCAGTTCGAGGAGGACTACAAGGACGCGACGACGATCCTGCTGGAGCAGAACTACCGCTCCACGCAGACGATCCTGTCGGCGGCCAACGCGGTCATCGAGCGCAACGAGAACCGCCGCGCGAAGAACCTGTGGACCCAGGCCGGCTCGGGCTCGGTGATCACCGGCTACGTCGCGGACACCGAGCACGACGAGGCCCAGTTCGTCGCCGACGAGATCGACCGGCTCACCGACGCGGGCGACGCCAAGGCCGGCGATGTCGCGATCTTCTACCGGACCAACGCCCAGTCCCGTGTGTTCGAGGAGATCTTCATCCGCGTCGGACTGCCCTACAAGGTCGTCGGCGGCGTCCGCTTCTACGAGCGCAAGGAGGTCCGCGACGTCCTCGCGTACCTGCGCGTGCTGGCCAACCCCGAGGACAACGTCCCGCTGCGCCGCATCCTCAACGTGCCCAAGCGCGGCATCGGCGACCGCGCCGAAGCGATGATCGACGCGCTCGCACTGCGCGAGAAGATCACCTTCCCGCAGGCCCTGCGCCGCGTGGACGAGGCCTTCGGCATGGCCGCCCGCTCCACCAACGCCGTCAAGCGGTTCAACGTGCTGATGGAGGAGCTGCGCACCATCGTCGACTCCGGCGCGGGCCCGGCCGTCGTGCTGGAGGCGGTGCTGGAGCGCACGGGGTACCTCGCCGAACTCCAGGCCTCCACCGACCCGCAGGACGAGACGCGCATCGAGAACCTCCAGGAACTCGCCGCCGTGGCCCTGGAGTTCGAGCAGGCCCGGGACGAGTCCAACCCGGGCACCCTGGCCGAGTTCCTGGAACAGGTCGCGCTCGTCGCCGACTCCGACCAGATCCCCGACGAGGACGAGGACGGCAGCGGAGTCATCACCCTGATGACCCTGCACACCGCCAAGGGCCTCGAATTCCCGGTGGTCTTCCTGACCGGCATGGAGGACGGGGTCTTCCCGCACATGCGCGCGCTGGGCCAGACCAAGGAGCTGGAGGAGGAGCGCCGCCTCGCCTACGTCGGCATCACGCGCGCCCGCGAGCGGCTGTACCTGACCCGGTCCGGCATGCGCAGCGCATGGGGCACCCCCTCGTACAACCCGCCCTCGCGGTTCCTGGAGGAGATCCCGGCCGAGTACCTCCAGTGGAAGCGGACCGGCGCCTCGCAGAAGCCCGCCGGGCCGATGCGGAGCTCCGGCTACGGATCGGGTCCGGGCGGCGGCAAGGCCTCGTTCGGGCAGTCGCCCGAGGCGTTCCTGTCCTCGTCGCGCACGAAGTCCGGCCCGTCCGGGTTCGCCACGCGCCGGGCCACCGACAAGCCGGTCATCGCGCTCGTCGTCGGGGACCGGGTGACGCACGACCAGTTCGGGCTCGGCACCGTCATGGAGGTCCGGGGGGCCGGGGCGGACGCGCAGGCCACCATCGACTTCGGGGACGACAAGCCGAAGCGGCTGCTGCTGCGCTACGCGCCGGTGCAGAAGCTCTAGCGGGGCCTGGCGGGGCCTACGTCGGGTCCAGGTCGTGGCTGCGCAGCCACGACAGGGGGTCGATCGCGGCGCCCGCGCCGGGCCGCACCTCGAAGTGCAGGTGCGGGCCGGTGGAGTTGCCGGAGTTGCCCGAGTAGGCGATGACGTCGCCGGCCTTGACCTTGCCGGACCGGATCTTGGTGCTGCTGAGGTGGCAGTACCAGGTCTCGGTGCCGTCGGGCGAGGTCACTATGGCCATGTTGCCGTAGGCGCTGTTCCACTGGGTGCGGACGGTGCCGTCGGTGGCGGCCATGACCGGGGTCCCGTAGGACACCGGGAAGTCGATGCCGGTGTGCACCGACATCCACATGCCGCCGGCCTGGCCGAAGCCGGCGCTCAGGCCGTGCTGGGTGACCGGGATCGCGAACTTGGGGCGGGCGGCCTCCTTGGCCGCCGCCTCCTCGGCCCGCTTCTTCTTCTCTTCGTCCTGGCGCTGCTTGAGGTCGATGCGCTCCTGCGTGCGGCTCGCCCGGTCGGCGAAATCGCCCGCGTCGGCGCTGAGCGCGGCCAGCTGGGTGTCGAGCTTGTTGTTCGCCGCGACCGGCTTCACCGAGGCCGGGTCGGCGGCGGCCATGGTGGTCGGCTGCTCGGCCGGCTTGTCGGTGCCGGTGAGCCCGCCGACGGAGGCGGCGGCGACTCCCGCGACGCCCATCACACAGGCGGAGGGGACGGCCACGGTCAGCAGGGCGGACCGCTTGGCGGGGGTGCGGCGGCGGCTGTTGCCGGCCGCGCCGCCCTTGGCGGTGTTCTTGACGTCCTTGCCCCTGACGTCCTTCTTGGCGTCCTTCTTGCCGGCGGCGCGGCGCGCGGAGCGCGGCTCGGCGGGGGTGACGGGCATGGTCTGCGTGGGCAGGTCGTGCACGGCGTCGGTGAAGACCGGCTCACGCTCGGACCCGGCCTCGAACCCGGCCTCGAATCCGCCCTCGGCCGGGAGGGAGAGGGGCTCGAAGACGGAGGTCTCCTCGGCGGCGAACGCGTACGGATCGACGCCCGGGCCGGCCTCGGTGACGGCCGGGACGACCGTCGTGGCCTCGTAGCCGGCGTAGGGGCCGGCGGCGCACTGCGCGGCGCCGCCGCCGTTCCAGGCGGTGGCGTCGTAGCTGCCGGTGTCCTGCCCGTAGCCGGGAAGGGTCCACTGCCCGGTCTGCTCCGCGCCGTTGGGGTCGTAACCGAAGGCGGGGGCCTGGTAGGCGGACTGCGGCTGGGACCAGGCGCCGGTGTCCCACGACCCGGTGGCGTCCTCGGGGACGGTCTGGGCCGGGACGCTGGAGAGGTAGGTCTCCTGCGAGGTCCACGCGGTGGTGTCGTACGAACCGGTCGCGGTGGACGGGTCGTAACCGCCGCCGGTGGCGTAGTCCGTGACGTACTGGTAGCCCTGACCCTGTGTTTCATAGGAAACATATGGCTGGTCACCAGCGAAAGTGGTGGTGGAAAGGCCGTCGTATCCCATTTCGGGGTACTGGCCCGACGTCGGGCGGTCGTTCACCAACTTCTCTTTCGCCTCGGCAGTGGGGGCCTGGGTGGCCGGGGAACTCAAGGTTCCACGGAGGAGAGCAGTGGCGTGACTGTACCCGCCGGTTACTCGCCACGACAATCTTCGGCGGGGTCCCGTCGGGCGGGAACCGGGCATTCGGCGGCCTTTCGGTCGCCGGAACACTCAGCCTTGGCCTGGAGTTCGAAATATGTTCGAGTTCGGGAGTCGGCCGGCGCCGAAATCAGTCGGTGGTGAAGGTGGCCAGCGCCAGCAGCAGGGCGAAGGGCACCGGTATGAGCGCCGCGGAGCGCAGCCACAGGTGGCGCCGCTCCTTCGGCGGCAGGACCGCGTCGACGACGAGGACCGCACCGAGCATCAGCACGCCCGTCACCACCAGCAGGAACAGGACGCCCGTGGAGTGGTCGAGGGTGTGGAAGTCGCAGTTGCGCAGGCCCGGGTCGGCGAGGTCGGCCGTGCTGTGGCAGTCCATAAGCAGGTACTCCGTCGCCACCCACCACAGGCAGTAGAGCGGGATGACGGCGGGCACGCCGAGGGCCAGGTTCGCCAGTGCGGCCGACCGGCCGCCGCGGCGCGGCGCGGCGTCGCTCCCCATGTGCCCTCCCGCCATCTGCCCTCTCCGGGGTGCCCTCCCCGGTGTGCCCGCCCCGGCGCGTCCCCGGGGCGTGCACCCTTCGCAGGCTCAGATGACCGGGCCCTGGCCTTCGGTTCCCGTGGGGCGGAGGTTTCCCGTGGGGCGGGCCGTGGCGTCCCCCGCCGGGTCCGGGGATTCCGCGGTGTCCGCGGCGCGGACCGGCCCGTCGAGGGCGCGCCGGACGGCGGTGATGACGGTGGGGTGGACGGGCAGGGCGAGGTGGCCGATGCCCATGACCTGGATGTTCGTCGCGTCCAGGTCCGGATGGTCCAGGCGGGCGGTGCCGGCGGGCGCCATCAGTGCGTCGAACTCGCTCCAGAACGCGACGCAGCGGGTCCGGCAGCCCGGTACCGGTGCCCGCAGCTCGGCCATCACGGCCGACTCCGGGCGCATCTGGCGGACCAGCGGGTGCGCGTCCATGAACGGGGCCACGCGGGTGCCGTCGTGCGGGGTGCCCAGGGTGACCAGCGTCCGCACGCGCGCGTCCCCGCCCAGGCGCTGGACGTAGTACCGCGCGACCAGCCCGCCCAGGCTGTGGCCGACGAGGTCCACCCGGTCCTGCCCGGACCGCTCGCACAGCTCCTCGACGCGCCGGCCGAGGTGCCGGGCGGTGACGCGCAGGTCCCGCGTGAAGGGGGAGTAGTTGTACGTCTCCACGCGGCGCAGGCCGCCCGCGCCGAGGGCACGGCGCAGCAGGACGAAGACCGAACGGTTGTCGGTGAAGCCGTGCAGGAGCAGCACGGGCGGCAGCTGGACGCCGGCGGCCGGGGCGGGCCCGGGGGTCTCGGCGCGGACGCCGGTGGGGTAGAGGAGCAGGTGCCCGGCGAGCACCAGTGCCTCCAGCACGGCGGCCCGGACGGCGGCCCCCGTGCGCGATACGGGCAGCGGCGCGAGCGTCAGCCCCATGACGGCCTCCCCTGGACCTTTCGGGCTCCGGCCTCATGGGCGCGGGCCTCTCGGGTGCGGGGCCGTGGTGCCGACGAGGCCCCGTCACCGTGCCGTGCGGCTGTCGGCGCGGTGACGGGGCGACCTGGCGGTGGTGAATCAGCGGGCTCCCCCGTGTGATTTCCCCCTCGTGGTTGACCGTGAAACGGTGCCGTGCGCAATGCTGTACTTAACGTTCGTTCACTCGGGAGGCAGTGCGATGGGTGTGACCGGTCCGATCCGTGTGGTGGTGGCCAAGCCGGGTCTCGACGGCCACGACCGCGGGGCCAAGGTGATCGCGCGGGCGCTGCGGGACGCGGGCATGGAGGTCATCTACACCGGCCTCCACCAGACCCCCGAGCAGATCGTCGACACCGCCATCCAGGAGGACGCGGACGCCATCGGCCTCTCGATCCTCTCCGGCGCGCACAACACGCTGTTCGCGCGCGTCATCGAACTCCTCAGGGAGCGCGACGCCGAGGACATCAAGGTCTTCGGCGGCGGCATCATCCCCGAGGACGACATCGCCCCCCTCAAGGCCAAGGGCGTCGCCGAGATCTTCACCCCCGGCGCCACCACCACCGCGATCGTCGACTGGGTCAACGCCAACGTCCGTCAGGCGTAGGCCCCTTCGGGCCCGTAGGCCCTGTCGGCCCCGTCGGCCCCGTCGGGCACGGGCGGCCGGCGCGCGGCCGTGCCCGACGGGGCTCAGACGGGCGGGGTGAGTTCGGCGAGCATCGTGGCGCGCAGACGGAGGGTGGAGACCAGGCGCTGGAAGGCCTCCGCCCAGTACGCGTCAGCCCCCGGCGCGGCGTCGCAGGGCGGTTCGGCGATGGCGGTCAGGGTGGCCAGGCGGGCGGCCTCCGCCGGGTCGAGGCAGCGTTCCGCCAGGCCCATCACCCCGCTGAAGCTCCACGGGTAACTGCCCGCCTCGCGGGCCGCGTCGAGGGCGTCGACCACGGCCCGGCCCAGCGGCCCCGCCCAGGGCACCCGGCACACGCCGAGCAGCTGGAAGGCCTCCGAGAGGCCGTGGCAGCGTATGAACTCCGCCACCCAGGACGCGCGTTCGTCCTGCGGCAGCGTCTCCAGCAGCCTCGCCCGCTCCGCCAGCGAGGCCGTCCCCGGACCGGCGGCGGGCGGGGCGGACGCCGGGCCCAGGAGAGCCTTGGACCACAGCGCGTCACGCTGGCGCACCGCCGCCCGGCACCAGGCCGCGTGCAGTTCCTCCGCCCAGCCCCCGGGCACCGGGAACGCCACGATCCGCGCCGGGGCCAGGCCGCCGAACCGCTCCCGCCAGCACTCCAGCGGGGCGGCCTCCACCAGCTGGCCCAGCCACCAGGCCCGTTCCCCGCGCCCCGCGGGCGGGCGTTCGACCACCCCGTCGCGCAGCATCCCCGCATCGCACTCCGCGGGCGGATCGACCGTACCCGGACCCACGCAGGCCAGCGCCCGCTCCGCCATCCGTGCGGCCAGTGCCGAACCCGGCAGCGCCGACAGGAGTTCGGCGGCCGTCGCGCGGACGTTGCGGCTGCGGTCGTCCAGGGCCGCCTCCAGGAAGGGCTCGTCCGCCGCCGAGAGGCCCGCCCGCAGCGAATCGAGGAACATCAGCCGGTCCTCGGCCCGTTCGGTGGCCCAGGTGGTGGCCAGCAGCCGGGTCGCCTCCGCCGGCGCGTGCGCCCGTACGGAGCCCAGCAGGGCGACCCGCTCCGCGAACAGCCCCTCCGCCCAGAGGCGTGCCACCCCCTCGCGGTCGGCGGGGTCCGGCAGTTCCCCGGCGCCGCCCGCCGCCCCGCGCAGGGCGAAGCGCCAGTCCGGATTGAGCCGGGCCAGCCAGACCCCGCGGGCCCCGGCCAGGGCCAGGGCCCGCGGGCGCAGGTCGGTACGGGCCCGGGCCGCGTCCAGCAGGGCCGGGACCAGCTCCTCCGGTGCGCGGTAGCCGTGCCGGCCGGCCGTCGCCAGCCACTGCGGGAGCAACTCCGTCAGATCCGGGGCGCTCCCCCTGCGCCCGCCCCCGGACGCCGCGCCGGTGCGGCCGGCCAGCAGCTGTGCGAGCCGCTGCCGGGCGGCCTCCGGCGGCGCCGGCCGGGGGTCGGGCGGTGCGGGCTGCGGCCGGGCGGCGGCCTCGGCGGGCCGCAGCCCGGCGCGGCGCCGCAGCGTCGCCTCGGCCGCGGCGCCGAGCAGCGCCTCCGGTGCGCCGCCGCGCCGTTCGGTGCCCAGCAGCGCGGTCGCGACCAGCTCCTCCCAGCCCCCGGCCCCGTCGCCCACCGGTTCCGCCGTGCCGTCCGCCCGGCGCGTGCCGTTCATCGGATTCCCCTCCCTCGTCGTCCCGTGTGTCGGTGCGTCTGCGTCTGCGTCTGCGTGTGCGTGCGTGTCTGCGTGCGTGTGTGCGTGTGTGTGCGTGTGTGAAGCGCCCCGGTCCCGCCCCCTCCGCGGGACCGGGGCATGCCTCAGCTGGCGTGGTTGTCGTCCATCACAAAGCCCCCCGGCTTTCTCATCCCGTACGGCGGCGCCCCCCGCGCCCCGTTCCGGGGTACTCGTCGTGCACGGCGGATCCCGGTCGTTCCGGTCCCTCGTGGTCCCGGCCCCCCGGCCCCGACCCGCCGCCCCCTCTTCCGCGCACGGCCCCCCGGGCCGTCCCTCACCCCAGGACGACCGGCTCCGCGCCCTGCGGGTGCCAGGCCGTCAGCGGGGTGAAGCCGCGGTGGCCGCACTCCCCGAAGACCGTGACGGGCCCGCCGCCCGAGAGGGCGGCCAGCTGCCACAGTCCGGACCGGGAGCGGCCCCCGGCGAGCGTCACCGGCAGCGCGGACGTCCCTTCGGCGTCCGCGATCTGCCAGCCCCCCTCGCCCGCTTCCCCCGGAACCGGGACCACCGGGCCCAGGACCACCGGCCAGGACTCCAGCCACGGGTCCTCCCGCAGCGCGGCCCCGTAGGCGGCCAGCGCCTCCCCGGTGCTCACCCCGGCCGGAGCCACGGCGGCCGCCGCCGTGGCGGTGCGGTCCCCGAGATCCGCCCGGAGTCCCGCCGAGCCGGTCCGGAAGCGCGCGGGCGCCTCCAGTACCAGTCCGACGGGCAGCGCCAGTTCCGGCGGCCGCCCGGGCGGCCCGAAGTCCAGCACCAGGGCCGGGCGCCCGCTCCCCAGCCCCCGCAGCCACGTCCGGCGGGTGGTGAGCCGGCCGTCCGGGGACACCGAGTCGTACTGGGCCAGTACGAGCCAGTGGTCCCGGACGGTCTCCCCCTCCGCCGAGTACGGCAGCCCCACCCGGCTGCGGACGGTCGCGGCCAACGGCTCCGGCAGCCCGGACACCCCCAGCCAGGCCCTGTCCAGCAGGTGCAGCAGCGCGAACTCCTCAAGCATCCGGGCGGGCCAGCCGGCGCCGCAACCGGGTATTGCCCCCAACTCCCGTACCCGGGCCGCCAGTCCGGGGGCCTGGGCGTCGACCATCCGGGCGGCGGTCTCCTCCCAGCCCGCGTAGCCCGTCCGCTCCTGTCCGGCCAGCCCTTCGCGGAGCACGTCAGCGAGCCGGCGCTCCAGCTCGGTGACGCCCGCCCCCACGCGCTCCGCCCGCCGTTCGGCCCGCTTGCGGGCCGCCTCCGCGTCCACCGGCCGCGCCGGGCCGCCCGCGGCCCGCGCGGCCTTCGCCGCCCGCTCCGCCAGCCACTCGGCGGCCCAGTCCGGCGCCTGCGCGGGCTCTTGCGCCTCCCGCGCCTCTTGCGCCCCCCGCGCCGCCCGCGCCGCCTGGAGCAACAGCAGCCCCAGCGCGTGCTTGCACGGGAACTTCCGGCTCGGACACGTGCACGTGTACGCCGGCCCCGTCAGGTCCACGACCGTCCGGTACGGCACCCTGCCGCTGCCCTTGCACACCCCCCACACCGAACCGGAAGCGGAACCTCCGGTAAGTGTCCATGACCCCTCCCCTCCCAGCTTTCCCCCCGCCGTGCGCGATGCCTCGTCGGATGCCAGAGCCAGTACCTGTTCCACCGTCAGGCGGAGCTGCTGCCCAGTCATGGAAACCACCGTAGAGACCCCCACTGACAATCGCTCTGACCTGCAACAACGGCCCGCAGAGGGGGCGTTGTCAGTGGCATGGTGCACCGTGGTGGAAGCGGTCGGGAACGGCCGACGAGCCTTGGAGGGGGACCATGACCATGCCCGGAACCGACACCGCCGCAGAGGCACTGCGACCGCATGCCGAAGACGCCTTCGCGGAAGAACTGAAAGCCCTGGAAGCCGCCGACGACCGGCCCCGCCCGGCCCGCTGGAAACTCTCCCCGTGGGCCGTGGCCACCTACCTGCTCGGCGGCACGCTCGGCGACGGCACCGTCATCACGCCCAAGTACGTCGGCCCGCGCAGGATCGTCGAAGTCGCCGTCACCACCCTCGCCACCGACCGCGCCCTGCTCCTCCTCGGCGTCCCCGGCACCGCCAAGACCTGGCTGTCCGAACACCTCGCCGCCGCCGTCAGCGGGGACTCCACCCTCCTCGTCCAGGGCACCGCCGGCACCCCCGAGGAAGCCCTCCGCTACGGCTGGAACTACGCCCGCCTGCTCGCCCACGGACCGAGCCGCGAAGCCCTCGTCCCCAGCCCCGTCATGCGGGCCATGACCGACGGCATGACCGCCCGCGTCGAGGAACTCACCCGCATCCCCGCCGACGTCCAGGACAGCCTCATCACCGTCCTGTCCGAGAAGACCCTCCCGATACCGGAACTCGGCCAGGAGGTGCAGGCCGTGCGCGGCTTCAACCTCATCGCCACCGCCAACGACCGCGACCGCGGCGTCAACGAGCTCTCCAGCGCCCTGCGCCGCCGCTTCAACACGGTGGTGCTGCCGCTGCCCGCGAGCACCGACGCCGAGGTCGGCATCGTCGCCCGCCGCGTCGACCAGATGGGCCGGGCCCTGGACCTCCCGGCGGCCCCCGAGGGGCTGGAGGAGATCCGCCGGGTCGTCACCGTCTTCCGGGAGCTGCGCGAGGGCGTCACCGGTGACGGCCGCACCAAGGTGAAGTCGCCCAGCGGCACCCTCTCCACCGCCGAGGCCATCTCCGTCGTCACCGGCGGGCTGGCGCTGGCCGCCCACTTCGGCGACGGCGTCCTGCGCCCCGGCGACGTGGCCGCCGGCATCCTCGGCGCCGTCGTGCGGGACCCGGCCGCCGACCGCGTCGTCTGGCAGGAGTACCTGGAGACCGTCGTCCGCGAGCGGGACGGCTGGAAGGACTTCTACCGGGCCTGCCGGGAGGTGACGGCATGAGCCCGCGGGCCGCCGGGCCGCTGCTGCTGGGCGTGCGCCACCACGGGCCCGGCTCCGCCCGGTCGGTCCGGGCCGCGCTCGACGCCGCCCGGCCGCGGGCCGTACTGATCGAAGGGCCGCCCGAGGCGGACGCGTTGCTCCCGCTCGCCGCCGATCCCGGGATGCGCCCGCCCGTCGCGCTGCTCGTCCACGCGGCGGACGATCCCGCCCGGGCCGCGTTCTGGCCGTTCGCCGCCTTCTCCCCGGAGTGGGTCGCCCTGCGCTGGGCGCAGCGGCGGGAGGTGCCGGTCCGCTTCGTCGACCTGCCCGCCGCGCACACCCTGGCCCCGGCTCCCGGGCCGCCGGAGGCCGCCGGGGAGGGCGAGGGGGAGCCCGAGCCGGGCGGGGCCGGCGACGTGCCGGTGGACCCCCTCGCGGCGCTGGCCCGCACCGCCGGGTACGACGATCCGGAGCGCTGGTGGGAGGACGTCGTCGAGCACCGGGACCCGGGAGCGGCACCGGACCCCGTGGCCGTCTTCGAGGCGGTCGCGGAGGCGATGGGGGCCCTGCGCGAGGCCCACGGTGACGGCGGCCGCCCCCGCGACGCGCTCCGCGAGGCGTACATGCGGCAGAAGATGCGCGCCGCCCGCCGGGAGTTCGGCGACGAGTACGCCGTCGTGTGCGGTGCCTGGCACGTCCCGGCGCTGCGCGCCCGGACCACGGCGGCGGCCGACCGCGCCCTGCTCACCGGGCTCCCCAAGACCAGGGTGGAGACCACCTGGGTGCCCTGGACCCACCGCAGGCTCGCCCGGGCCGGCGGGTACGGCGCGGGCATCGCCTCGCCCGGCTGGTACGCGCACCTCTTCGCGGCCCCGGACCGGCCCGTCGAGCGCTGGCTGACGAAGGCCGCGGAGCTGCTGCGGGAGGAGGACCGGCAGGTCTCCCCGGCGCATGTGATCGAGGCGGTCCGGCTGGCCACCGCCCTGGCCGCCGTCCGCGGCCGCCCGCTGCCCGGCCTCGCCGAGACGCTGGAGGCCGTCCGGGCGGTGATGTGCGACGGGTCCGCCGTACCGCTCGCGCTGGTCGAGGACCGGCTCGTCGTCGGCGACGTGCTCGGCGAGGTACCGGACACCGCGCCCGCCGTACCGCTCCAGCGGGACCTCACCCGCCGGATGCGCTCGCTGCGGCTCAAGGCCGAGGCGCAGCGCCGCGAGCTGGAGCTGGACCTGCGCAAGGACACCGACGCGGCCAAGTCCCTGCTGCTGCACCGGCTGCGGCTGCTCGGCGTGGACTGGGGCGTGCCGACGCCCTCCCGGAGCGGTACGGGAACCTTCCGCGAGACCTGGCGGCTGTGCTGGGAGCCGGAGCTGTCGGTCCGGGTCGCCGAGGCCGGGATCTGGGGCACCACCGTCCTCGGGGCGGCCACCGCGAAGGCGCGGGCCGATGCCGCGGCGGCCGGGGAGCTGGCCGCGGTCACGGCGCTGGCCGAACGGTGCCTGCTGGCCGGGCTGTCGCGGGCGCTGCCCGCCGTGCTGCGGGCCCTGGCCGACCGGGCCGCGCTCGACACCGATGTGGGCCGGCTGGCGGCGGCACTGCCCGCGCTGGCCCGTGCGCTGCGGTACGGGGACGTCCGGGGGACCGACGCGCGGGCGCTGGGGACCGTCGCGGCCGGGCTCGCGGAGCGGATCTGCGTGGCACTGCCCCCCGCCTGCGCGGCCGGGCTCGACGCCGACGCGGCGGCCGTCCTGCGGGACCACGTCGACGCCGTGCACGGGGCGGTCGCCCTGCTCGCGGAGGCGGACGCGGGCGGGGGCGCGGACGGGGACGCGGACGCGGGGCTGCGGGAGCGCTGGTCGGGGGTGCTGCGGAAGCTGGCCGGGCGGGAGACCGTGCCGGGGCTGATCCGCGGCCGGGCCGTCCGGCTGCTGCTGGACGGCGGCCGGCTCGCGCAGGGGGAGCCGGCGCGGCTGATGGGGCTCGCGCTGTCCCCGGCGGTGGCCCCGGCGCAGGCGGCGGGCTGGATCGAGGGCTTCGCGGGCGGCGGCGCGGGCGGGGGCACGCTGCTGGTCCACGACGAGCGGCTGCTGGGCCTGATCGACGCCTGGCTGGTGTCGGTGCCGGAGCGGGCCTTCGTCGGCGTACTGCCGCTGCTGCGGCGCACGTTCGGGGCGTACGAGGCCGGTGTGAGACGCACGCTGGGGGAGCTGGTCCGGCGCGGGCCGGGCGGCGGCCCCGGCGGGCGGGCCACCTCCCGCGCGGCTCCCGAGGGCTTCGCCCCGGACCTCGACCCCGGCCGCGCGGACGCGGCGGCCGCGGTGGTCCGCGGGCTCCTCGCCGCCGCCCCGGCCTGACGGGCCGGGCCGGGGGCGGCGGTAGTGCTGGTGAGGGGAAGACAGGGGGGCGCGGCCCCCGACGGGGAACGGCGGAGGGGGCGGGGCGGATGACGGACACGACGGCCGGAGCCGAGCGGCTGCGGCGGTGGCGGTTGGTGCTCGGGGGCGGGGAGGCGGACGGCACCGGATGGGCGCCCACCGGGCGGGACGCCGCGATGGACGGCGCGCTGGAAGCGCTGTACGGGGGCGCCGGCGCGGGACGCGGGGACCGGGCGGAGCGCTCCGCCGGGCTCGGGGGTTCCGCCCCGCGCGTGGCGCGCTGGCTCGGGGACATCCGTACGTACTTCCCCACGACGGTGGTCCAGGTCATGCAGCGGGACGCCATCGAGCGGCTCGGCCTGTCCGCGCTGCTGCTGGAGCCGGAGATGCTGGAGGCCGTCGAGCCCGACGTCCACCTGGTCGCCACCCTGCTCTCGCTGAACAAGGCGATGCCCGACACCACCCGGGAGACGGCGCGGGCCGTGGTCCGCACGGTGGTCGAGCGGCTGGAGGAGCGGCTTGCGGAGCGCACCCGGGCCGCGGTGACGGGCGCCCTCGACCGGTCGGCGCGGACCTCCCGGCCCCGGCACGCGGACATCGACTGGAACCGGACGATCCGGGCCAACCTGAAGAACTACCTGCCCGAGCACCGCACGGTCGTGCCGGAGCGCCTCGTCGGGTACGGCCGGGCCGCCCGTTCGGTGCGCAAGGAGGTCGTGCTCTGCGTCGACCAGTCGGGTTCGATGGCGGCCTCCGTCGTCCACGCCTCCGTCTTCGGCGCGGTGCTGGCCTCGATGCGTTCGGTCGCCACCCGGCTGGTCGTCTTCGACACGGCCGTCGTCGACCTCACCGAGCAGCTCGACGACCCGGTCGACGTGCTCTTCGCCGCCCAGCTGGGCGGCGGCACCGACATCAACCGCGCCCTCGCCTACTGCCAGTCCCGGATCACCCGTCCCGCCGACACGGTCGTCGTCCTGATCAGCGATCTCCACGAGGGCGGGATACGCGACGAGATGATCAGGCGGGTCGCCGCGATGAAGGCGGCCGGGGTGGAGTTCGTGGCCCTGCTCGCCCTCTCCGACGAGGGCGCGCCCGCCTACGACCACGCGCACGCGGCGGCCCTCGCCGCGCTCGGCGCCCCCGCCTTCGCCTGCACCCCCGACCTGTTCCCGGAAGTGATGGCGGCGGCACTGGAGAAGCGGCCCCTGCCGATACCTCCGCCGACCACGTGAAGACGCGGACGCAAATCGGCAGATCACACGAACTTGCAGTTCAACCGTGAGGCGATCTGTGACAGGTATCACCGCTCAGGTGTGATCTGCGATTTAGGGACCTACGGCCCACGGGGATAACCTGCGAGACGGACATGCCGCGTCCACGGTCACCGTGTGCGCCTTCCTTGTGACAGCGCCGTCACGTTGCCCTCCGCGGCACGCCCACGCAGATAGCAGACAACCGCGAATCACTGCGAATCTTTTAAGACAAGGGACGGACGCGCGTGGACCTGTTCGAGTACCAGGCGAGGGACCTCTTCGCCAAGCACGGTGTACCGGTGCTGGCCGGTGAAGTCATCGACACGCCTGAGGCGGCTCGCGAGGCCACCGAGAAGCTGGGCGGCAAGTCGGTCGTCAAGGCCCAGGTGAAGGTCGGCGGCCGCGGCAAGGCCGGCGGCGTCAAGCTGGCCGCCACCCCGGACGAGGCCGTCGCCCGTGCGACGGACATCCTGGGGATGGACATCAAGGGCCACACGGTCCACAAGGTGATGATCGCCGAGACGGCTCCCGAGATCCTCGAGGAGTACTACGTCTCGTACCTGCTGGACCGCACCAACCGCACCTTCCTGGCCATGGCCTCGGTCGCGGGTGGCATGGACATCGAGCAGGTCGCCGAGGAGACCCCGGAGAAGCTCGCCAAGGTCCCGGTGAACGCCAACGAGGGCGTGACCATCGAGAAGGCCCGCGAGATCGTCGCCCTGGCGAAGTTCCCGGCCGAGGTCGCCGAGCAGGTCGCCGAGGTCCTCGTGACCCTGTGGAAGACCTTCATCGCCGAGGACGCGCTCCTCGTCGAGGTCAACCCGCTCGCGAAGGTCGCCTCCGGCGAGGTCATCGCCCTCGACGGCAAGGTCTCGCTCGACGAGAACGCCGAGTTCCGCCAGCCGGGCCACGAGGAGTTCGTGGACCACGCGGCCGCGAACCCGCTGGAGGCCGCCGCCAAGGCGAAGAACCTCAACTACGTGAAGCTCGACGGTGAGGTCGGCATCATCGGCAACGGCGCGGGTCTCGTCATGAGCACCCTCGACGTCGTCGCCTACGCCGGTGAGAACCACGGCGGCGTCAAGCCCGCCAACTTCCTCGACATCGGCGGTGGCGCCTCCGCCGCCGTCATGGCCAACGGCCTCGAGATCATCCTCGGCGACCCGGACGTCAAGTCCGTCTTCGTCAACGTCTTCGGTGGCATCACCGCGTGTGACGAGGTCGCCAACGGCATCGTCCAGGCGCTGGCCCTGCTGGAGGAGAAGGGCGAGGCGGTCACCAAGCCGCTCGTCGTCCGTCTCGACGGCAACAACGCCGAACTGGGTCGCAAGATCCTCTCGGACGCCAACCACCCGCTGGTGCAGCGCGTGGACACCATGGACGGCGCGGCCGACAAGGCCGCCGAGCTCGCGGCTGCGAAGTAAGGGCAGAGGTCACAGACTCACATGGCTATCTTCCTCAACAAGGACAGCAAGGTCATCGTCCAGGGCATGACCGGTGCCACGGGCATGAAGCACACCAAGCTGATGCTGGCTGACGGCACCAACATCGTCGGCGGCGTGAACCCGCGCAAGGCCGGCACGACCGTCGACTTCGACGGCACCGAGATCCCGGTCTTCGGCTCCGTCGCCGAGGCGATGAAGGAGACGGGCGCCAACGTCTCCGTCCTCTTCGTCCCGCCGGCCTTCGCCAAGGCCGCCGTGGTCGAGGCGATCGACGCCGAGATCCCGCTGGCCGTCGTCATCACCGAGGGCATCGCGGTGCACGACTCCGCCGCCTTCTGGTCGTACGCGTCCGCCAAGGGCAACAAGACCCGCATCATCGGCCCGAACTGCCCGGGTCTGATCACCCCCGGCCAGTCCAACGCCGGCATCATCCCGGGCGACATCACCAAGCCCGGCCGCATCGGTCTCGTGTCCAAGTCGGGCACGCTGACCTACCAGATGATGTACGAGCTGCGCGACATCGGCTTCTCCTCCGCCGTCGGCATCGGTGGCGACCCGGTCATCGGCACCACGCACATCGACGCCCTGGAGGCCTTCGAGGCCGACCCGGACACCGACCTGATCGTCATGATCGGCGAGATCGGCGGCGACGCCGAGGAGCGTGCGGCGGACTTCATCGCGAAGCACGTCACCAAGCCGGTCGTCGGTTACGTCGCGGGCTTCACCGCCCCCGAGGGCAAGACCATGGGCCACGCCGGCGCCATCGTCTCGGGTTCTTCCGGCACCGCACAGGCCAAGAAGGAAGCCCTTGAGGCCGCGGGCGTCAAGGTCGGCAAGACGCCGACCGAGACCGCCAAGCTGGCGCGCGAGATCCTGAACGCCGCCAAGTAGGCGCGTTCGCCGCGTGAACGGGCGTGGCCCGCACCCCTTCCGGGGGGTGCGGGCCACGCCCGTTCCGCGTTCCGGGACCGCCGCCGGGCGGCTCCGGCCTCATTCCAGGGCCGGGGAGACCCTGGCGGGTCCGGCGGCCGGGTCGTCGCGCAGCTTGTCCTGGAGCTGGCGGGCGTGTTCGGTGAGCCGCTGCGGTCCGGGGTGCGGCGGGACGCCGGAGACGCTGGTGCCGGGCGGGAGCGGGGGCAGGTACCGGTCCGGCGCGGTGACGGTGGTGTACCCCGTGGCCACGGCGATGACCGCGGTCAGGCCGAGCGCGGCCCGCGTCCAGCGCCGGGCCCGGGTCTCGGTGAGCACCCGTACGGCGGCGGCCGTGCGGCGCGGCTCCATCGGCACGGACGGCCGCAGGGAGCCGAGCAGCTCGCGCAGCACGGCTGACTGCTTCTCGGGCGGTACGTCGACCAGCCCGGGCACCCGCTCGGCGAGCTCGGCGTGCGCGTGGAGCAGCCGGTTTCCGGCGGCGGGCGTGCTGGCCTCGGTCTCGGCGGCCGTGTCGGGCAGGTCGAGGCCGATGCCGTCGTACAGCAGGACGGTCCGGCGGTGCGCGGGCGGCAGGTCGAGCAGGGCGTCCAGCAGCATCCGGTCGACGGGCTCGGCCGGGGCCTTCTCCGTGCCGCGCGGGGAGCGGCGGAGCCGGTGCCAGGGGGAGAGGGCGTACTCGTACGCGGCGGCGCGGACCCAGCCGACGGGGTCGGGGTCGGTGGCCACCTCGGGCCAGCGGCCCCAGGCCTGACGGAACGCCTGCTCCACCGCGTGCTGCGCGAGGGCGCGGCGGCCGGTCAGCAGGTAGGCCTGGCGGACCAGGGCGGGGGCGGTGCGGGCGTAGAGGACGTCGAAGGCCTGCGCGGGCTCGGTGGGGCGGGGCTGCGCGGGCTCGGCGGGGGGCGCGGCGGCCTCCGGCGCGTCCGGCGCTTCCGGTTCGGCGGGGGGCGCGGGGGCGTCCGGAACGACGGGCATGGCGTCGGCGGCCGGCGGTGCGGCGGGTTCGGCGGGCGTGGCGAACTCGGCGGGTGTGGCGGGCTCGGCGGGCTCGATGGGCTCGATGGGCTCGATGGGCTCGGCCGGGTGGGCGGGTGCGGCGAGGGCGGGGCCGTCCTGGCCGCCCGGCAGGCCGCCGCCCCCGCCCCCGCCGCCGGTCCGGACGGGGGTCTTCGTCTCGTGCCGGGTCAGGGAGACGGGGGGCCGGGCCCCACGTTTGGCGGCCGCCCTGGGACGGGTGCTCGCGCCGCCGGGGCCGGGGCGCGCTGCGGCGCCGCCCGTGGCGAAAGCCCGTACGCCGGTGGCCGTCCTGGGGGCGGCTTCGGCGGCGGGCTCGGCGGGCTCGGCGGGCTCTGCGGGCTCGGGCGCGGGGGGCGCGGGGGGTTCGGGGGGCGCCGGCGGGGGTGGCGGGGCCGCGGGGGCGGCGGCGGGGACGTTCAGGTCGGGCGTGTCCGCCTCCGGAACGGCGTCCGCCGCTGCGAGGCGGTCCAGCAGGGCGGCGTACGCCTCGCGCTTGCGCCCGCGCGGGTCGGTGCGGCCCGTCTCCCAGGAGCGGACGGTGGCCGCGGTGACGCCGACCGTCGCCGCGACCTCCTCGTGGCTCAGCTGGGCCGCTTCGCGCAGCCTGCGGCGTTCCTTGGGGGAGGGCAGGCCCAGCTCCGAGTCGGAGGTCGTCTCGACGCCTTGTGTCATGCCACACTCCCCGCGGCCCGGCAGTCCTGGGCAATAAAGTACATAAACGTATATTGAGCGACACCACGGGCATTCGCCTGTTACCCGCCCATAGCGCGTGTCGTTGGCACCATGGCGGGGTGACCCAAGTGACCGAACGCGGGACCTCGTTGCCGACGGCCCCACGGGACCGTGCGGGGCGGCGCTCGCCCGCCGCTGCCGCCTGCGTGCTCGGCGGCGCCGTGGCCGCCGGACTGGGGCTCGGCTTCCTGGCCGTGCTGGTGACCGTGCTCTGGATCAGCTCCCCCTACCCGGACAGCGGCCCGGGCGGGGCGCTGCACCTCGCCGCCGGACTGTGGCTGATGGCCCACGGGACGGAGCTCGTCCGCTACGAGACCCTCTCCGGGGTGCCCGCCCCCGTCGGCCTGGTCCCACTGCTGCTGGTGGCGCTGCCGGTGCTGCTGATGCGGCGGGCGGCGCGGCTCGGCAGCGCGTCCGGGAGCGGCGCCGGGGTGGGGGAGGAGCCGGACGAGGTGCTGCCGGCCGGGGTGGTGTTCTCCGCCGTGACCTGCGGGTACCTGAGCGTCGGGGTGCTGGCCACGGTGTACGCGGCCGGCGGCCCGATGCCGGCCGATCCGCTCAGCGCGGCCTGGCACGTACCGCTGGTGGCGGCGCTGGCCGGGGCCGCCGGGGTGTGGTCGGCGAAGGGGCGGCCGGTCGGGCCGCTGCCGGAGTGGGTTCCGGGGGGCGTACGGAAAGCCATCGCGCGCCCCCGTTACGCGCTGGCGCTGCGCTCCGGTGCGGCCGGGGTCCTCGTCCTGCTGGGCGGCGGCGCCCTGCTCGTCGGCGCCTCGCTGGCGTGGCACGGGGCGGAGACGCAGTCCTCGTTCCTGACGCTGACCGGGGTGTGGTCCGGGCGCTTCGCGGTGCTGCTGCTCGCGCTGGCACTGGTCCCGAACGCGATGGTGTGGGGTGCGGCGTACGGGCTGGGGCCCGGGTTCGCGGTGGGGGCCGGGGTGACGGCGACGCCGCTCGGCTTTCCGGGGGCGCCGGCCCTGCCGAGGTTCCCGCTGCTGGCGGCGCTGCCGCCGGAGGGGCCGGGAACGCCGGTCACCTGGGCGGCGGCCGGGGTGCCGGTGGCGGCGGGACTGGTGGTGGGGTGGTTCGCGGTGCGCCGGGCGCGGGACGTCTCCGCCGGGGAGACCGCGCTGACGGCGGCGCTGGGCGCGGTGGTGTGCGGGCTGGCGATGGCCGGCCTGGCGGCGGCCGCGTCGGGGCCGCTGGGGTCGCGGGCGCTGGCCGGCTTCGGGCCGGTGTGGTGGGCGGTGGGGTGCGCGGCCGTGGGGTGGACGCTGTTGCTGGCGGTGCCGGTGGCGGTGGGGGTGCAGGTGTGGCGGATGCGGCCGGCCTCCGGTGGGGTGGGGGCGGATGCGTGGCACGACTCGGGGGTGCGGGAATTGCGCTGGGCGGCGCTGAGGGAGGCCGCCCAGCCGGTGGCTCCGCCGGTCGTCGGGGCGGCGGTCGCTCCGTCCGAGCCGGTGGCTCCGCCGGCCGTGGCCGCTGCTCCCCCCGCCGCGCCTGCGGCCGCGCCGCCCGGGGCCAGTGCTCCCCCCGAGCCGGTGGCTGCGCCGACGGCGGCTGGTGCCCCGCCCGCCCGGCCTGCGGCTTCGCCGCTCGGGGCCGCTGCTCCGCCCGTTCAGCCTCCGGCTGCGCCGTTCGCGGCGGGTGCTTCGCCCGCTCAGCCGGTGGCTGCGGTCACCCCGCCCCAGCCGGTCGCTCCGCCCCAGCCGGTGGCTCCGCCCCAGCCGGTGGCTCCGCCCGAGCCGGTGGCTCCGCCGGACGTGGGCGCGCCGTTGCTGCCGCCCTCGGCGGGGGCGCGGGTCCTGGCCCGGCGGCGCCCGCCGTCCTGACCGCCTCAACCGCCGGCGGGGCCGGGACCGCCGGGTCGGATCAGCGCTGGACCTTCAGGATCTCGCCCACGACGTTGTCCGGGAGGAGGTTGTTGCACTGGAGTTCCGCGGTGCGGGTCAGGGCGTCGTCGCGGCAGACGTAGAAGTCCTTGTACGCCAGTTGCAGCGCGTACGAGCTCGCCGCCAAGAGCAGCGCCAGTGCGGCGGCGACCAGGCCGCTGACCGCCGCCGCGCGCTGCGGGCGGGCCGCCGGGCCCAGGGCGGCCAGGCCGCCGGGGCGGGGCGGGGTGCCCGTCGCCGGGTCGGCCTGCGCGGCCGGGCGGCCGCGCAGGGCGCTGATGCCCCAGTACACCGCGAGCGCGCCCAGCAGCAGCCCCATGGACGGGATCCCGAAGATCCCGAAGAAGAACCCCCACATGCCCGACAGCAGCGCGTACCGCGCACGCCGCTGGAGCGGGTCCATCGGGTCCCACCGGGCCGGGCCCTCGGGGCCGCCGGGCTCCGAGGGGCCCCGGCCGGAGCCGCCGCCGTCCTGCGGCCGCTGCGGCTGCCGGGGCTGCCACTGCTGGTCGGGCCGACCCTCCGGGGGCGCCGCGAAGGGGTTGTCGTCGGTCGAGGGGTCGGGCTGACGGCGGTCCGGCATCGAGTGCGTTACTTCCCCTGTGTCGTGGGCCGGGCGCGCGCCCGGCGTGCGGTGTACGCCTGACGCTACCGCCCACCCGTCCCCCCGTCCCTCGGGGGCGGTCCGGTGTGCCGGTATCGTTGCAGGCGGTCGGTGGCTTCGTATGGTTCCCCGTATATCGGTACCCCGAAGTTTCGTATGACCACACAAGACGAACGACGGCATTCCCGTAAGAAAGGGCCCTCCATGCCCGCGTCCCGCCTGGTCGTGCTGGTCTCCGGCTCCGGCACCAACCTCCAGGCCCTGCTCGACGCCATCGACGCACACCCCGGCGGAGCCGAGGGTTTCGGTGCGGAAGTCGTCGCCGTGGGGGCCGACCGCGAGAACATCGCGGGACTCGAACGGGCACGGAAGGCCGGGATCCCCACTTTCGTGTGCCCGGTCAAGGCCTACGGGAGCCGTGCGGAGTGGGACGAGGCCCTGACCGCGGCCACCGACGCGCACGCGCCGGACCTCGTCGTCTCGGCCGGCTTCATGAAGATCGTCGGCAAGAACTTCGTCGACCGCTTCGGCGGCCGGTTCATCAACACCCACCCCGCCCTCCTCCCGGCCTTCCCCGGCGCGCACGGGGTGCGCGACGCCCTCGCGTACGGGGCGAAGGTCACCGGCTGCACCGTTCACTTCGTGGACAGCGGCGTGGACACCGGTCCGATCATCGCCCAGGGTGTCGTCGAGATCGGGGACGGGGAGGACGAAGCCGCGCTCCATGAGCGCATCAAGGAAGTCGAGCGCCAGCTGCTCGTCGACGTCGTGGGGCGCCTGGCCCGGCACGGCTACCGCATTGAGGGACGAAAGGTAACGATCCAGTGACCGCCGCAGAGACCGTAGCGAGCACCGACCCGACCACCACGCAGCGGCCGATCCGGCGTGCGCTCGTCAGCGTCTACGACAAGACGGGCCTGGAAGAGCTGGCCCGCGGCCTGCACGAGGCGGGTGTCGCGCTCGTCTCCACCGGCTCCACCGCCGCGAAGATCGCCGCGGCCGGGGTGCCCGTCACCAAGGTCGAGGAGCTGACCGGTTTCCCCGAGTGCCTGGACGGGCGCGTCAAGACCCTCCACCCGCGCGTGCACGCCGGCATCCTCGCCGACCTGCGCCTGGAGGACCACCGCAACCAGCTCGCGGAGCTGGGCGTGGAGCCCTTCGACCTCGTGGTCGTCAACCTGTACCCGTTCCTGGCGACCGTCCAGTCGGGTGCCACTCCGGACGAGTGCGTGGAGCAGATCGACATCGGCGGCCCGTCGATGGTCCGCGCCGCGGCCAAGAACCACCCCTCGGTGTCCGTCGTCACCAGCCCGGCCCGCTACGCCGACGTCCTGGACGCGGTGAAGGACGGCGGCTTCGACCTGACCGCCCGCAAGCGGCTCGCGGCGGAGGCCTTCCAGCACACCGCCGCCTACGACGTCGCGGTCGCCTCCTGGTTCACGAACGCGTACGCCCCGGAGTCCCCCGCGTCCCCGCTGCCCGAGTTCCTCGCGGGCGCCTGGGAGCGCAAGTCGTCCCTGCGGTACGGCGAGAACCCGCACCAGGCCGCCGCCCTCTACACCGACGGCCAGCCGGGCGGGCTCGCCAACGCCGAGCAGCTGCACGGCAAGGAGATGTCCTTCAACAACTACGTGGACACCGAGGCCGCCCGCCGGGCCGCCTACGACCACGACGAGCCCTGCGTCGCGATCATCAAGCACGCCAACCCGTGCGGGATCGCCGTGGACGCCGACATCGCCGCCGCGCACCGCAAGGCGCACGCCTGTGACCCGCTGTCGGCCTTCGGCGGCGTCATCGCCGTCAACCGCCCGGTGACCGTCGAGCTCGCCGAGCAGGTCGCCGAGATCTTCACCGAGGTCATCGCCGCCCCCGCGTACGAGGACGGCGCCGTCGAGGTCCTCGCCAAGAAGAAGAACATCCGCGTCCTGAAGGTGGAGGGCACCCCGCACCAGCCGGGCGACCTCAAGCCGATCAGCGGCGGGGCGCTGCTCCAGCAGAGCGACCTCTTCCAGGCCGAGGGCGACGACCCGGCGAACTGGACGCTGGCCACCGGTGACGCGCTGCCGGCCGCCGAACTGGCCGATCTCGCCTTCGCGTGGAAGGCCTGCCGGGCCGTCAAGTCCAACGCGATCCTGCTCGCCAAGGACGGCGCCTCCGTGGGCGTCGGCATGGGCCAGGTCAACCGCGTGGACTCGGCGAAGCTGGCCGTCGAGCGGGCGGGCGCCGAGCGCGCGCAGGGCTCGTACGCGGCCTCCGACGCCTTCTTCCCCTTCCCCGACGGGCTGGAGATCCTCACCGCGGCGGGCATCAAGGCCGTGGTCCAGCCGGGCGGTTCGGTCCGCGACGAGCAGGTCGTCGAGGCCGCGAAGAAGGCCGGGGTGACGATGTACTTCACCGGCACCCGTCACTTCTTCCACTGACGGGGCCCGCCCCGCACGCGCCGAAGGCCGCGCACCACTCCGTACGGAGCGGGGCGCGGCCTTCGGCGCGTGCGAGCGGTACTGCTACTTCTTCACGACGATCGTGCCGGCGGCACGGTCGTGCCAGCCCTGGAGCTTGCCCGAGTTGTCGAAGAAGGGGGAGAGGTAGACCAGGATCTGGCCGATGCCGCAGAGGAAGGCGCCGACCATGGGGATGATCCAGCGGATGAAGCCGCCGCCCAGGCCCGGGTTCTGGCCGGTGTTCTCCTTGACGACCTTCAGGCCGAGCGCCAGCTTGCCGACCGTCGCGCCGACGAAAGCGATCATCAGCCATTCGTAGAGGAGCGTGGCGACGAAGAAGATGAGGATGAAGCCCAGGAACGCGGCGACGAAGCCACCGGCCGCGTCGTTCACGCACGACTGGTACGCGCTCGACAGCGGGTCCATGGTCTTGCAGTCGTCGATGGACTTCTGGAGGCCGACGGCGCCGGCGAGACCGATGCCGCTGAATATGAGGTACAGCACGAAGATGACCGCGCCGTCGATCAGGCGCGCGCCGAAGCGGCGGCCCATCGTGGCGACCTGCACGGTACCCAGGCCGGCGACGTTGATGAAGCCGTTGTTCGCCTGGAGCGTGCCCGGCGCCTGGGGCGGCACCGCGCCGTACGGCGGCTGGCCCTGCTGCGGGTATCCGTAGCCGGCCTGCGGCGGGACGCCCTGCGGGGCCTGCTGCGGGTAGCCGTAGCCGGGCTGGCCCTGCGGGGCCGGCGGCTGCTGCTGCCCGTACGGGTTGTTCGGGTCGCCGAAGCTCATCTGGGTCTTTCCTCCGTGAAGTGCGGGGACGCACGGCACGCACGGAGGACTTCAGCTTTCTGCGGTACGCCCCCCGGCACTGCCCGCGGCACTCATTGCGATCGTGTTGCCGACCGTCATCGTGGTGGGCCCCTATGGGCCTTGTCCAGCCAGTTGCGAGGCTGGGGCGTACTTGTTGTGCAAGTGCAATGAAGTGGACCGTACGGTTTCCGCCCGACTGGAACCGGGACCGCTCCATCCGGGAGGATGGCCGCATGACCGCCCAGATTCTCGATGGCAAGGCCACCGCAGCCGCGATCAAGTCCGAACTGACCGTCCGAGTGGCGGCGCTGAAGGCCCGGGGCATCACTCCCGGCCTCGGCACCCTGCTGGTCGGCGACGATCCCGGCAGCCGCTGGTACGTCAACGGCAAGCACAAGGACTGCGCCGAGGTCGGCATCGCCTCCATCCAGCGCGAACTGCCCGCGACGGCCTCCCAGGAGGACATCGAGGCGGTCGTGCGGGAGCTGAACGCCAACCCGGACTGCACCGGATACATCGTCCAACTCCCGCTCCCCAAGGGCATCGACACCAACCGGGTCCTCGAACTGATGGATCCGGCCAAGGACGCCGACGGCCTGCACCCCACCTCGCTCGGCCGGCTGGTGCTGAACGAGCCGGGCCCGCTGCCGTGCACCCCGTACGGCATCGTCGAGCTGCTGCGCCACCACGGGGTCGAGATCAACGGCGCGCACGTCGTGGTGCTCGGACGCGGCATCACCGTCGGCCGGTCCATCGGGCTGCTGCTGACCCGCAAGTCCGAGAACGCGACGGTCACCCTGTGCCACACCGGTACGCGCGACCTCTCCGGTCTGCTGCGCCAGGCGGACATCATCGTGGCGGCGGCGGGAGTCGCCCACCTGGTGAAGCCGCAGGACGTGAAGCCGGGCGCGGCCGTGCTCGACGTCGGCGTCAGCCGCGACGAGAACGGGAAGATCGTCGGGGACGTGCACCCGGGCGTCGCCGAGGTGGCGGGCTGGATCTCGCCGAACCCGGGCGGCGTCGGCCCGATGACGCGCGCGCAGCTGCTGGTGAACGTCGTCGAGGCGGCGGAGCGGATTCCCAGTGCGGGCTGAGCGCGACGGGGCCGGTGCGGCCGGGCCGTCGGGGGAGTCCCCCGACGGCCCGGGCCCCGCACGGCCGGAGCCCGCGCCGGAGCCCGCGCCGAAGACCGCCGCCGGAGGCGGTGACTCCGCCGGTGCGCCGCCCGGGGCCGTGCGCTCGCGCCGGTTCCCCGCCGTCACCGAGGGCACCGTGCGTCCCGAAGGCGGCGGCCGCGCCGTGTCCGGGGCGGTGTCCGCGCCCGCCCGTCAGTGGCCGATGCTCAGCGTCCTCGCCGCCACGGCGGCCGGGCTGCTGTCCACGGCGACGAGCCACCCCCGGTTCGGCTGCCTGCTGATCGGCGTCGCCCTGATCGCCGCCGCCGTACTGCGCCGCGTCCTGCCCTCGGTGGGCATGCTCGCGGTGCGCTCCCGGTTCACGGACATGGTCACCTACGGCGTGCTCGGCGTGGCCATCACGCTGCTCGCGCTGGTCATGGAGCCCAAGCCGTGGCTGGAGATCCCCTTCCTGGAGACCGCGGTCCGCTTCACCGTCCGGTGAGCACCGCGAGCGCCGCCGCGATGGCCGGCCGGGCCTGCGTACCCGCCCGCACCAGCGCCTCCAGGGTCCGCCCCCGGCCCGGCAGTTCCACCACCGCCGTGCCGGGCGGCGGCGCGTCGCACAGCAGTCCCGGCAGGATCGACGCGGCGCGCCCGGCCGTGACCAGCCACAGCCCGGCCCGCAGGTCCGCGCACTCGTGCGCGATGCGCGGGGTGAACCCGGCGTTGCGGCAGGCGTGCAGCAGCATCTCCCGGCAGCTGCTCGGGGCGGGGGCCGAGATCCAGTCGGCGTCCCGCAGCGCCGCCAGCCCCTCCCGCCGGTAGGCCGGGAGCAGCGCCTCGGGCAGGGCCAGGCAGAGCGGGTCGTCGAACAGCGGGACGGCGGTGGTGCCCCGCGCGGGCGGGGCGCCCAGCAGCGGGTAGGCGTACGTCACCGCGAGGTCCAGGCGGCGCTGCCGCAGCTGCGGCACGGCCTCCTCCGGGTCGGCCTGCACGATGCGCGGCCGCAGCCCCGGGTGGCGTACGGCGAGGGCGGCGACGAGCGGTGCGGCCACCGTCGCCAGCGCGCTCGGGGCGCAGCCGACGAGCAGTTCCCCGACCGGTCCGGCGTCCAGGGCGCGGACCGCCCCTTCGGCGCGTTCCAGGGCGTCCAGCACCGGTTCGCAGGCGGCCGCCAGGGCGGTTCCGGCGGGGGTGAGCCGCAGGCCGCGCCCCTCCCGTTCGACGAGGACGGCGCCCGCCTCGGCCTCCAGGGCGCGCAGCTGCTGGGAGACGGCGGAGGGGGTGACCCGGTGCAGGTCCGCGACCGCGGTCACCCTTCCGTGTTCCGCCAGGTCCCGCAGGATCACCATGCGCTTCACATCAAGCATGAGTTCATCTTAATGATTGCTGTAGCGGAGGTAGCTGGACTTCACATTGAGGGGGCGCGATGCTCGTCCCATGACTCTCCCGAAGGTCTCCAAGGTCCTCCTGGTCGGCGCCAACGGCACCCTCGGCCGCGCGGTGCACACCGCGCTGCGCGAGCGCGGCCACCAGGTGGTCACCGCCTCCCGCAAGGACGCGGACATCCGCGTCGACATCACCGACCCCGACTCCGTACGGGCGATGTACGACGCGGCGGGCGCCGTGGACGCGGTGGCCAGCGCGGCCGGCAGCGTCCCGTGGCGCCCGCTCGGCGAACTGACCACCGCCGATGTCCGCGCCGGGCTGGAGGGCAAGGCCGTCAGCCAGATCGAGCTGGTCCGCCAGGGCGCCGCCCGGCTGCCCGCGCACGCCTCGTACACCCTGATCACCGGCATCCTGGCGCGCGAGCCGCTGCTCACCGGTTCGGTGGCCTCGCTCGTCAACGGCGCGGTGGAGGCCTTCGTCCGGGCCGCCGCCATCGAACTCCCCGGCCGCCAGCGGATCAACGCGGTCAGCCCGACCGTCTTCACCGAGTCCATGGACGTCTACGGGGAGATCTTCGCGGGGTTCGACCCCGTGCCGGTCGCCCGCGCGGCGAACGCCTACGTGAAGTCGGTCGAGGGGCACCGGACGGGGCAGATCTTCCGGGTGGAGTAGCCGTCCCGGGGTGCGGGCGGGGGGCCGGAGGGGCTCCGCGCCTTCGATCCCGGGGGTCCGTGTGCCACGGACCACACGGACCCGGGGATTACCCGCCCTTCGGGTCGGATAGCCTGACCGCGGATGTCTCTTCACGTCAAGATTCGCCAGGACAGGGGAGCGGCGTCCACCCAGCACGTGGACCCGGAACATGGGGTCCAGCACCTGGGGCCCGGCACTTGGGGCCCAGGCACATGGGGCAGGGACGCCCCACCGCCAGCTGTCTAACGGAGAAGGCCATGACCCGCACTCCCGTGAATGTCACCGTGACCGGCGCTGCCGGCCAGATCGGCTACGCGCTGCTCTTCCGCATCGCCTCCGGCCACCTGCTCGGCGCGGACGTGCCGGTCAAGCTCCGCCTCCTGGAGATCCCGCAGGGCATGAAGGCCGCCGAGGGCACCGCCATGGAGCTCGACGACTGCGCCTTCCCGCTGCTGAAGGGCATCGACATCTTCGACGACCCGAACGCGGGCTTCGAGGGCGCCAACGTCGCGCTGCTCGTGGGCGCCCGCCCGCGCACCAAGGGCATGGAGCGCGGCGACCTGCTCTCCGCGAACGGCGGCATCTTCAAGCCGCAGGGCAAGGCCATCAACGACCACGCCGCGGACGACATCAAGGTCCTCGTCGTGGGCAACCCGGCCAACACCAACGCGCTCATCGCGCAGGCCGCCGCCCCGGACGTGCCGGCGGAGCGCTTCACCGCGATGACCCGTCTGGACCACAACCGCGCGATCTCGCAGCTCGCCAAGAAGACCGGCGCCGACGTCACCGACATCAAGCGCCTCACCATCTGGGGCAACCACTCGGCGACCCAGTACCCGGACATCTTCCACGCGGAGATCGCGGGCAAGAACGCCGCCGAGGTCGTCAACGACGAGCTGTGGCTGGCCGACACCTTCATCCCGACCGTCGCCAAGCGCGGCGCCGCGATCATCGAGGCCCGTGGCGCGTCCTCGGCCGCCTCGGCCGCCAACGCCGCCATCGACCACGTGCACACCTGGGTGAACGGCACCGCGGCGGGCGACTGGACCTCCATGGGCATCCCGTCGGACGGCTCCTACGGCGTCCCGGAGGGCATCATCTCCTCCTTCCCCGTCACCACCAAGGACGGCAAGTACGAGATCGTCCAGGGCCTGGACATCAACGAGTTCTCCCGCACGCGCATCGACGCGTCCGTGGCGGAGCTCGTCGAGGAGCGCGACGCGGTGCGCGAGCTCGGCCTGATCTGATCGGATCCGACCGGATCCGATCCGGTCGTCCGACCTGTACGCACGCCAAAGCGCCCCGGCCAAACCAGCCGGGGCGCTTTGGCGCGTTTGGACCTGTCGGGCGGTAGGGGCGGAAAATAGGGTCGGCCGGTGACCGACCACCTGATCCCCCCTCAGCCCGCCCCCGGCCCGGGGGCCGGCCGGCGGGCGGGCCGCCCGCCCGTGCACCCCGCGGTCAGCGAGGCCGGCCGGCTGCTGTGCGCGGGGACCTACCTCGACGCGGCGTACCGCGACCGGGTGATCGACGAACTGTTCGTGCACGAGGAGCGGATCGCCGCCCCCTCCTACGGATTCGACGCGTCCCGCGTCCTCGCCCACGCCCTGCGCGCCCGCCGCGTCGAACTCGCCTGGGCCGCCGGGGTCCTCGGGGCCTGGTTCGCCGGCTCGCTGCTGACCGGCGGCCTGCTCGCCCTGCTGCTGTTCCCCTTCCTGATGCTGAGCCTCGCCCGCCGGCTGCGCGCCCGCACCAACAGGCTGCTGCGGTTCCTGTCCCTGCTGGTCCGGATCTACGCGTGGTGGTCGTTCGCCGCCGTCCTGGTGGCCATCTGGGGGGTGCTCTCCGGCTCGGTCGCCAACACCCTCGCCTTCGCCTTCCCCGGCGTCGGCCTCCTCGTTCCCCCCGGCTCCGGCGGCTCCGGCGGCTTCGGGGACTTCGGCGGCGATCCGTACGGCTACCCGTCGCAGGACTCCGGGCCGCCCCTCCACGTGTGGCTGACGCCCTTCGTCTTCGCGGCCATCGTCACCGTCGTCGCGCTCCAGCGCGCGCACGCCGCCCGCATCGTGGCCACCGAGCTCTCCCCGGCCCGCTACGCCGACCCGGCGCACGACTCCGCCGAGGCCGCGCCGGGCCCGCGTCACGCCCGCGTCCGTGACCGCATCCGGGCCGAGCAGCACGCCCCGCTCGTCATGTACGACGTCAACAGCCCCTTCACCGGCGCCGGGGAGCCGTTCCGGCCCTGGCAGCTGTCCGTCGAACTGCGCCCCCGCGAGGACCTCGCGCCCGGCCGCACGCCGCAGCCCCTCACCAACGCCCACATGGTGGGGCGCGTCGTACCGCTCCTGGAGGCCCTGCGCGTACCGTCCCCGCACGGCTCCCCGCAGGCCGAAGAGGCCGTCCTGGACCGGCTGCGCGAGCTGGTCGTCGACGAGTGCGTCTTCCTCCCGGCCGGCGGGCTGCCCCACCGGGACGTGGCCCCGCTCACCGCGCAGGGCTTCGCCGAGCACCGGCGCGGCGCCGTGGAGGAGGGCGGGGAGCGGCGCAGGCACTTCCTGCGCGTCCGGGTCGGCGGCTGGGACGAGAACCTCGTCGTCAGCGTCTTCGTACGGGTCCACACCCAGGGCGGCATGCTGATGCTGGAGGTCGCCCCGCACGTGCTGCTCCCCGTACGGGGGGACTTCCAGCGGGCCGACGCGGACGCGCACCGGCTGCTGCACAACAACTGGTTCGGCACGGCGGTCGGGGCGCTCGCCGCCACCCCGCGCTCCTTCACGGGCGCCCTCGCCACCCTCGGCCGGGGCGTCGCCAGCTGGTGGCGGATCGCCACGGGCGGCCACGGCGGGGCCCGGCCCGAGGGGCCGGGGCTGTCGGTGCGGGAGATCGCCTCCCAGGACGAGGGCTCCCTCTTCCACCTCATGGACCTCGACCGGTATCTGAAAACCATTCAGGACAGGGTCGTCGGCGGCGTTACCGTCGCCCTGCACGAAGCGGGCTGGCACACGGAGGAGTTCGCGCAGCGCGCGGTCCACGTCGCGGAGGGCGGCGTGTTCATCCAGTCGGTGAACGACAGCGCGTTCAGCGTCGGCGGCACCGGCCACCACAACAGCGTCGGCGACGGCGACCGGCGCGGGAGGAGGAGCAGGCATGGCGGCTAACGGCGAGGAACCCCGGGTCCGCGTGGACCGGGTCAGCGGCAGCGCGTTCAGCATCGGCGGCTCCGGGCACACCAACACCGTCCACCACGGCGGTACGGGTACGGGGACCCCGGCGCCCGGCGCGGCGGAGCTGCTGGAGGCGGTCCTCGACCTGCGCGCCGCGCTGGTGCGGTTGCCGCGCGGCGAGGACCGGTCGGCGCTCGACGCCGAACTCGACGGGGTCGCCGGGGAGCTGGAGGGCGCCGAGGCGATCCGGCCCGGGCTGGCCGCGCGGCTGCGCGGGGCGCTGGAACGGTGGGCTCCGCTGGTGGAGACGGTGAGCGCGGCGACCGCCCTGGGCGGACTGCTCGCGTCGCTGGGAGGCTGACCGGTGCCCCCGCCCGACGACGCGCAGGGCGCCTCCTGGTGGAACTCGCAGCTCCAGCGCTGGGAATGGGGCCCCCGCCCGGCCCCGGACCACCAGCCCCCGCCCACCCCGCCGGCCCCCCCGACCGCGCCCGGTACGCCGGAGGCTGCCGGAGAGCCGGGCTTTCGGGGTGAGCCGGCGTCCTTCGGGGCGCCGGTCGCGCCGGTGGACCCGGCCGCGCCCGGGGCGCCGGGGTGGTGGGAGGGGCCCGTCGGGGCCGTGCCGCCGTTGCCCCCGGGGCCGGCCGGGTACGGGGCGTGGGACGCGCAGCCGCCCCCGCCCCCGTACCCGTACGCGCACCCCCCGGAGGGGAACGGCGCCCGGCCGTGGCGGATTCCGCTGCTGGTGGGCGTCGCGGCGGCGGTCGTGGCCGGCTCCGCCGTGGCGGCGTGGATGCTGCTGGGCGCCGAGGACGCGCCCCCGGCGGCCGCCCGCCCGCCCGCCGCGCCGACCTCCTCGCAGGAGCCGACCGGCCCGCGCCCGGAACCCGGCACGCCCAGCGCCACCGCGTCGCCGAGCCCGTCGCCCGGGACCGGGAACGGCTACACCATGGTGAGCGACGGCAGCGGCGGCTTCTCCGTGGCCGTCCCCGACGGCTGGCAGCCCAGCCGGGACGAGACCGGCAGCGGGTCCTTCTACCGCCCGCCCGGCGACCGCAGCGCCCTGCTCCAGATCTTCCGGGTCGGCGAGGACTCCGGCACGGGTTCCTGCGAACTGCTGCGGCTGTCCTCGCAGCGCCTGGACGACGGCACGCCCGCCTACCGGCAGGTTTCCCTGGGTCCGGTCGCGGGCGGGGCGTGCGAGCTGGTCTACGAGTACGACAGCGCCGAGTCGCACGGCCGCCGCCAGGGCGTGGAACGGATCGTCAGCACGCCCGACGGAGGCCGGTGGGCCCTGCTCGCGGCCGGTCCGGCCGCCGACGCGGCGACGACGCGCGCCCACCTGACGGCGGCGCTGGACTCCTTCCGGCCGCGCTGAGCGGCACCGCGGCAGGGGCTCCGGCGCCCCGCCGGGGTCAGGCGTTCTTGTACATGCCCGGCGTGTAGTGGCCCGGGACCAGGCGGGTGGTCACGGCGATCCGGTTCCAGACGTTGATCGTCGTGATCACGGCGATCAGCTGGGCCAGTTCCTCGTCCCCGAAGTGGGCGGCGGCCTTCGCGTACACCTCGTCGGGCACGAAGCCGTCGGTCAGGACGGTGACGGCCTCGGTCAGCTCGATCGCCGCGAGCTCCTTCTCCGTGTAGAAGTGCCGCGACTCCTCCCAGGCGCTGAGCTGCACGATCCGCTCGACGCTCTCGCCCTGCGCGAGGGCGTCCTTGGTGTGCATGTCCAGACAGAACGCGCAGTGGTTGACCTGCGAGGCGCGGATCTTGACCAGCTCGACCAGGGCCGGGTCCAGGCCCTTGACCGCGGCGGCCTCCATGGCGACGACGGCCTTGTAGAACTGCGGGGACAGCTTCGCCAGTTGCAGGCGGGGGGAGTGCTCGGCGGCGAGTGCGGTGGTCTTCGTGTCGTTGGTCATGGGTCCACCGTACGAAGGACGCGGCCCGCCGATATGGTCCATATCCATGACGGGATCTTGGGCCACTTTCGGGACCGACCTGCACCTGGACGTCTCCGCCGCCGTGCGCGGCGGCCGCGGGCTGCGGGCCGCGCTGACGGAGGCGCTGCGCGAGGCGGCACGCGGCGGGCGGCTGGCGCCGGGGACCCGGCTGCCGTCGTCCCGGTCCTTCGCCGCCGACCTCGGGATCGCCCGGAACACGGTCGCCGAGGCGTACGGGGAACTCGTCGCGGAGGGCTGGCTGACCGCCCGTCAGGGCTCCGGGACCCGGGTCGCCGAGCGGGCCCGGCCGCGCCGGGCGCCGGGCGCGGCGCCGGTGCACCGGCCCGCCCGGCGGGGCCCCTCGTACAGCCTGGTCCCCGGCTCCCCGGACCTCGGCTCCTTCCCGCGCACCGCCTGGCTGGCGGCGGCCCGGCGGGCGGTCACCGACGCCCCCAACGACGCGTTCGGCTACACCACCGACCTGCGCGGCCGGGTGGAGCTGCGCGAGGCCCTCGCCGGCTATCTGGCGCGGGCCCGGGGGGTGTACGCCGATCCGGACCGGATCGTGCTGTGCGGCGGGTTCGCGCACGGGCTGACCCTGCTCGGGCGGATGCTGCGGGCGCGCCGGGTGCGGGAGGTGGCGGTCGAGGGGTACAGCCTGGACATCCACCGAGGCCTGCTGACCGCCGAGGGGCTGCGGACCCGGCCGCTGTGGGTGGACGGGGACGGGGCCCGCACCCCCGACCTGTCCGGCCTCGGCCCCCGTACGGGCGCGGTGCTGCTGACCCCCGCGCACCAGTTCCCGACCGGCGCGGCCCTGACCCCCGAGCGGCGGGCGGCGGCGGTGGACTGGGCGCGGACCACGGGCGGCCTGATCATCGAGGACGACTACGACGGGGAGTTCCGCTACGACCGGCAGACCGTCGGCGCGCTCCAGGGGCTCGACCCGGACCGGGTGGTGTACATCGGCACCGCGAGCAAGTCCCTGGCGCCCGGGCTGCGGATGGGCTGGCTGGTGGTGCCGCCGGACCTGCTGGAGGAGGTCCTCGCCGTACGGGCGTGGGCCGTCGGGACCTCCAGCGCGCTGGACCAGCTGACGCTGGCGCAGTTCCTCACCTCCGGGGCCTACGACCGCCACGTGCGCGGCATGCGGCTGCGCTACCGGCGCCGCCGGGACGAGCTGGTCGCGGCGGTGGCGGGGAAGGTGCCCGTCTCCGGCATCGCGGCCGGGCTGCACGCGGTGCTGGACCTGCCGCCGGGTACGGAGCGGGCCCTCGTACGGGCCGCCGCCTGGCAGGACCTGGCGCTGGAGGGCCTGGTGCGCTACCACCACCCGGACTCGGCGATGCCGCCCCGCGAGGCCCTGGTGGTCGGCTACGGCACCCCCTCCGACAGCGCCTGGACCCCCACCCTGGAAGCCCTCCTCGCGACCCTCCCCTGAGACCCGGGCCGGGCTCCGCCGGCCGCCTCCGCCGGCCGCCTACGCCTCCGGTTCGCCGAAGCGGGAGAGGGCCAGCGCCCCCGCGACGGCTACCGCGAAGCCGAGGACCGCCAGCCAGGCGAGGCCCTCGCGGGTGCGGTCGCCGAGCCAGACCACGCCCACCACCGCCGGGCCGATCGTCTCGCCCAGGACCAGCCCGGCCGTCGCGGCGGTGACCGAGCCGCGCTGGAGGGCCGAGGTCAGCAGCAGGAAGGCGGCGGCCCCGCCCAGCAGCAGCGCGTACAGGGCCGGGTTGCGCAGTTCCTGCGAGGTCAGGGAGTCGATGAGCCGTACGGCCACCTCCACCACCCCGAAGCCCGTTCCCGCCGCGAGCCCGAGCACCAGCGGCCGCGAGCGGTCCGGCAGCCGCCCCGCCACCGCACCCACCAGCAGCACCAGCCCCGCCACCGCCAGCAGCCCCAGTTCCAGGGCGAGCGACCCCGTCCCGGTGCCCTCCTCACCGGAGGCCAGCCCGAGCATCACCAGCCCCGCGCACACCACCCCCACCGCGCCCCACTCCAGCCGCGAGAGCCGTACCCGCAGCAGCCGCGCCGCGACCACCGCCGTCACCGCGAGGCTGGCGGCCAGCGCCGCGCCCACCGCGTAGATCGGGACGTGCCGCAGGGCGATGATCTGGAGCACGAAGCCGACCGCGTCCAGCCCCAGTCCGGCCAGGTACCGCCACTGCCGCAGCGCCCGCAGGAACAGGGCGGCGTCGACCCCCGAGCCGGTGCCCGGCTCCGCCGCCCGCGCCGCCATGGCCTGCAAGACCGACGCCGTACCGAAGCAGACGGCCGCACCCAGCGCGCAAAGCATCCCAATCAACACGAACCGACTGTAGGCCCCCGGCGGGCCGCCCACCCGTGACAAGGGTGTGACGACGGCCGGATTCCATCCCCCCGCGCCCGGCCCTAGTCTGTCGGCCATGGACAGCAGTACGACCGGTACGACCACCAGCACCCCCGCCACCCGGCGCCGCATGCGTTCCGGTGCGGTCGCCCTCGGCGGCATGGGCCTGCTCGCCGCCACCCTCGTGGCGTGCGGCAGCAGCGACGAGCCGGACAAGCGCTGCGCCTCGCGCTCCTCCCTGGACCACCTGAACATGAAGGACTGCAAGAGCGGCGGCCACGGCTCCTACTACTACGGGGGCTCCGTCCGCAACGGCAAGGTGAGCGGCGGCAGCTTCGACAAGTCCGCGGTCACCCGCGGCGGCATCGGCGGCAGCAGCCACTCCGGCACCTCCGGCGGCTGAGCGCGGGCATGCGGCGGCACACCATCGAACCCCGCCCCGACTGGCAGAAGACCGTCGAGGAGCAGGGGCTGATCTATCCCCTCACCCGCTACCCGGACGACTCCCTGCGCCCGTACTGGGACGAGAGCGCGTACTACTCCTTCACCCTCCCGGAGGTCGAGGCGCTGGAGGGGGTGGTCGAGGAGTTGCACGCCATGTGCCTGGCCGCGGCGGCCCACATCGTGGAGCACGACCGCTTCGCCGACCTCGGCATCACCGATCCGAAGCTGGCCGCGGTGATCGCCGAGTCCTGGCGCCGGCGCGCCGAACAGCCGTCCCTCTACGGCCGTTTCGACCTGTGCTACGACGGCGACGGCCCGGCCAAGCTGCTGGAGTACAACGCCGACACCCCCACCTCCCTGGTGGAGGCGGCGAGCCCGCAGTGGTTCTGGATGGAGGACCGTTTCCCCGGCGCCGACCAGTGGAACTCCCTGCACGAGCGGCTCGTCGACGCCTGGCGCCGGCAGGCGGAACTGCTGCCCCCCGGC
Organism: Streptomyces sp. NPDC002032; assembly: GCF_042890765.1. Lineage (NCBI taxonomy): Bacteria > Bacillati > Actinomycetota > Actinomycetes > Kitasatosporales > Streptomycetaceae > Streptomyces > Streptomyces sp. NPDC002032. The sequence continues at coordinate 563,326 of NZ_JBIASM010000003.1, read as the reverse complement.
CCGCTGCACTTCGCGCACTCCGAGACGGACGAGCTCGGCGAGGACCTGATGACGGTGGCCTACCTCCAGGAGACCGCCGAACAGGCCGGCCTGGAGACGCACGCCCTGTCCGTCGAGCAGATCGGCTGGGACAGCCTCTCGGGCCGGTTCGTGGACGACAGGCTCCGCTTCATCCGCGGCTGCTTCAAGCTCTACCCCTGGGAGTGGCTGGCCGAGGATGCCTTCGGCCCGCAGGTCCTCGGTACGTACGACCACGGCGGCGGCTCCGGCAGCACCGCGTGGATCGAGCCGGTGTGGAAGATGCTGCTGGCCAACAAGGCGCTGCTGGCGATCCTGTGGGAGCTCTTCCCGGAGCACCCGAACCTGCTGCCCGCCTACCTCGACGGCCCGCGCGAACTCGGCGCACCGGGCTCCCGCGGTTACGCGGCCAAGCCGCTGCTGGGCCGCGAGGGCGCCGGGGTCACCCTGCACGGGCCGGGCGGGGGCGAGGGGCCGTTCGTGCCGGCCGAGGGGGAGACGTACGTCTTCCAGGAGCTCGCCCCGCTGCCCGACTTCGACGGCAACCGCGTCGTCCTCGGCGCGTGGGTGGTCGAGGAGGAGGCGGCGGGGCTGGGCATCAGGGAATCGGCGGGGCCGGTCACGGACGAGTACGCCCGCTTCCTGCCCCACGTCATCCTCTGACCCGGGTCAGCCGGCCCGTGCCGAGCCGGCTGACCCGAGCCGGTCGGTCCGGGGCCGGCCGGTGCTCAGCCGGCCAGTACCGACCGCAGCCGGTCCAGGCCCCAGTCCAGGTCCTCCTTGCTGATCACCAGCGGCGGGGCGATCCGGATCGTCGACCCGTGGGTGTCCTTCACCAGGACCCCGGCCTCCATCAGCCTCTCGGAGATCTGCCGGCCGGTGCCGCGGGACGGGTCGATGTCGACGCCCGCCCACAGCCCGCGCCCGCGCACGGCGGTCACCGCCCCGCCGCCGACCATCAGGTTCAGCTCCCGGTGCAGGTGGTCGCCCAGCTCGGTGGCGCGCTGCTGGTACTCGCCCGAGCGCAGCATCGCGATCACCTCCAGCGCGACGGCGCAGGCCAGCGGGTTGCCGCCGAAGGTGGAGCCGTGCTCGCCCGGCCGGAACACCCCGAGCACGTCCCGGTCGGCGACCACCGCGGAGACCGGGACGACGCCGCCGCCCAGCGCCTTGCCCAGCACGTACACGTCGGGGACGACCCCCTCGTGCTCGCAGGCGAAGGTGGCGCCGGTGCGGCCCAGGCCCGACTGGATCTCGTCCGCGATGAACAGGACGTTCCGCTCGCGCGTCAGTTCCCGTACGCCGGCCAGGTATCCGGCGGGCGGCACCAGCACCCCCGCCTCGCCCTGGATGGGCTCCAGCAGCACGGCCACGGTGTTCTCGGTGACGGCGCGGGAGAGCGCGGTGAGGTCTCCGTACGGGACGATCTCGAAGCCGGGCGTGTAGGGCCCGAAGTGGCCGCGCGCTTCGGGGTCCGTGGAGAAGGACACGATGGTGGTGGTGCGGCCGTGGAAGTTGTCGGCGGCGACGACGATCTTGGCGTGGCCGTCCGGCACCCCCTTGACCTCGTACCCCCACTTGCGGGCCGTCTTCACGGCCGTCTCGACGGCCTCCGCCCCCGTGTTCATGGGCAGCACCATCTCCTTGCCGCACAGCTCGGCGAGCTGCGTACAGAAGTCGGCGAAGCGGTCGTGGTGGAAGGCGCGGGAGGTGAGGGTGACGCGTTCCAGCTGCTCGCGGGCGGCGTCGATCAGACGGCGGTTGCCGTGGCCGAAGTTCAGGGCCGAGTATCCGGCGAGCATGTCCAGGTAGCGGCGGCCCTCCACGTCGGTCATCCACGCGCCCTCCGCCGAACTCACGACGACGGGCAGGGGGTGGTAGTTGTGCGCGCTGTGCTCGTCGGCTGCGCGGATGGCATCAGCAGTTCTCGACACGGGGTCTCCGATCGTCCGTCTGGCCGGTGACGTGGGTGGCGTCCTTTCTATCGTCGCTCGGATCCCGGACGGAGAAACCTTCTTCCCGGCGCGCCAGCTAGGGTGTCCGGTACGCACGGCGACTGGCGCACGGAGAACGGACTCCGGGGGAGCCGTGCGCGCACAACCGCACACAGGGCCGCTCGCCTGGGCCTCGCGGGGACGAGAGACGACATCGACCCCGGAGGAACCGCCATGAGCGAGAACCACCGTCACCCCGCACTGCTCGCCACCGATCCCGAGCTGGCGTCCTTCGTCGCCGCCGAGGAGGGCCTCCAGGCGCGGACGCTGCGGCTGATCCCCAGTGAGAACTACGTGTCCGCCGCCGTGCTGGAGGCCTCCGGCACGGTCCTCCAGAACAAGTACAGCGAGGGTTACCCGGGCCGCCGCTACTACGAGGGCCAGCAGAACATCGACCGGGTCGAGGCCCTGGCCGTCGAGCGGGCCAAGGGCCTGTTCGGGGTGGACCACGCGAACGTCCAGCCGTACTCCGGCTCCCCGGCCAACCTGGCGGTCTACCTGGCCTTCGCGAAGCCCGGCGACACGGTGATGGGCATGGCCCTGCCGATGGGCGGGCACCTCACCCACGGCTGGGGGGTCTCCGCGACGGGCTCCTGGTTCCGCGGCGTCCAGTACGGCGTCCGCGCCGAAGACGGCCGGATCGACTACGACGCGGTGCGCGAGCTGGCCCTGGCCGAACGCCCGAAGATCATCTTCTGTGGCGGCACGGCCCTGCCGCGGACCATCGACTTCGCCGCCTTCGCCTCGATCGCCGAGGAGGCCGGCTCGGTCCTCGTCGCGGACGTGGCCCACATCGCGGGCCTGATCGCGGGCGGCGCGCACCCGTCCCCGGTGGGGCACGTGGACGTGGTCTCCACGACCACCCACAAGACCCTGCGCGGGCCGCGCGGCGCGATGCTGATGTGCCGGGAGGAGCACGCGAAGGCCATCGACAAGGCGGTCTTCCCCGGTCTCCAGGGCGGTCCCCACAACCAGACGACCGCCGGCATCGCGGTCGCCCTGCACGAGGCGGCGCAGCCGGCGTTCACGGCGTACGCCCACGCGGTCGTCGCCAACGCCAAGGCGCTGGCCGAGGCGCTGCTGGAGCGGGGCTTCGACCTCGTGTCGGGCGGTACGGACAACCACCTGATCCTCATGGACCTCACCTCGCGGGGCGTGGCGGGCAAGGTCGCGGCCAAGGCCCTGGACCGGGCGGGGATCGTCGTGAACTACAACACGGTGCCGTTCGACCCGCGCAAGCCCTTCGACCCCTCGGGCATCCGGATCGGCACCCCCTCGCTCACCTCCCGCGGGCTCGGTGTCGCGCACATGCCGGCCGTCGCGGAGTGGATCTCCCGCTCGGTGGACGCGGCCGCGAAGGGCGACGAGAGCGCCCTGGCCGCGGTCCGCGCCGAGGTCGCCGCCCTGATGGCCGCCTTCCCGGCGCCCGGACTCCCGCTGTAGGCCCTCCTCGCGGCCCGGCCCCCGGGAATCGGTCGCTCGGCCGGGGCAAGATCCGGCCGCCCCGCTACCGCCCGGTACCCGTACGGGGGCCGGGCGGTGGCGGCGGCGAGCACCGCGGTTCCGGCCAGCGGAGGGCACGGGCCCGCCCCCGCACCTGAGAGAATGGGGCCATGGCTTCTGATCGTCCTCGCGCGCTCTCCGGCATCCAGCCCACCTCCGGTTCGTTCCACCTCGGGAACTACCTCGGAGCCATCCGTCAGTACGTCGCCCTACAGGAGACGCACGACGCGTTCTACATGGTGGTCGACCTGCACGCGATCACCATGCCGCAGGATCCCAAGGACCTGCGCGCGAACACCCGCCTCTCGGCGGCGCAGCTCCTCGCGGCCGGCCTGGACCCCGAGCGCTGCACGCTCTTCATCCAGAGCCACGTCCCGGAGCACGCCCAGCTCGGCTGGGTCATGAACTGCATCACCGGCTTCGGCGAGGCCAGCCGGATGACCCAGTTCAAGGACAAGTCCGCGAAGTCCGGCGCCAACAACGCCACCGTCGGCCTGTTCACGTACCCGATCCTCCAGGTCGCCGACATCCTCCTGTACCAGGCGGACGCCGTCCCGGTCGGCGAGGACCAGCGCCAGCACATCGAGCTGACCCGCGACCTGGCCGAGCGCTTCAACCAGCGCTTCGGCCAGACCTTCACGCTGCCCGCCGCGCACATCGTCAAGGAGGTCGCGAAGATCTACGACCTCCAGGACCCGGCGATCAAGATGTCGAAGTCCGCGTCCTCGCCCAAGGGCCTGATCAACCTCCTCGACGAGCCCAAGGTCACCGAGAAGAAGATCAAGAGCGCGGTCACCGACACCGAGGCGGAGGTCCGCTTCGACGCCGTGAACAAGCCCGGCGTCAGCAACCTGCTCACGATCTACTCCACCCTCACGGGCGAGAGCGTCCCCGCCCTGGAGGCGAAGTACGAGGGCAAGGGCTACGGCGCGCTCAAGACCGACCTGGCCGGCGTGATGGTCGACTTCGTCACACCCTTCAAGCAGCGGACCCAGGAGTACCTGGACGACCCGGAGACCCTGGACTCCTTGCTGGCCAAGGGCGCCGAGAAGGCCCGGGCGGTCGCCGCCGAGACCCTGGCGCAGGCCTACGACCACCTCGGCTTCCTGCCCGCCAAGCACTGACGGACCGAGGCCCCTGGCGGCGGAGGGGGTGCTGGCGCCACACTGAGGCGGCAGCACCCGTACACACATGGAGGAGAGACACGTGGGGACCGTAACGCTCGGCGTTTCGATCGCGGTCCCGGAGCCGTACGGCAGCCAGCTCCAGGGGCTGCGCGCCGGCTTCGGGGACGTGGCCGCGCACGGCATCCCCACGCACGTCACCCTCGTACCGCCCACCGAGGTGGAGGCGGACCGGCTGCCCGGGATCCGCGCCCACCTGGCCGAGGTCGCCGGGGCCTTCCGCTCCTTCCCGATGCGGCTGGAGGGGACGGGAACCTTCCGGCCCGTCTCGCCGGTCGTCTTCGTCCGGCTCGTCGAGGGCGCCCCGGACTGCACCCGCCTCCAGGGGCGGGTCCGCGATCCCGAGGGGCCGCTCGTGCGCGAGCTGGCGTTCCCGTACCACCCGCACGTCACGGTCGCCCACGGGATCTCCGAGGAGGCGATGGACCGGGCCTACGCCGAGCTCGCGGACTACGCCGCCGACTGGCTGTGCGAGGGCTTCGCGCTCTACGAGCAGGGCTCCGACGGCGTCTGGCGCAAGCTCCGCGAGTACCCCTTCGGCAGCGGCACGACCACCGTCCCCGCACAGTCGCCGCCCGCCGCCGACACGGCCGCGGGCACGGCGGGCCGCCGCTCCTGACGCAGCGGCCGCAGGGCCCGGACGGCACGGAAGCGGAGCCCGCGCAGGACCAGGGCGTGGAACGGGCGGGCCGTCGGGCGCGTATCGGAAAAAGTCACAAACGACGACCGTAGTCCCAGCAACCGGTAATCCCGGCTATTTCGGGCGGCTCATTTACGGTGACTTCCATGGACTGGCTGACGAAACTCCCCGTGATCGGCCCGCTGGTGTCGGGGGCGATGCGGACCCACGCGTACCGCTCCTACGAGCGCCTCGAACGGGTGCACTGGGCCCGGCTCGCCGCGGCCATCACCTTCATCAGCTTCCTCGCGCTCTTCCCGCTGTTCACCGTCGCCATCGCCGTCGGCGCGGCCCTGCTCAGCCCCGATCAGCTCAGCCGCCTCCAGCAGAACCTCGCCGAGCAGGTCCCCGGCATCTCCGACCAGCTCGACCTCGAAGGGCTCGCCGCCAACGCCGGGACCATCGGCCTCGTCGCGGGCGCCCTGCTGCTCTTCACCGGCATCGGCTGGGTCGGATCGATGCGGGACTGCCTGCGCGCGGTCTGGGACAAGGACGACGAGGACCAGGGCAACCCCGTCGTCCGCAAGGGCAAGGACGCCCTGGTCCTGCTGGGCCTCGGCGGCGCGGGCCTCGCCTCGGCGGCCGCGTCGATCCTCGGCTCCAGCGCGGTCGGCAAGTTCGGCGACCTCCTCGGCGTCCCCCGGGACGGGGCGGGCGGGGCACTGCTGCGCGCGGGCGCCTTCCTCGTCGGCGTGATCGCCGCCTTCCTGCTGCTGCTGTACGTCCTGACGCTGCTGCCCGGCGTCGAACCGCCCCGCGGGCGCCTGATCCAGGCCGCGCTGATCGGGGCGGCCGGGTTCGAGCTCCTCAAGCTGCTGCTCAGCGGCTATATGCGGGGGGTCGCGGGCAAGAGCATGTACGGGGCCTTCGGCGTGCCGATCGCCCTGCTGCTGTGGATCAACTTCACGGCGAAGCTGCTGCTGTTCTGCGCCGCCTGGACGGCGACCCGCGACGACGGGAAGGACGCGGTGGCGCGGCGGGCGGAGACGGACGGCGACGGCGGCGGAGCGGACGACGGCGGCGGCGGCGACGCCCCGCGGGACCCGGCCCCGGCCCCGGCCCCGGCCCCGGCACCCGCCCCGGCCCCGGCCCCGGCACCCGCCCCGGGCCCGGCCCCGGGGGCTGCCCCCGGGCCGGGCCCGGTCCGGCCCCGCTAGCCGAAGGGCCCTAGCTCCGCTGGCCGCGCCGGCCGCGCGGCCAGCGGCGGTTGACCACGAACGCCCCGCCCGCCAGGACGGCCAGCGCCCCGCCCGCGATCCCGACCGCCGTGCCGATGCCGCTGCTGCCGGAGTCGTCCCCGCTCGCCGAGGCGGCGTTCTCGTGCGACTGCGCGGGCGAGCCGAGGGAGGTCGTGTCGGCGCTCTTCGGCGGCACCAGCTCACCCACCGGCTTCACCTTCCCGGCCGCCGCGAAGCCCCAGTCGAAGAGCTCGGCGGTCTCCTCGTACACGGAGTTGACCCCTCCGGTGTCCGGGTTCATGACGGTGACCAGCAGTTTCTTGTCACCGCGCTGGGCGGCGCCGGTGAAGGTGGAGCCGGCCATGGTGGTGTTGCCGTTCTTCACCCCCGCGATGCCCTTGTACGGGCTCAGGCCGCCCGCGCCCGTCATCAGCCGGTTGGTGTTCTGGATCTCGAAGTACTCGCGCGGCTTCCCGGCCTCCTGGCGGCCGGGGAACTTCGCCTCCGCCGTGCCGCAGTACTCGCGGAAGTCCTGCTTCTGCAGGCCGGAGCGGGCGATGAGGGTGAGGTCGTAGGCGCTCGACACCTGTTCGGGGGCGTCGTAGCCGTCCGGGGAGATCACGTGGGTGTCCAGGGCCTGGAGCTCCTCGGCGTGCGCCTGCATGTCCCGGACGGTCTTGTCGATGCCGCCGTTCATGGCCGAAAGCACGTGCACGGCGTCGTTCCCGGAGCGCAGGAACACCCCCAGCCACAGGTCGTGGACGGAGTACTCCATGTCCTCCTTGACCCCCACGAGGCTGCTGCCCGCGCCGACGCCGGACATCTCCTGTTCGGAGACCCGGTGCACCTGGTCCTTGGGCAGGGTCGGCAGCACGGTGTCCGCGAAGAGCATCTTCATGGTGGAGGCGGGGGGCAGCCGCCAGTGGGCGTTGTGCGAGGCGAGCACCTCGCCCGTCTCCGCGTCCGCCACGATCCACGACCGGCCGGTGAGGTTCGCGGGCAGGGCCGGGGCGCCGGGCAGCAGGTTGACCTGGGTCCCCGGCTGGCCGAGCGAGGCCCCGCCGACCGTGGACATCGAGGCGGGCGGCGCGGGGGCGACGGGCGCCCTCGGCGGCCGCCCCTTCCCGTCCGCCGCGGGGGGTGGCGTCGGCGCGGCGTGCGCGGGCGACACGAGCACCGCTGGGACCAGCAGCGCGGCGGAAAGGACCGTCAGCGCGGTCTTTTTGGCAGACACGCAGGTGAACGTACATCCCGATGGGCTGTCCGCCCTCCCGGACCAGCCATCCGTGGAGAACCACCGCCGGTACGGCCCACCCCGGCGCGTCCGTCCTGGGGACGAATCCGATACTGGGGACATGAAACTCAGCCGCACCGCTTCCTGGTTCCTGCTCGCCTTCGGAGTCTGGAGCTGGTTCATCTGGGTGTCCTTCGTCCGGAACTTGTGGAAGAACGGCAGCGGCCTGTCCTTCGACACGGCCGGCGACCCCACTGCGTACTTCTGGGTCCACCTTCTCCTCGCGGTGGCTTCCTTTCTCCTGGGGACGGCCGTTGGGGTGATCGGGTTGCGCGGCGTGCGGGCTCTGCGGCGTGAAACACGATGACCGTGTTCGTGGTGGTGGCGGCGGTCCTCGCGGTACTGGCCCTGCTGGTGCTGGTCCACCGGTGGCTGTGGATCCGGCTGGTCCGTGACACGACCCGCGCGGGCGGTGCGGCCCGCCGCGCGGGTACGGTCCTGGCCTTCGCGCTGCCGCTGCTGGCGCTGGCGGCGCTGACCTCGGGGCGGGCCGGGGCCCCCTTCTGGGTGCAGCGGCTGGTGGCGTGGCCGGGGTTCATGTGGCTGGCGGTGCTGCTGTACCTGACGCTGGCGATGCTGGTGGCGGAGCCGGTCCGCCGCCTGTGGCTGCGCCGCCTCACGCGGAACGCCCCGGCCGCCGCGGCCCCGGCGGACCAGGCGGCTCCGGCTCCGGCCCCGGCGGACCAGGCGGCCCCGGTGGACGCCGCCCGCCCGGCCCCGCCGGGTCCGGCGACGCCCGCCCTCGCCGCTGCCCCGCAGCGGGCGGGCGCCGGCGACCCCGCCGCCGCGGCGCCGGACGGCGTCTCGCGGCGGGTGTTCGTCGCCCGGGCGGTCGGGGGCGCGGCCGTGGCCGCCGCGGCCGCCACCGTCGGGACGGGGACGTACGGAGTGCTCCGCGGGCCCCGCGTCAAGCGCGTACGGGTTCCCCTCGCCCGGCTGCCCCGCGCCGCGCACGGCTTCCGGATCGCCGTCGTCAGCGACGTCCACCTCGGTCCAATCCTCGGCCGCGCGCACACGCAGCGCATCGTGGACACCGTCAACCGCACGCAGCCCGACCTCATCGCCGTCGTCGGCGACCTCGTCGACGGCAGCGTCCACGACCTCGGCCCGGCCGCCGAGCCGCTGCGCCTGCTCCGCTCGCGCCTCGGCTCGTACTTCGTCACCGGCAACCACGAGTACTTCTCGGGGGCCCGGCAGTGGGTCGACCACGTCCGCGAGCTGGGCCTGACGCCGCTGGAGAACGCCCGCCGCGAGCTGCCCCACTTCGACCTCGCCGGGGTCAACGACGTCCAGGGGGAGAGCGAGGGCCAGGGACCCGACTTCCGGGCGGCCCTCGGCGACCGTGACCGCTCGCGGACCGCCGTGCTCCTCGCCCACCAGCCGGTGGTCATCCACGACGCGGTCCGGCACGGCGTGGACCTCCAGCTGTCGGGGCACACCCACGGCGGCCAGCTGTGGCCCGGCAACTACCTGGCCGAGCTCGCCAACCCCACCGTCGCGGGTCTGGAGCGCTACGGCGACACCCAGCTGTACGTGTCCCGGGGGGCGGGCGCCTGGGGTCCGCCCGTACGGGTCGGGGCCCCCTCCGACATCACGGTGGTCGAACTCGCCTCATACCAGGCCTGACCCGGTCCGAACCGGGCAACACGACCCTTCCCGTGGCTGTTTTTCCGTGATTGGGTGACCGATAGTCGGATACCTAGTTCGAATAGCGGGGTTCAGGGGATGCGGTCTGTCCGCTCTAAGATCATTGCGGCCGGTCTGGTTCTCGGTGTCGCCGGCGTCGGTGCCTGGCAGCTGCTGCCCGCCGGCGACGACGGGCGCGGCGCGGTCCGCGTCGGCACCACCGACGTCGTCTCCGCGCTCGACCCCGCCGGGGCCTACGACGCCGGCTCCTGGGCCCTGTTCAGCAACGTCTACCAGTCGCTGCTGACCATCAAGTCCGGCTCCGACACCCCCGTCCCGGACGCCGCCTCCTCCTGCAAGTTCATCGGGCAGAAGCTGACCACGTACCAGTGCGAGCTGCGCCCCGACCTGACCTTCCCCGGCGGCCGCCCGGTCACGGCGCAGGACGTGAAGTTCTCCTTCGACCGCATCAAGCAGATCAACTCCGACCAGGGGCCGGCCCCGCTCTTCACCACCCTGGAATCGGTCAAGGCCGACGGTCGCACCGTCACCTTCAACCTCTCCGCGCGCGACGCGACCTTCCCCTTCAAGATCGCGACGGGCGCCGCCTCGATCGTCGACAAGGACAGGTACCCGGCCAAGGCCCTGCGCACGGACGGCAAGGCCGACGGCACCGGCCCCTATCTGCTGGGCGCGTACAAGGCGGCCGGCTCCGCCGAGCTGAGGCCCAACCCCGCGTACCGGGGACAGGCCAAGCCGGCCCGCGCCCGGGTCACCGTCCGCTACTTCAAGGACTCGGCGCAGCTGGACCGGGCCTGGCGCGACCACCAGCTGGAGGTCGCGCACCGCGACATGCCGCCGGCCGTCCTCGCCGGCCTCAACCCGGGCCTGAAGGACGTCCGCTACCAGGCCTCCGGTGGTACGGAGACCCGGAGCGTCGTCTTCAACGTGCGCCCCGGATCGGCGGTCGAGAAGGCCGCCGTGCGCCAGGCGGCGGCCGCCGTGCTGGACCGCTCCAAGGTCGCCGGGGACGTCTACAAGGGCACGGTCACCCCGCTGTACTCGCTGGTCCCGGCGGGCATCGCGGCGCACAGCACGCCCTTCTTCGACACCTACCCCGCGCCCAGCGGCGCCACCGCCCGCAAGCTGCTCAGGGACGCCGGGATCAGCGCGCCCGTCACCTTCACGCTCGGCGTCAACGCGCGCGGCGTGAACCTCGCCGAGGCCGAGGAGATCAAGCGGCAGCTGGATGCGACCGGCCTGTTCCAGGTGAAGATCAAGGCGGTGGAAGCCTGGGAGGACTTCCAGAAGGCCTACGCGGCGGGCGAGTTCGACGCCTACACGATCGGCTGGATCGCCGACTTCCCGGACGCGGACAACTTCCTCGCGCCGCTGGTCGGGGCGGGCTCCAGCATGAACAACGGCTTCTCCGACAAGGCCGTCGACGAACTGATCACCCGCACCCAGGCGTTCTCGGAGCGGGCCGAGGCCGCCGCCGACTTCCGCGAGCTCCAGCGGCTGGTCTCGCAGCACGTCCCGATGCTGCCGATCTGGCAGAAGAAGGACTACGTGATGTCCCGCGACGCCGTCAGCGGCGCCCAGTACCTCTCCGACGGCACGGGCGTCTGGCGCCTGTGGGAGCTCAACTGGCTGTAGGCGCCGGCGCGGTGTCGCCGTGCGCGAGCAGGAGGGTGTGCAGCGCCCCGGCGAGCTGTGCGGAGGCGGCGCGGTCCAGCGGGGCCAGTAGCTCCGCGTAGTGCCGCAGGTGTTCCTCCATCACGCCGTCGCTCACCTCGCGGCCGCGTTCGGTCAGCCGGATCCGTACCGAGCGGCGGTCGGCTCCGTCGCGCACCCGCTCGACCAGGCCCTTGGCCTCCAGCCGGTCGATCCGGTTGGTGATGGCGCCCGAGGTCACCATGGCGGCCGGGATCAGGGCGCCCGCGGTCAGCGCGTACGGGGGGCCGGACCGGCGCAGGCTGGTGAGGACGTCGAACTCGCCCACCTCCAGGCCGTGTCCGGCCACGAAGGCCTTCAGCTGCTTGTCGATGATCCGGGTCATCCGCTGGATGCGGGCGAGCACCTCGACGGGCCACAGCGCTTCCGCGAGGTCGGGGCGTTCCGTTTCCCACTGGCCGATGAACATGGCCACCGTGTCCTTCTCCATGCCCGCAGATTACCTCAACGTTAAGACACTTGACGTTGAGGCAGTCGGCCTGATTTTATCTCAATGTTGAGATTGTCAATGTTGAGGCACAAGGGGAGTGGGCATCGATGACGGTCACCACGGCTACCACGGCCACCGCCACGGCCAGTACGAGCAAGGCCACCACCGGGGCGAAGACCCCCGACGGGGGAGCGGCGCCCGTCCCCGTTCTCTGGCTGGCCCTGCTGGCCACCCCGCTCGCCGCCGGGGCCAACGCCCCGGTGCTGATCCTCCCCGGCATGGCCCGTTCGCTGGGCGTCACCACCGACACCGCCACCTGGCTCCTGACCGCCTTCGGCTGGGCCACCGCCGTCGGTACCCCGCTGCTCGCCGGACTGCTGCGCCGCCGGGGCCTGCCCGCCCTGCTCAAGGTGTCCACCCTGCTCGTCCTGGGCGGCACCCTGCTGCTGGCCGCCGCCCCCTGGCTGCCGCTCGCGATGGCCGGCCGCTGCGCCCAGGCCGCCGGGGGCGCCGGGCTGGTGGCCGCCGCGATCGGCCTGGCCGGCTCCGCCCGCCGGATGGGCGTCATCAGCGCCGGATTCGGCATGCTCGGCGCCGCCGGACCGCTGCTCGGCCGGGCCCTCTCCGACGCCGTGTCCTGGCGGGCCGCCCTGGCCGTCTCCGCGCTCGCCCTGCTCGCCGTACCCGCGGTCGGCCGGCACGCCGGGGCGCAGCTCCCGCCTTCGCCGGGCCGCTTCGACGGCCGGGGCGCCGCCCTGCTGACCGCGTTCGCGACCGCCCTGGTCCTGCTGCCGGCCGCCCCGCTCGCCGCCCTCGCCGGGGCCCTCGTCGCCGTGGTCCCGCTCGCCCTGCACGTACGCCGCCGGCCCGACGGGTTCGTCCCCGCCGCGCTGCTGCGCCGGCCCGTCTTCGTCCTGTCGGCGCTCCTCGCGCTGGCCCTCTCGGCGTCCTACTTCACCCTGCTCTTCTCGGTGCCCCGGCTGCTCGCCGACCGCGCCGGCTGGGACACCGCCGCCGCGGGCACCGGCCAGCTGGTCGCGCTGCTCGCCGGGTCCGCGCTGAGCTGGCCGCTCGCCGCCGCCTCGGCCCGGATGGGCCGCACGGCCGTCCGTACGGTCCTCGTCGCCGTCGGGGCACTGGCCGCCCTCACCGGGATCTTCGCCACCTCGGGTCCGCTGCTGCTGGCGGCCACCGCCGCGGGGGTGTTCACCGCGAGCTCCGCCAACGCCGTCCTGTCCACCCACGCGGTGGGCGCCGCCGGGAACCCGGCCCACCGGCCCGCCGCCATCGGCCTGTTCACCCTCTGCTACCAGCTGGGGGGCGCCTTCGGACCCGCCGTCGCCGCCCTGCTGGTCCTGGGCGCACGCTGAGCCCTCACTCCTCCCCGGGGTGCGGGTCCGAGGCCCGCCGGCCGCGCGAGACCGCCGTCTGGGCCATGCCCGGCAGGAAGTCGGCGAACAGCTCGTGCACTTCCCGCACCAGCGGGCGCAGCACCCGGAACCGGGCCAGGACGATGCCGCGCGTCGTCAGCTGGGCACCGCGCTCCGCCAGCCGCCGGGTCTTCTCGCTGTCGGGGGAGCGGTCGAACACCCAGTACAGGACCAGGCCCATCTGCGAGAGCCACATCAGCTCCGGCAGTACGTCGGCCAGTTCGGCCGGCACCTTGGTCTTCGCGCCGGCCAGCACCTCGCGGTGGATGTCGATGGCCGCCTTGCGGGCCGGTTCCGATTCCGGCGAGAAGGGGCTGAGCGGGCTCTCCGGATCCGCCGCGTTCTTGAAGAACTGCGAGGCGAACTCGTGGTACGGGGCCGCAATGTCGAGCCAGGAGGTCAGGACGCCCGCGAGCCGCTTCTGGAGATCGGGCTCGTGGTCCAGGATCGGCCGGACCGCGGTCTGGTGCGCGGCGCCGATCCGGTCGTAGAAGCCCTGGACCAGGTGTTCCTTCGACTCGAAGTAGTAGTACGCGTTGCCGACCGAGACCCCCGCCTCCTTGGCGATGCCCCGCATGGTCGTCTTGTCGAACCCGCGCTCCTGGAAGAGCCGGAGCGCGGTTTCGAGGATGAGCGTGCGGGTCTGCTCGCTCTTGGGCGCCTTCTGATCTGTCACGGTGTCCGACCCTATCGGGGCGGGGCCCACCGCTCGGCACAGGCCGGTGCTCCCGGCTCCGCTTCTGCCCCGGCCGGCTAAGGGCGCGTCAGGGCTCCGGTGATCTCCAGGCCCTTGGCCGGCCCGTCGGGCACGGTGACCGGGGTCCCGTACGCGACGGCGGTCCTGGTGGCGTACTCGCCCCTCTCGGGGTCCGGCCCGCTGAAGACCGTCACCGTGCCCTGACCCTCGAAGTCGTCGATGACGACGTACACGGGGATCCCGGCCCGCGCGTACCAGCGGCGCTTGCGGATGTGGTCCCGGCGGTGGGCCTCGTGGCCCGGTGAAACGATCTCGGCGACGAGGGAGACGCGGGTGGCGTCCACCCCCAGTCCCTCCTCGTCGGGGATCTCGTCCAGGTCCTCAGGGGCGACGAACAGGTCGGGGATGCAGACCTTGCGGCCGTGGATGAGGTTGCCGTCCTGGTAGACCTCCACCCCGCTGTCCGTCAGCCGGGACTCAAGGGCCTTGCGCAGGCGGTGGACGAGGACGGTGTGACGGCGGCGGCCGGTGGGAGACACCTCGATGGACCCTTCGATGATCTCGGCCCGGTAGCCCTCCGGAAGGTCCATCGCCTTCCAGGCCTGCCAGAGGACCTCGTCGAGACCTGGGTCGCACGGCGCCTCGTGGGCGAGAGCGGACATGGAAAGCACCTCCTTCTCTCAGTGTGGGTGCGGACGGCGCTCCGGTTCAAGCGACGCCGGTGACGGTACCGCCGTCCGTGGGGCCGTTCGTCGGATGAAAGGTTCTTCCGCGCGCTCCTTCACCCCCCGGGGTGAGAAGACGACGAAGCCCCTCCGCCGGGACGTGGTCCTGGGGGAGGGGCTTCGGCCGGGCGCCGGGAAGGTCAGAAGCGGCGCGTGATCAGGGCGCGCTTGACTTCCTGGATGGCCTTGGTGACCTCGATGCCGCGCGGGCAGGCATCGGTGCAGTTGAAGGTCGTGCGGCAGCGCCACACGCCGTCCTTGTCGTTCAGGATCTCCAGGCGCTGCTCGCCCGCCTCGTCACGCGAGTCGAAGATGAAGCGGTGCGCGTTGACGATCGCCGCCGGGCCGAAGTACTGGCCGTCGTTCCAGAACACCGGGCACGAGGACGTGCACGCGGCGCACAGGATGCACTTGGTGGTGTCGTCGAAGCGCTCGCGGTCCTCGGCGGACTGCAGGCGCTCGCGCGTCGGCTCGTTGCCCTTGGTGACCAGGAAGGGCATGACGTCGCGGTAGGCCTGGAAGAAGGGCTCCATGTCGACGACGAGGTCCTTCATCACCGTGAGGCCCTTGATGGCCTCGACGGTGATCGGCTTCTCCGGGTTGATGTCCTTGATCAGCGTCTTGCAGGCGAGCCTGTTCTTGCCGTTGATCCGCATCGCGTCCGAGCCGCAGATGCCGTGCGCGCACGAGCGACGGAACGTCAGCGTGCCGTCGAGGTCCCACTTGATCTTGTGGAGACCGTCGAGCACGCGCTCCTTCGGGTCGATCTCGATCTGGAAGTCCTGCCACTGAGACTCGTCGGAGATCTCGGGGTTGAAGCGGCGGATCCGGAAGGTGACCGTGATGAACGGCGAGGCGGCGGCCGCCGCCTCCATCGCGTCCGTCTTGGAGAGGGTCGGGGTGGCCATCAGTACTTACGCTCCATCGGCTGGTAGCGGGTGACGACGACGGGCTTGTAGTCCAGGCGGACGGAGTCCTTGCCGTCGGCGCCGACCTCGCGGTACGCCATGGTGTGGCGCATGAAGTTGACGTCGTCGCGGTTCGGGTAGTCCTCGCGGTAGTGACCGCCGCGGGACTCCTTGCGCGCCAGCGCGGACACGGCCATGACCTCGGCCAGGTCGAGCAGGTTGCCCAGCTCGATGGCCTCCAGCAGGTCCGTGTTGAAGCGCTTGCCCTTGTCCTGGACGGACACGTTCTTGTAGCGCTCGCGCAGCTCCGCGATCTTCTCGACCGCGGTCTTGATGGTCTGCTCCGTACGGAACACCATCACGCACGCGTCCATCGTCTCCTGGAGCTCCAGACGCAGGTCGGCGACCCGCTCGCTGCCCGTGGAGTTGCGCAGGTGCTCGACGAGGTCGATGACCTGCTGCGCCGGGTTCTCCGGCAGCTCGACGTAGTCGTTGGCGTGCGCGTACGCGGCCGCCGCGATGCCCGAACGCTTGCCGAAGACGTTGATGTCCAGCAGCGAGTTGGTGCCCAGGCGGTTGGCGCCGTGCACCGACACGCACGCGACCTCGCCGGCCGCGTACAGGCCCGGGACGACGGTGGTGTTGTCCGCCAGGACCTCACCCTCGACGTTCGTCGGGATGCCGCCCATGGCGTAGTGCGCGGTGGGCTGGATCGGGATCGGGTCCGTGTACGGCTCGATGCCCAGGTAGGTGCGCGCGAACTCCGTGATGTCCGGGAGCTTGGCGTCGAGCTGCTCCGGCGGGAGGTGCGTCAGGTCCAGGTACACGTGGTCGCCGGCGGGACCGCAGCCGCGGCCCTCGCGGATCTCCGTGTAGATGGAGCGCGAGACGACGTCACGGGACGCGAGGTCCTTCATGACCGGCGCGTACTTCTCCATGAAGCGCTCGCCGTCCTTGTTGCGGAGGATGCCGCCCTCACCGCGGGCGCCCTCCGTCAGCAGGATGCCCATGCGCCAGATGCCCGTCGGGTGGAACTGGAAGAACTCCATGTCCTCCAGCGGCAGACCGCGGCGGTAGCAGGCCGCCTGGCCGTCACCCGTCAGGGTGTGCGCGTTGGAGGTCACCTTGAAGAACTTGCCCGTGCCGCCGGAGGCGTAGATGACGGACTTCGCCTGGAAGATGTGGATCTCACCGGTGGCGAGCTCGTACGCGACCACGCCGGCCGACTTCTTCACACCGTCGACCTCGACCAGCAGCTGGTCCAGGACGTAGAACTCGTTGAAGAACTCCACGCCCTCCTTGACGCAGTTCTGGTACAGCGTCTGGAGGATCATGTGGCCGGTGCGGTCCGCGGCGTAGCAGGACCGGCGGACCGGCGCCTCGCCGTGGTTGCGGGAGTGCCCGCCGAAGCGGCGCTGGTCGATGGTGCCGTCCGGGGTGCGGTTGAACGGCAGGCCCATCTTCTCGAGGTCGAGGACCGCGTCGATGGCCTCCTTCGCCAGGATCTCGGCGGCGTCCTGGTCGACCAGGTAGTCACCGCCCTTGACCGTGTCGAAGGTGTGCCACTCCCAGTTGTCGTCCTCGACGTTGGCCAGCGCGGCGGCCATGCCGCCCTGCGCGGCGCCCGTGTGGGAGCGGGTGGGGTACAGCTTCGTCAGCACGGCGGTGCGGCTGCGCTTCGTCGCCTCGATGGCGGCGCGCATGCCGGCGCCACCGGCGCCGACGATGACGGTGTCGTACTTGTGGATCTTCATGAGTCGATTCGCCTCAGCCCGTGCCTAGCGGATGTTCGGGTCGAAGGTGAAGATCACCAGCGTGCCCAGAAGGATGGTGAACACCGTGGCGGTGTAGAGCAGGCCCTTCAGCCACAGCCGCGTGTTGGCGCGCTCCGCGTAGTCGTTGATGACGGTACGCAGACCGTTCGCGCCGTGCAGCATGGCCAGCCACAGCATCAGCAGGTCCCAGACCTGCCAGAACGGGGACGCCCAGCGGCCGGCCACGAAGGCGAAGCCGACCTTGGAGACGCCGCCGTCCAGCACCAGCTGGATCAGCAGGTGGCCGATGACCAGGACGACCAGCACGATGCCCGAGAGGCGCATGAAGAGCCACGCGGCCATCTCGAAGTTGCCGCGGGTCGAGCGCGGGGTCTTGCCGGTGCGCTTGCGCGGGGCCTCGATGTACGGCGCCGGGTTGTCGACGTCGTAGAGCGAGACTCCCTCGACGTCACCGATCGCCCGGGCGGAAGAAGTGTCAGAAGACATGCGTGTCACTTCCCGAACAGAACGCGGTAGGCGTGCCCGAGGACGGGGTAGAGGGCCCCGACCATCAGGATGATCCAGACGACGACGACGGACCAGAGCATCTGCTTCTGGTAGCGCGGGCCCTTGGCCCAGAAGTCCACTGCGATGACGCGCAGACCGTTGAGCGCGTGGAAGAGGATGGCGGCCACGAGGCCGTACTCCAGCAGCGCGACGATCGGCGTCTTGTAGGTAGCCACGACATCGTCGTACGCCTCGGGTGAGACGCGGACGAGTGCGGTGTCGAGGACGTGTACGAACAGGAAGAAGAAGATGAGGACGCCGGTGACTCGATGAGCCACCCAGGACCACATTCCTTCCCGGCCGCGGTACAACGTTCCAGCCGGCACGGAAAACCCTCCGGAAGCGGGGCGGGGGCCAGCCGGCTTCTTTGTCGGTCGGGCCCGGCCGGGTACGGTCCTCCGGCCCCGGACATCGTAGCGACGCTTTGTCGGTTCCCTTGCGCCGGGTCCATCGGTGTGATCAAACAGGCACGGACGGACTATCCCACAGGGGCGAATAGCCCGAAATCGGCCTCAGACAGCCCATCGTCCGGGTCGGGGTGGTGCAGACCGGCCAGCCGGTCGAGCAGATGGGCCAGCCGGGAGCGGGCGACCAGGCGCAGCTCGTCCGCCGCGATCGAGCGCTCCTCGTCCACCTCGTGAGCCAGCCTGCGGCGGATCGCGGCCAGCAGCTGGTCCACCCGCTCCGCCGGCGGGTGCCCGTCCAGGCAGATCACGAAGGCGTGCCCGAAGGTGCGCTCGTACTGCGCCCGGGCCGCGTCGAGGGCGAGCAGCGCGGCGTACGGGGCCCCGTGCCCCAGTTCCGCCGAGGACTCCCGGGCGAGCGCGTCCGTCAGGTCGCCCTGGGACATGTCGTACGCGGCCTCGTCGGCCGCCGCCAGCAGGGACGCGGTGTCCGGGTACGGGCGGTGCGCGGCCACCCGGTGCGCCCACCGCAGGCTGCCGCAGCAGTGCGCGAGGGCCGTCCTGGCGGTGTCGAGGGGCAGGGAGTTCAAGCGCGCCAGCCCGCTCTCGGGGTCGGAGGCCGGGCCGCGGACCTGTGCCGGAAGGTGGCTGGACAGCGGAGTTCTCCTCGGGGCGTGGCGCGGGGTGTACGGCCACGCTAGCGAGCGCGGAGGGGGAGAGGCCCGCTCACGAGGTGATTTCACCCGGAAGTGAGCCGAAAGGATGACCCGGACAGGGGTGATCCGGCCGGATCGGGGCAAGGGAGGGGCCGGAAGGGGGAGGGGCCGTGAAAAGGGGAGGGCGGCCGAAGCCGCCACCCCCCACAGGAGAGGCCCCGGCCGCCATCCGTCACGGACTCGTGCGACAAGCCCGTACCCCTGTCAGCGCCCGGAGTGCGTTTTGTGTCACACCCCGCTCCGCACAGGCTCGGTCGCTGGTTGTACAACTCGTGGACGAGAGGCGCGCGAAAGCCGTAACGTGCGGATTTGCGCCACACGTACAGGACGTCGAACGGGTTGGGGACTTTGCTGGGGGACGACGCGGAGCTGACCGCCGCGGTGCTCGCGGCGCAGGACGGCGACGAAAGCGCGTTCCGGACTGTGTACCGCGCCGTGCACCCGCGCCTGCTCGGATACGTACGCACGCTCGTCGGCGACGGCGACGCGGAAGACGTGACCTCCGAGGCATGGCTGCAGATCGCCCGCGACCTCGACTCGTTCACCGGCGACGCCGACCGCTTCCGCGGCTGGGCCGCCCGCATCGCCCGCAACCGGGCCCTCGACCACATCCGCATGCGCGGCCGCCGTCCCGCCATCGGCGGCGACGAGAGCGAACTGACCGGACGGGCCGCCGACTGCGACACGGCGGGCGAGGCCATGGAGGCCCTGTCCACCGGCCGCACCATGGCGCTGATCGCCCAGCTCCCCCAGGACCAGGCCGAGGCCGTCGTGCTGCGCGTGGTCGTCGGGCTGGACGCCAAGAGCGCGGCCGAGACCCTCGGCAAGCGGCCGGGCGCCGTCCGCACCGCCGCGCACCGAGGCCTGAAGAAGCTCGCGGAACTGCTCACCGCCGAGTCCGGGCCCGCCGGTCCCGCCGGTCCGGCCGAACTCGCGCCGGCTCGCGGCGCGGGGCCGCTGCGGCCGGTCGGTCATAATGCCGTTGACCAGGCCCGGGAGCGCGACCTCGACGCCGTGCCCGCGCAGCGCGCGCGGGCGGGGGGCCTGGTGGAACCGACCGGTGTGACGCATTCACGTTGGCGGACGCAGAAGGACATGTGATGGCCGACGAGCACAACGCGTGGCTGGACAGGGCCACGGCGGAGGAGTTGCTGCGCGCGGGCACCGGCCCCCTCGCCCCCGACGCCGGCCCCCGGGCCCGGGCCGAGGCCGCCCGGCTCCGCGCCGCCCTCGGTTCCCTGACCCCGCCGAGCTCCGCCGCCCGCGAACTGCCCGGCGAGGCCGCCGCCCTGGCGGCGTTCCGCGCGGCCCGGGCGCAGCGCGCGACAGCGCCCGGAACCGCCCCTGCCGCGGCCCCGGGTGCGGCGCACGCGGGCGGCGCCGCCGAGCCGCTGGTCGACCTGGCCCCGGTACCCCCCGTACGGATCCCCGCGCAGCGGCGCGGATCGACGGCCGCCCGCTTCGGGCTGGCGGCCGCGCTGGCCGGGGTCGCCGTCGGCGGGATCGCGGCGGCCGCCACCGGCGGGCTGCTGGACCGTGTCACGCATCACACCGCGGGCCCCGCCCCGGCCGTGTCGGTCCGTGCCGACCAGGACCCGGCGCCCGCCGCGGACGGGGCCGGCCCCACCCTCGTCCCGCAGCTGCGGCCCACCCCGGAGCGGGGCGGCGCGAGTACGGTGCCGCCCGGCCCCGGCGTGTCGCGGCTGCCCGGCACGGACACCCGTACGCTCCCCGGCGACCCCCCGGCCGGGCTGTCGCAGCCGTCCGGCGCACCCACCGCGGGCATGGGCTTCGGCGTGGGCACCGACGGCAGCCGCGACAAGCTCACCGACAAGCTGGACGGCGGCGCCGCCGCGGGCGGCCGGGACCACGACAAGGACGGCGGCCAGGGCAAGGCCGCCGACCTGTGCGAGGCCTACCGCTCGGGCCGGATGAACGACGACCGCCGCGAGCGCCTCACCAAGCTGGCCGGGGCCCCCGCGAAGATCGCCCGGTTCTGCGAGGCGCTGCTGGACGGGGCCCGCGACGGTCTGCCGCAGAGCGGCTCCGTCGACCCCGGCAATGCCATCCTCAAGGTGCCGAGCGCCAAGCCGGGCGGCGCGCTGGGCTTCAGCTCGCGCTGACACACCGGCTGCATCTGGCTGAAAATCGCCTACGGCTGACGGGACGGCGGTAGGGGTGCGACGTGCGGGAACGCCGCCCTCCTGGTTCGCCGAAACGTTCGTGGAAAGGTTCACCCCCTGGCCGGAGTGCAGCGCAGTAACACTTTCGCGAGGCCCGGCGCAGTACATATTGAGCCGACTGGTCATCGGCCGCGCACGAGCCGGGGTTCCCCCCGTACCCCTGGGCTCTGCGCAACCGGCGCGGGCGGGGCACGTTCCCCCGGCCCTGCCCGCGCCCTCAACTTCCGACCGGCCTCACCAGTAGACGACGACCTTGTCGCCCACCTTCACCTGGTCGAACAGCGCCGACAGCTTGGCCTTGTCCCGGACGTTCACGCAGCCGTGCGAGGCCCCGGCGTAACCGCGGGCCGCGAAGTCCGCCGAGTAGTGCACGGCCTGGCCCTCGCTGAAGAACATCGCGTACGGCATCGCCGTGTGGTAGATCGTCGACGTCCAGTCCTTGGCCTTCCAGCCCACCTCGAACAGGCCCTCGCGGGTCGGCGTGTTCTCCGAGCCGAAGCGCACGTCCATCGTCGAGACGACCTTGCCGTCGATCATCCAGGCGAGGGTGCGGCTCTCCTTGCTGATGCACATCACCCGGCCCTGCATACAGCGCGGGTCGGGGGCGTCGACCTCGTTGGTGGTCGGCGGACGCAGCTCCTCCTCCGTCGGCTTCTTGCTCAGGCCCTGCACCTTCTTCCAGGTGGCCTCGTCCACGGCACCGGTCGCGCCGAGCCCGTGCTGGGACTGGAAGGTCTTGACCGCGGCGGTCGTCTTCGAGCCGTAGA
The DNA here is from genome assembly GCF_042890765.1 of Streptomyces sp. NPDC002032. Lineage (NCBI taxonomy): Bacteria > Bacillati > Actinomycetota > Actinomycetes > Kitasatosporales > Streptomycetaceae > Streptomyces > Streptomyces sp. NPDC002032. The sequence goes on along the minus strand of NZ_JBIASM010000003.1, from coordinate 541,535 downwards.
ACCCGGTGGGCGCCGTGGACAGCAGCTTCAGCTGCCGCAGCCGCGCCTGGAGGTCGCGGATCTGGTCGCTCTCGTCCCCGTTCGCCATGATCGGCTTCACGCCGGGGGCCTGCGGGGCGGAGGACGCGGACGCCTGCTGCGAGGCGCCGGCCGTGGGGGAGGCGGCGGGCGAGGACTCGCCCGGCTTCGCGTCACCCTGCGCCGAGGGGGAACCCGCCGGGGTGGACCCCGTCACCGGCGCGGACGGCGAGGCCGGTCCGGCGTCGCCCTTCTGCGGGCCGCAGCCCGTCGCGGCCAGCGCGACGGCCGCGGCGAGGCCGAGCGTGCGGATCAGGACTCTCTGGCGGTGCTGCATGGCGGTCCCCCGTTTTCAACGTCGTGTACCTAGGTGATGCGCCGTGGGCGTGGAAAGTTGCGGACGGTGGCCCGCCGTTGCGTCTTTGTGACCCGCTGTCGTCAGGGCCACGGTTGTACCAGCCCGCGACCGGCCGGCCGCACGGCCACGGGGGGTTTCGCGTCATGGTCCGCCGCCCGCCGGGCCCCTGGGTCCGGCTCGTGAAATTCACTGGCGGGACAGGTGCGTCCTCATGGGACACTCCTGCTCATGCTGGGTGTGACAGATCTTCCTACTTATTTCGCGGCCGTGGTGCTGATCGTGCTGCTGCCCGGGCCGAACTCCCTCTACGTGCTCTCCGTCGCCTCCCGGCGCGGGGTGAAGGAGGGCTACAAGGCGGCCTCCGGGGTGTTCGCCGGGGACACCGTCCTGATGGTGCTGGCCGCGGTCGGCGCGGGGGCGCTGCTCCAGGCGAGCCCGGTGCTGTTCACGGTGGTCAAGGTGCTCGGCGCCGGGTACCTGGGCTGGCTGGCGGTGGGCATGCTGCGCGGCGCCCTGGCCATGTGGCGCGAGCGCAGGTCGCGCGAGGTGGCGGTGCCGGCCGGCGAGGAGCCCGCCGGCCCGGCCGAGCGGCCGTTCCGTCGGGCGCTGGTGGTGAGCCTGCTCAACCCGAAGGCGATCCTCTTCCTGCTGTCCTTCTTCGTGCAGTTCGTGGACCCGCAGTACCGCTACCCCGCGCTGTCGTTCCTGCTGCTGGGGACCGTCTCCCAGCTCGTCAGCTTCCTGTACCTGTCCACGCTGATCTTCACCGGCACCCGGCTGTCGGCCGCCTTCCGCCGGCGCAAGCGGCTCGCGGCCGGGGCCACCTCCGCGGCGGGCGTGATCTTCCTGGGCTTCGCGGCCAAGCTCGCCGTCGGCTGAACCGGCCCGGCCGGGCGGCGGGTCAGGCGGCCCGGCCCAGCCGGCGGCGCAGCCGGTGCACGGCCCGGCGCACCGCCGGGCTGCGGGGCAGGAAGGACAGCTGCGCGGGGATTCCGCCCGGCAGGCCCAGCACCGTGAGCCGCCGGCGCTTGAAGTAGCGCCAGGTCCGGTCGTCCAGCTGCCCGGCCAGGTAGGCCTCGGCCGCCCCGCGCCGGCCGGCGAGGATCCGGGGCTGCATGGTGAAGCCCACCGCCGTGACCAGCCCGGTGAGGTCGGCAGGGCCGTCGGGGCCGGGACCGTCCGTGCCGGTACCGCCGGGGCCGGGGCCGTCCTGCGGCGCGAGTTCCGGGACCAGGGCGTCCACCAGCGTGAGCGGGATCCGGTTGCTGTTCTGGTACGGGGCCAGGCGGGCCAGCAGCGGCCCGGTCCCGGTGCGCGCGACCGGGATCCCGTACAGGGTCCGGGCGGTCAGCAGCCCGGTCGAGAAGCAGCCCGCGACCAGCGCCGGGCGCAGCCGCTCGTACAGGGTCTCGGCGAGCACCGGCGCGTCCAGCACCGTCAGCCGCGCCCCGAGCCGGGCGGCCTCCGCCTCGGCGCCGCGGGAGTACGCGGCCGGGGCGGAGGGATGCGGTTTGAAGACCAGCTCCCGGTGGCCCCGCGCGACGGCCCCGCGCACCATCGCGACGTGCAGCTCCTCCTCCTGCGCCGGGGTCATCAGCTCCAGCGCCGAGAGGTACTGGCCGAGCAGCAGGGCCGGGGGCTCCGGGGGCTCCGGGGGCGTGTAGCCGCAGTCGTCCGGGAGGCCGGACAGCTCGGCCAGGACCTTGCGGAAGGCCGGGCCCGGGACCGGTTCGGCCGGCACCCCGAACTCCGTGAGCAGCAGGGGTTCCAGACCCGGTACGAGGTCCAGGTGCAGGACCCGGCGGACCCGCATGCCGATCTGCGGGTCGAGGCGGAAGCGGGTCGGGCCGTACGACATGAGCCCGTCGGCGTAGACGTCGATCGCGGCGCCCGGGAAGAGCTGGCACAGGCTCTGCGCGGGCGGCACCTGGAGGGACTCCACCACCAGCTCGACCCGGTCCTCGCCGAGCCCCCACAGGGTGCGCAACTGCCGCTCCCAGAGCGGGACGTCGTCGGGGCGGGGGGCCCAGCCGCTCGGGTGCTGCGGGGCGAGGACCGCGTTCCAGTCGAGGACCTCGTCGAAGCGGGTGCGCAGCGCGGCGAAGCCGGGCATGGCCTCGATGCCGGGGGTGACCTCGGGGGCGGGGGAGTGGTTGCTGGTCAGCAGGATCCGGCGGCCGGCCGGCGGGAGGACGCCCGCGTCGAGGGCGGCGGCGAGGGTGGCCGTCCCGTAGAGGGTGGAGGCGAGGAAGAGCTGGGTGACGCGGCCCCCGTTCACGCGGCGGCCCCGGAGCCCCCGGCCGTCCCCGCCCCGGCGCCCGCCCCCGCGCCCGCCCCCGCCGGGCCGCGGCGGCGCAGCAGCCTGCGCAGGAGCGCGGAACGGTCGGCGTCCATCGAGGCCAGCGCCCGGTCCAGCAGCGGCCGGGGCATGCGCCCGAGGGCTTCCGCACTCATCAGACGGAGTTTTTTCGCCACGGCCGGTTCGAACCTTTCGATGGAGCCGATATGGTGCGCGATAATTGCACAATACGTTCGGACGGCCTTGGGGAGCAGGAGTTCGGATTCAAGATCGGCGGCCGTGTCCGACAGGACCTGGTCGAATGCCCGGATGAAATCGAGCTGACGCTCGTCCCCGATCTGGGTGAGCGAGGTGGAAATACCGCGCCGGTAGAAGATTCCGGCCTCCCCGATCGCCGCGAAGGACTCCGCCTCCCGGTGCAGCCGCCAGATCCACGGGCGGTCCTCCGCCGTGCGCAGCCCGTCCGTGAAGTGCAGCAGCCCGCGGTCCAGCAGCCGCCGGTGGTACATCCCGGCCCAGGCGTACGGGTAGTCCACCGCGGTGGCCCGCGAGGCCGGCAGGATCCCGGCGCGCGGATCGCCCACCACCCCCTGCGGCCCGTACGGCACCCGCTGCACGCTCCGCGTCCGGCCCGTCACCTGCACATGGTCGGTGCGGACGAAATCGCAGCTCAGGGCCTCGATGGCGGCCAGCGTGCGGGCCAGGTGGCCGGGCGCGAGCCAGTCGTCGCCGTCCAGGAAGGCGATGTACTCGCCGCGCGCCGCGTCCAGGCCGGTGTTGCGGGCCGTCGCCAGACCGCCGTTGCGGTCCCGTCTGAGGTGCACCGCCCCGGGCAGGCCGCCCGCCGCCGCGCGTTCCAGCAGCCCGGGCGTCCCGTCCGTGGAGCGGTCGTCGACGAGCAGGAACTCGAAATCGGCACGCGCGTTGAGTGCGAGCCCCTTCAGGACGTCGGGCGCGTATGTCTGCACGTTGTAGAACGGCACGACAACAGAGAGCTTGAGCACCTGCGAGACATTAGGACGCGGCCCGGCATTCACCATGGCCCGGATGCGGATTCCATGTGAACGACGCGGGGCGGACGCGTTAACCCGGGCGCTTTCGCATTTCGTCGACGGGTTGTTAACCCGCCGTTGTGCGCTCGTTGGGCCGATCACCGGAAATGCGGAATAGCTTCTGCCGGGTGCCAGTGCCACTCAGCAGCAGCCGGGCCGATCAACGCATCGCCGTACTCGCCGATTCCGACACACGCTGGAAATGGGGCGCCCTCACCGCACGCCGCCTCGCCCCCGGCGCCCCCGCACCCACCGGGTACGTCCTGCGCGGCCGGGCCACCCCGACCGCGCGCCAGCTCGGCGAGGCGGGCGTGGCGGCCGAGCGCGGCCCGGCGGAGGTGACCTGCGCCGAGTTCCTCGCCGAACTCGCCCGGCAGCACTACGACGTCGTCGTCCTCGCCCTCGTCGGAGGCGCCGTCCAGGCCGTCCTGCACGGGGTGCGCGCCCTGTGGCCGCACCCGTCCGGCCGCCCCGTCCTCGTCACCGGCTACGTGGGCGTCGTCTACGAGAAGCTCGCCGACGGGCTCCTGCTGCGGCACGGCGCCGACCTGGTCCTCGCCAACTCCCGCCACGACGCCGCCCGCTTCCGCGCCGTGTACCGGGGCGCGGGCGCCGATCCGGACGCCGTCGTCGAGACCGCGCTGCCCTTCCTGGACGGCGCCCCCCACGAGAGCGCCGGGGGCCGCACCCACCGGGTCGTCTTCGCGGTGCAGCCCTCCGTCCCCGAGAGCCGCACCGACCGCGCCTACCTCCTGGAACGGGCCGCCCGGCACGCCCGCCTGCACCCGGACCGCGAGGTGCTCGTCAAACTCCGCAGCCGGCCCGGCGAGCACACCACGCACCTGGAGGAACACCCCTACCAGCGCCTCGCCGAGCGGCTCCCCGGCGGCCTCCCGCCCAACTGCCGCCTGGTGTACGGGAACATGGGGGAGGTGCTGGACGCCGCCGACCTGCTGGTCACCGTCTCCTCCACCGCGGCCCTGGAATCCCTGCACCGGGGCATCCCGACCGCCGTCCTGACCGACCTCGGCATCCGTGAGGCCCTCGGCAACCACCACTTCCTCGGCTCCGGCTGCCTGACCTCCTGGGACCGCCTCGACGAGGGGCTGCTGCCCGCCGCCGACCCCGCCTGGCTCGCCGCCCAGGGGGTCGCCCCCGGCGCGGCCGACCCCTACGCCGCCGCCCGGGCCCGGATCGCGCAGCTGCTCGGGCCGGCCCCGAGGGCGCCCGTGGCCCCGTACTACACGCTCGCCACCGCCCCCGGCTACCTCCCCGGGATCCTGGCCCGCCACCACCTCGCCCCCGACGGGACCCCGCTGCCCGGGGCCGCAGCCCGCGCGGCAGGGGAGTCCGGGGCGCGCCGCTGGCTCCGCTCCCACCTGCGCGAAGCCGCCCGCGGCGCCTACCGGCACGGGGTCCAGCGCGTGGCCCCGGTGATCCGACGGCTGGGCGAGCTGTGAGGGTCCTCGCGGTGGTGCCGGCCCGCGGCGGCTCCAAGGGCGTGCCCGGCAAGAACACGGCGCCCGTCGGCGGGATCCCGCTCGTCGCCCGCGCGGTACGGGCCTGCCGGTCCGCGCCCACCGTCACCGACGTGGTGGTCTCCACCGATTCCCCCGGGGTCGCGGCGGCCGCCAAGGCCGCCGGGGCCGATGTGATCACCCGGCCCGCGGCCCTGTCCGGGGACACCGCGAGCAGCGAGGCCGCCCTGCTGCACGCCCTGGACTCCTTCGAGGAACTGCACTCCCTCACCGTGGACGTGCTCCTCCTGGTCCAGTGCACCAGCCCCTTCCTGACCGCCTCCGACGTGGAGGCGGTGGCCGCCGCCGTGGCCTCGGGCGCCGCGGACTCGGCCCTGACCGCGGCCCCCTTCCACGGCTTCCTCTGGCGGTCCGGGCCCGACGGCCACGGCGCCGGGGTCAACCACGAGGCGGCTCACCGGCCCCGGCGCCAGGACCGCCCTGCCGAACTCCTGGAGACCGGCGCGGCGTACGCCATGGACGCGGCCGGCTTCCGCGCCGCCCGGCACCGCTTCTTCGGCCGCGTCCTGCCCGTACCGGCCGACCCGGCGCGGGTCCTGGAGATCGACGACCCGCACGACCTGGCCCGCGCCCGCCTCCTGGCCCCGCTCTTCGACCCGCCGGGCCGCCCCGCACGCCCCGCACCCGCCCCCACCGAACGAAGGACACCCCCCGCCATGACCGACGTCACCGCCAACTCCCGCCTGCGCAGCTTCGGTTCACGGACCGCCGGCCCCGGCCGGCCGGTCTACGTCGTCGGCGAGATCGGCATCAACCACAACGGCGACCTCGGCACGGCCTTCGCGCTCGTCGACGCCGCCGCCGAAGCGGGCTGCGACGCCGTCAAGTTCCAGAAGCGCACCCCCGAGATCTGCACCCCGCGCGACCAGTGGGACGTCGAACGCGACACCCCCTGGGGCCGGATGACGTACATCGACTACCGCCACCGCGTCGAGTTCGGCGAGGCCGACTACCTGGCCATCGACGAGCACTGCGCCCACCGCGGCATCGCCTGGTTCGCCTCCCCCTGGGACACCGAGGCCGTCGCCTTCCTGGAGAAGTTCGACGTCCCCGCCCACAAGGTGGCCTCCGCCTCCCTGACCGACGACGAGCTCCTGCGCGCCCTGCGCGCCACCGGCCGCACCGTCGTCCTGTCCACCGGCATGTCCACCCCGAAGCAGATCCGGCACGCCGTCGAGGTGCTCGGCAGCGACAACATCCTGCTCTGCCACGCCACGTCCACCTACCCGGCCAAGGCCGAGGAGCTCAACCTGCGCGTCATCCACACGCTCCAGGAGGAGTACCCGAACGTCCCGATCGGCTACTCCGGCCACGAGACGGGCCTGCAGACCACCCTCGCCGCGGTCGCCCTCGGCGCCACCTTCGTCGAGCGGCACATCACCCTCGACCGGGCCATGTGGGGCTCCGACCAGGCCGCCTCCGTCGAACCCGGCGGCCTCGCCCGCCTCGTGCGCGACATCCGCACCATCGAGACCGCCCTCGGCGACGGCGTCAAGCGCGTCTACGCGTCCGAGCTCGGCCCCATGAAGAAGCTCCGCCGCTTCCAGGGCCAGGACGGCCAGGTCCCGGCCGCGCTCTGATCCGGCCCCACCCCTCCTCCTCGCAGAGCGGAGACCCGTGGTGAACTCCCCCGCCCGCACCCTGGCCCTGGTCGAGAGCCCGGTCCAGCTGCTCAACGTGCTGGAATGGGCGCACGCCCAGGCGCAGGCCCAGGCGCACGCCCAGGCGGCCGCCCAGGCCCGGCACCAGCCCGAGACCGACGCCCGGACGGGGGACGGCCCCCACCGGTGCGGCCCCCTGCTGTCCGGCGTCCCGAGCCAGCCCGGCCCCCTGGCCGGCCGCCGCCCGCAGGACGGCCCGCCCGGGCCGGGGGCCCACCACGGCCCGCACATCATCGTCCTGCCGCCCACCGACCCCATGTCCCGCGGGCAACTGCGCCGCGTCGCCGCCCTCGCCCGGGACGAAGGCCACACCGTGCGCTGGCAGGAGGCCCGCGGCGGCTCCGGCAGCCCCCTGGGAGCCCTGACCACGCTCGCCGCCGCCGTGCGCCGGGCCGAGCGGATCGTCGTCGGCGACCCCTTCTCCCGCCTCGTGCAGCTGCTGCTGGTCCCGGCCCGGGGCGCCGAACTGGTCGTCGTGGACGACGGCACCGCCACCATGGAGTTCGTGGCGCAGCTCGGGCGCGGGGAGCGGCTGCGCCGCTGGCACAGAACCGGCGGCGGGGCCCTGGCCCGGGCGCGCGAACTCGCGTACGCCCCGGTGTCGGGGACGGCCCGGCGGCGGCTGACGCCGCGCGGCGGGCGCGCCATGGAGGTGTTCACCTCGATGCCGGTCACCCCGCTGCCCGGGATGGAGCTGCGCGTCAACGACTTCGCCTGGACCCGCTCCCGCTTCGGCCCGCCCCGGCTGACCAGGGGCACCGACCTGGTCGGCACCTCCCTGGTGGAGACCGGCGTGGTGGATCCGGCCCGCTATCTGGACGCGGTCCGCGCCCTGACCCTGGAACACGGGGTGACCCGCTACTTCGCGCACCGCCGCGAATCCCCGGAGAAGCTGCGCGCGCTGAGCGAGGCGGCCGGGCTGGAGATCGTCCGTCCGGACCTGCCGCTGGAGCTGATCGCCCGGCGCGGCCCGGTCGGCCGTACGATCGTCAGCTTTCCGTCCACCGTCGTCCACACGCTGCCCTACGCGCTCACCGGCACTGGCGTGACGGTGGCGGTATGCGATATCGACCCGGCCTGGCTCACGGCCGCCGCCTCGCCCCGGGCCCGCGGGTTCCTCGCGGGCGTCACCGACACGGCCCGTGATGTGCGCAGACTGCCCGCTCAGGCCGCTCCCGCGGCCGGATGAGCGCGCGAGTTTACCCCCGGCCGCAACCGGTCATGCGTCCAGAGGCCGGGTTTCTTTCCCCTAACGGCATGAACTTTTGGTGATCTCCAGCCAGTTGAGCCATCCGTGGGCCTACCCTTCAACGGGTGAACCAGTTGATGTCCCGCGAGTCCCCGACCGCCCTGCCCGGCAAGCCCGACCGGCCCGAGCTGCCCGGCAAGCTTCCGGACCACCTGCGTGCCGAACTGATCGCCTTCCGGCGGGATCTGCACATGCATCCCGAGCTAGGACACCAGGAGTTCCGCACGACGGCGGCGATCAAGGCACGGCTGGAAAAGGCCGGCCTGCGCCCCCGCGTGCTGAAGTCCGGCACGGGGCTGATCTGTGACGTCGGCACCTGGGACGGGGGGCGGCCCATGCTGGCCCTGCGCGCGGACATCGACGCCCTGCCGATCCCGGACGCCAAGACGCACGTCTCCTACCGCTCCACCGTCCCGGACCGCGCCCACGCCTGCGGGCACGACGTGCACACGGCCGTCGTCCTGGGGGCGGGCCTGGTGCTCGCCGACCTCGACCGCCAGGGGCTGCTGCCCCACCCGGTGCGGCTGCTGTTCCAGCCGGCCGAGGAGGTGCTGCCGGGCGGCGCGAGCGATGCCATCGAGTCCGGGGTGCTGGACGGGGTGGGCCGGATCATCGCGGTGCACTGCGACCCCCGCGTCGACGCGGGCCGGATCGGCCTGCGGCCGGGGCCGATCACCTCGGCCTGCGACCGCCTGGAGGTCAGCCTGTCCGGCTCCGGCGGCCACACCGCCCGGCCGCACCTGACCACCGACCTGGTGACGGCCGCCGCCCGGGTCGCCGTCGACGTCCCGGCCCTGCTGACCCGGCGGATGGACGCCCGCTCGGGCATGTCCGTCACCTGGGGCCGCATCGAGGCCGGGCACGCCTGCAACGTCATCCCGATGCACGCGGAGCTGTCCGGCACCGTGCGCTGCCTCGATCTGAACGCCTGGTACGAGGCCCCCGACATGATCCACGCGGCGATCGACGAGGTCGCCACCATGCACGGCGCGAAGTTCGAGATCAACCACGTGCGTGGGGTCCCGCCGGTGGTCAACGACCCGGTGGTCACCGAACTGCTCCGGGAGGCGATGGCCGCCCGCCGCGGTGCGGGCTCGGTCGAGGACACCGAGCAGAGCCTGGGCGGGGAGGACTTCTCCTGGTACCTGGAGCACGTCCCCGGCGCCATGGCCCGCCTCGGCGTCCGCAGGCCCGGTGACACCGCCAAGCACGACCTGCACCGGGGCGACTTCGACGTGGACGAGAGCGCGATCGGCGTCGGCGTGGAGTTCTTCACCGCCGCGGCCCTGCTCGACGGCCGCCGCGGGGCCACCGCCCGGTAGACCGCGGGCGGCAAAGCGGGGGCAAAGTCTGTACACCGGCCGCCGGTCCGCTGGTGGAGCTGTCCAGCCCTTGGTACACAAGGGCTGGACATCGGTGCAGTTACCGATCGGTCACTGTCCGGTTCACGACGATCCGATAACGACTCATGAACGGGCCTTTAACTGACATCTACGCGCGTTACGATCGCGGCGAAACCAGCGCCGGTCGTGGCGCTTCGGTCAGGTTTTGAAGGAGCCTCCCCTTGCGCCGGATCACCAGGATCGCCACCGTGGGCATCGCGTCCGCGGCGCTGGCCCTCTCGGCCACCGCCTGTGGCGGTAAGAAGTCCTCGGACGCCGCCCCGTCGTCCTCCGACGGCACCGCCAAGGCCGCCGCGAGCGCCGCCATCGCGTACGACATCGGTGGCCGCGGCGACCAGTCGTTCAACGACGCCGCCTTCGCCGGTCTCGAAAAGGCCAAGAAGGACCTGAAGATCGGCGGCAAGGAAGCCGAGCCGACCGACGGCGAGGGCGAGGCCGACAAGGTCCAGCGCCTCACCGAGCTGGCCCGCTCCGGCAACAACCCGGTCATCGGCGTCGGCTTCTCCTACGCCCCGGCCATCAAGAAGGTCGCGGCGAAGTACCCGAACATCACGTTCGGCATCATCGACGACACCTCGGTGACCGCCCCGAACATCGCGAACCTGGTCTTCAACGAGGAGCAGGGCTCCTACCTGGCCGGCGTCGCCGCCGCCAAGGCGTCGAAGTCCGGCACGGTCGGCTTCATCGGCGGTGTCGAGGTCCCGCTGATCAAGAAGTTCGAGGCGGGCTTCGCCCAGGGCGTCAAGGACACCAACCCGAACGCCAAGGTGCTCTCCAAGTACCTCTCGCAGCCGCCGAACTTCGAGGGCTTCTCCAAGCCCGACCTCGGCAAGGCCGCCGCGCAGGGCCAGCTCGACGCGGGCGCCGACGTGATCTACGCGGCAGCCGGTCTGGCCGGCTCCGGCGCGATCGAGGCCGCTTCGGCCAAGGGCGCGTGGGCCATCGGTGTCGACTCCGACCAGTACAACCAGGCCGGTCTGTCGAAGTACAAGGACCACATCCTGACCTCGGTCACCAAGGACGTCTCCGACTCCGTCTACAACCTGATCAAGTCGGTCAAGGACGGCAAGCCCGAGACCGGTGAGATCCGCTACGGCCTCGACAAGAACGGCGTCGGCCTGGCCGACTCCAACCCGAAGTACAAGGAGATGACGGACGTCATCGCCGCGGTGGAGAAGGCCAAGGCCGACATCATCGCGAAGAAGATCACCGTCAAGACCACGCCGTAAGGCCCCGTCTGACGAACCTTCGCGGTCTGCGGGGTCCGGAAGCGGTCTCTACCGCTTCCGGGCCCCGTGCCGTGTCCGTTCGCCGGTCTCCCTCAGTCCGTGTTCACTTGTGGCCAGTTGGCCGCAAGTTTTCACTTCCGACAGTGCTACGCGCGTAGAGGCATCGTGGACGCGATACCTTCTCTCCCCCGCCCTGTCCCCCCTGCCAACTTGGCTTTCCAGCTCCTTCCGCGCCAAGGAGAGTGCGTCATCAACGCGTCCAGCCCCCCTCTCGCCGTCGAACTGCACGGCATCACCAAGCGCTTCCCCGGCGTCGTCGCCAACAAGGACATCGCGATCAGCGTCCGCAAGGGCACGGTCCACGCCTTGATCGGCGAGAACGGCGCCGGCAAGTCGACCCTGATGAAGATCCTCTACGGCATGCAGAAGCCGGACGAGGGCACCATCGCGATCGACGGGGAGCAGATCTCCTTCAGCAGCCCCGGCGATGCCATCGCCCGCGGCATCGGCATGGTGCACCAGCACTTCATGCTGGCCGACAACCTCACCGTCCTGGAGAACGTCGTTCTCGGCGGCGAGAAGCTCTACGGCATCGGCGCCAAGGCCCGCAAGAAGATCAAGGAGATCTCGGACGCGTACGGCCTCGGCGTGCGTCCCGACGCCCTGGTCGAGGACCTCGGTGTCGCCGACCGCCAGCGCGTGGAGATCCTGAAGGTCCTCTACCGCGGCGCACGGATCCTCATCCTCGACGAGCCGACCGCCGTGCTCGTGCCGCAGGAGGTGGACGCCCTCTTCGACAACCTGCGCGAGCTCAAGGCCGAGGGCCTGACCGTCATCTTCATCTCGCACAAGCTGGGCGAGGTGCTGAAGGTCGCCGACGACATCACCGTCATCCGGCGCGGCACCACCGTCGGCACCGCGGACCCGCGCAACACCACGCCCAAGCAGCTCGCCGAGCTGATGGTCGGCGCGGAACTGCCCTCCCCGGAGACCCGCGAGTCGACGGTGACCGACGTACCGATGCTGGAGGTCAAGGGCCTGACCCTGGCCGCCGGCGGCGCCGTCGTCACCGAACCGGAGAGCCTGTCCGCCCAGGAGCCGGCCGACTCCGCCGTGCGCGAGCACGTCGCGGCCGGCCGCCTGCTCCTCGACGACATCACCTTCACGATCCACAAGGGCGAGGTCCTCGGGATCGCGGGCGTCGAGGGCAACGGCCAGACCGAGCTGATCGAGGCCCTCATGGGCATGGCCGCCGCCGACTCGGGCGTCATCGCCCTGGACGGCACGGACATCACCGACGCCCCCGTGCGCGCCCGTCGCGTGGGCGGCATCGGCTACATCCCCGAGGACCGGCACCGGCACGGCCTGCTGCTGGAATCCCCCCTGTGGGAGAACCGCATCCTCGGCCACGTCACCGAGGCCCCCAACTCCAAGCGCGGCGTCCTCGACCTGAAGGCCGCCCGCAAGGACACCGAGCGGATCGTGCGCGAGTACGACGTGCGCACGCCCGGCATCGACGTCACCGCGGCCTCGCTCTCCGGCGGCAACCAGCAGAAGCTGATCGTCGGCCGCGAGATGAGCCACAACCCCAAGTTCCTGATCGCCGCCCACCCCACCCGCGGTGTGGACGTCGGCGCGCAGGCGCAGATCTGGGACGCCATCCGCGAGGCCCGCCGCGAGGGCCTGGCCGTGCTGCTGATCTCCGCCGACCTGGACGAGCTCATCGGCCTGTCCGACACCCTGCGCGTGATCTACCGCGGCCGCCTGGTCGCGGACGCCGACCCGGCGACCGTCACCCCCGAGGAGCTCGGCACCGCCATGACGGGCGCCGCCTCCGGGCACCTGGAAGCAACCGACAACCACTCCGCCGCCGGTACCGGCCAGGCCGTTACCGACTCCCCGGAGGACGAGGCCCGATGAAGAAACTCGACAAGGACCGGCTGCTCCTCGCCTTCGCCGGGCCCCTGCTCGCCCTGGTCACCGCCTTCCTGCTGACCATGATCGTGCTGGCCGCGACGGGCATCGACCCGATCGACCCGCTGCGCCTCATGGTCGAGAACGCCGGTTACGAGGACGTCCAGGTCCTCATCCTGAACCAGGCCGGTACGTACTACCTGGCAGCCCTGGCCGTCGCCATCGGCTTCCGCATGAACCTCTTCAACATCGGCGTCGACGGCCAGTACCGCCTCGCCGCGATGATCTCCGCGGTCGTCGGCACGGCGGTCACGCTGCCCGGCCCGCTGCACATCCTGCTGATCATCGCCGTCGCCATGCTGACCGGTGCCTTCTGGGCCGGCATCGCGGGCGTGCTGAAGGCCCGGCGGGGCGTCAGCGAGGTGGTCTCCACGATCATGCTGAACGCCATCGCGACCAGCCTGATCGCCTGGCTGATCCTGCCGAAGAACCTCGGCGTCCAGCCCGAGGGCTCCAACGACCTGACGACCGGCGACATCGCCCAGTCCGGCTGGTTCCCGGCGCTCACCATCGGTGACGGCCTGGAGATCTACGGCTTCACCTTCGTGGCCTTCGCCCTCGGCGTCGTCTACTGGTTCGTCCTCAACCGCACCCGCTTCGGCTTCGACCTGCGCGCCACCGGCGCCAGCGAGTCCGCCGCCCAGGCCTCCGGTGTCGACGCCAAGAAGATGATCATCACCTCGATGCTGATCTCCGGCGCCGTCGCGGGCCTGTCCGGCATGCCGCAGCTGCTGGGCGAGACGCACACGTACAACCTGTCCTTCCCGGTGGGCGTCGGCTTCACCGGCATCACCATCGCGCTGCTCGGCCGCAACAGCCCGGTCGGCATCCTCTTCGCCGCCTTCCTCATGGCCTTCATCGACAAGGCCTCGGCCTCGCTCGACACGGCCGGGTACGCGAAGGAGATCGGCACGATCATGAAGGGCCTGATCGTGATCGCGGTGGTCGTCTCCTACGAGCTCGTCCGCCGCTACGGCATCCGCCGACAGCAGCAGAAGGTCGGCGAGGAACTGGCCGCAGGCCACGCCATCAAGACCGAGAAGGAGGTCGCGGCGTGAGCACCAGCACCGTTCCCGCGAAGAACGCCGCTCCGCAGAAGCCGGCCGGCCGCAAGAAGCTGACCCTTGCGATGATCATGCTGATCATCGCGGGCGCCCTCGCGCTCGTCTCGCTGGTCCGCGTGATCAGCGGTGCCGAGGACCTGACCTCCGTCGGCCAGGTCTCCGGCGCGCTCTCCCTCGCCGTGCCGATCGGCCTCGCCGGCCTCGGCGGTCTGTGGTCCGAGCGCGCGGGCGTCGTCAACATCGGCCTCGAAGGCATGATGATCCTCGGCACCTGGTTCGGTGCCTGGGCCGGCTACCAGTGGGGCCCCTGGACCGGCGTCCTCGTCGGCATCGCCGGCGGCGCCGTCGGCGGCCTGCTGCACGCGATCATCACGGTCACCTTCAACGTCAACCACATCGTCTCCGGTGTGGCCATCAACATCCTGGCGCTCGGCTTCACCCAGTACCTGTCGAACTTCACCTTCGCGGACGCCCCCGGCGGCTCCTCCAAGCAGTCGCCGCGCGTCGATGAGATCTACAAGATCACCGTGCCGGGGCTGTCCGACTGGATGACCACCCTCCAGGGCAAGCACTGGTTCTTCGTCTCGGACCTCGCCGGCGTCGTCGGCGGCCTGGTCACCGGGCTGTCCCTGCTGACGGTCGTCGCGCTGCTGCTCATCCCCGGCACCTGGTGGGTGCTGTGGCGCACCACCTTCGGCCTGCGCCTGCGCTCCTGCGGTGAGAACCCGACCGCGGCGGAGTCCCTGGGCGTCAACGTCTACAAGTACAAGTACATCGCCGTGATCGTCTCCGGCGCCCTCGCGGGCCTCGGCGGTGTGTTCCTCTCCGAGGTCGCCAGCCCGATCTACCAGGAGGGCCAGACCGGCGGCCGCGGTTACATCGGTCTCGCCGCGATGATCTTCGGCAACTGGATGCCGGGCGGCATGGCGCTGGGTGCGGGCCTCTTCGGCTTCGTCGACAGCCTCAAGCTGCGCGGCTCCGAGAACGTGCACGCCCTGCTCCTGCTGCTGGCGATCCTGCTGGCGCTCGTCGCGGCCTGGCAGCTGTACAAGAAGAAGTACCTGCCGGGCGTCATCTCCGCGTTCTGCGCCGTCGGTCTCCTGGTCTGGTACCTGGTCACCGACTCGGTGCCGAGCCAGTTCGTCGACGCCGCCCCGTACCTGACCACGCTGCTCGTGCTCGCCCTGTCGGCGCAGCGCCTGCGCATGCCCAAGGCGGACGGCCTGCCGTACCGCAAGGGCCAGGGCAAGTGACCGCGGACCGGACGGTGGACCAGACGGTCGACTGGGACGCCCTGCGGACGGCCGCCCGGGACGCGATGACCCGGGCGTACGCCCCGTACTCGGGCTTCCCGGTCGGGGTGGCCGCGCTGGCCGACGACGGCCGGGTCGTGACGGGCTGCAACGTGGAGAACGCCAGCTACGGACTCGCGCTGTGCGCCGAGTGCGGGCTGGTCTCCTCCCTCCAGGCCACCGGCGGCGGCCGTCTCACCCACTTCACGTGCGTGGACGGCAAGGGCGCGATCCTCGTCCCCTGCGGGCGCTGCCGCCAGCTGCTCTACGAGTTCGGCGGCCCGGACCTGCTGGTGGAGACCCCGGACGGGATCCTGCCGCTGAGCGCCATGCTGCCCCAGGCCTTCGGGCCCGACCACCTGAGATAGCCGTGTCGACGGCCCTTCGCCCCACCGGGCGGAGGGCCGTCCCGCTTCCCTCCCCCGAAACTTTCTCCCCTCATCTCTATGCGCGTAGAAGGAAGTCACCTCATGGACGTCATCTCCGTCATCCGGACCAAGCGGGACCGCGGCGAGCTCAGCCCCGAGCAGATCGACTGGGTCATCGACGCCTACACCCGCGGGGTCGTCGCCGACGAGCAGATGTCGGCGCTGGCCATGGCCATCCTGCTCAACGGCATGAACCGGGCCGAGATCGCCCGCTGGACCGCCGCGATGATCGCCTCCGGTGAGCGGATGAACTTCGACTCCCTGTCCCGCCCGACCGCCGACAAGCACTCCACCGGCGGCGTCGGCGACAAGATCACCCTCCCGCTGGCCCCGCTCGTCGCCGCCTGCGGCGCGGCCGTGCCGCAGCTCTCCGGTCGCGGCCTCGGCCACACCGGCGGCACCCTGGACAAGCTGGAGTCCATCCCCGGCTGGCGCGCGCTGCTCTCCAACGAGGAGATGCTGAACGTCCTCGACACCACCGGCGCCGTCATCTGCGCCGCGGGTGACGGTCTGGCCCCGGCCGACAAGAAGCTGTACGCCCTGCGCGACGTCACCGGCACCGTCGAGGCCATCCCGCTGATCGCCTCCTCGATCATGTCGAAGAAGATCGCCGAGGGCACGGGCTCGCTCGTCCTGGACGTCAAGGTCGGCTCCGGCGCCTTCATGAAGAACATCGAGGACGCCCGCGAGCTGGCCTCCACGATGGTGGCCCTCGGCACCGACAGCGGCGTCAAGACGATCGCCCTGCTGACGGACATGTCCACCCCGCTCGGCCTCACCGCCGGCAACGCCCTGGAGATCCGCGAGTCCGTCGAGGTCCTGGCCGGCGGCGGCCCCTCCGACGTGGTCGAGCTGACCCTGGCCCTGGCCCGCGAGATGCTGGACGCGGCCGGCATCAAGGACGCCGACCCGGCCAAGGCCCTCGCCGACGGCTCCGCCATGGACGTGTGGCGCCGGATGATCTCCGCCCAGGGCGGCGACCCGGACGCGGCCCTGCCCGTCGCGCGCGAGCGCCACGTGGTCACCGCCCCCGAGTCCGGCGTGCTGACCCGCCTGGACGCGTACGGCGTGGGCGTGGGCGCCTGGCGCCTGGGCGCCGGCCGCGCCCGCAAGGAGGACCCGGTGCAGGCCGGCGCGGGCATCGAGCTGCACGCCAAGCCGGGCGACACCGTGGTGGCCGGCCAGCCGCTGATGACCCTGCACACGGACACCCCGGAGAAGTTCGAGTACGCCCTCGCCTCGCTGGACGGCGTCTTCGACATCGCCCCGGCGGGCACGGCGTTCGCCGCCACCCCGATCGTCCTGGACCGCATCGCCTGACCCGCGAGCCCCCGTCGCGACGGGACCGGCGGACCCCCGCCGGTCCCGTCGCGCGTACCGGGCGCAGACGCGCGCCGATGAGTTCCGGGCGGCGGGGGAGTCACCCCCTCGTGAAGATCACCCGGATCGCCCTGCCCGGACCCGCCCCCACGGCCCCGGACGCGGGCCGGCTGTGCGCGCGCCTGGCCCTGCTCTACGAGGCGGGGGCCACCGAGGTGGTCTGCGACGCCTCGGACGTCACCGCGCCGGGGCTCGGCGCCGTGGAGGTCCTGGCCCGGCTCCGGCTGGCCGCCCGGGGCCGGGGCGCCTTCACCGTGACCGGGGCGGGCCCCGCGCTACGCGCCCTGCTGGACCTCGTAGGACTCGTCGAGCTGCTCGGGGAGCCCGAACAGCGGGAACCACCGGTCGGTGTCGAGGAAGGCGTTGAGCCCGGTGATCTTCCCACCTGAGATCTCCAGCACCTGGAGCGCCCACGGGGTCCAGCCCGGCCGGCCGTCCTCGCGCGGCCGGTACTGCGCGAAGGCGGGCAGACCGTTCGCCGTGGTGGGCAGCAGCCGGGAGCCCTTGCAGCCGATGCCCTGGTGGAGGTGCCAGGCGGCGATGTCCGCGTGGCCCTGGAGCCACAGGTCGAACGGCGGCATCGACAGGACCGCGTCCTCGTGCAGCAGGGCGGTGAGCCGCGTGATGTCGTAGGCCTCGAAGGCGGACAGGTACCGCTCCAGCAGCTTCGCCTGCTCGGCGTCGAGCGGGTCCGCCGCGTCGCTGTCGCGCAGCCCGGCGCCGGCGAGCGTCGCCCGCGCCCGCTGGAGCGCGCTGTTGACCGAGGCCACGGTGGTCTCCAGGAGCCCCGCCACCTCGTCCGCCTTCCAGGCCAGCACCTCCCGCAGGATCAGCACCGCGCGCTGCTTGGGCGGCAGGTGCTGGAGCGCCGCCACGAAGGCCAGCCGGACGGACTCCTTGGCCAGGGCCGCCTCCGCCGGGTCGGCGGTCTGCGGCAGCACCCGCCCGTCCGGCACCGGCTCCAGCCAGGTCACCTCGGGCCGCTCGTTCAGCACGGCGGAGGACTGGTGCTGCGGGGCGCTCAGGTCCATCGGGCGGGCCCGCTTGTTCCCCGCGTTCAGCAGGTCCAGGCAGACGTTGGTGGCGATCCGGTACAGCCAGGAGCGCAGCGAGGAGCGCCCTTCGAACTTGGCGTGGGCCCGCCAGGCGCGGACGTACGTGTCCTGCACCGCGTCCTCCGCGTCGAAGGCCGAACCGAGCATCCGGTAGCAGTAGCCGGTCAGCTCCACGCGGTAGCGCTCCATCGCGGAGTCCAGCTCCGGTGAGGTCGTCGCCAGGTCGCTCATGTCATGCCCCCAGGTAGTCCGTCTCCTCCGGAAACTACCCGAGGGGTCCGACAACGGCAGCCGCTGGCGCGGGACCGTCAGGTGCCGGGCTTGCGCCCGTACACGAACACGTCCTCGCCGTTGCCCAGCAGACTCCAGTAGGCCTTGGCGTCGGCCGTCGTCATGTTGACGCACCCGCCCGAACCCGGCGGGTTCCACATGCTCTTGGTGACCGAGTGGAAGGCGATGCCGCCGTCGAAGAACTGCGCGTACGGCATCGAGACGTCGTAGATCGTCGACCAGTGGTCGATGCTGCGGTAGTAGATCTTCTTCAGTCCGGTCCGCGTCGGGGTCTCGGCCTTGCCGGTGCGCACCGGCACCGGTCCGTACTTTAGGGCCGCGCCGTCCTGGATCCAGCTGAGCTGGCGGGTCAGGTCCACGCAGGCGATCCGCCCCAGGTTGGTGGGGCAGGTCCCGTTCGCGTTCGGGTTCTTGCCCGCCGCCCGCTGCGCGAGCATCGTGCTCATGGTCTGCCAGGTCAGCGGACCGGCGTACCCCGCGGTGGGGGTGATCCCGTGGGTGGCCTGGAAGGCCTGGATGGCGCCGCAGTCGGCGGCCGACTGCACCCCGTCCACGGGCCGTCCCAGGAACTGCTCGACCTGCCGCTGGTACGGCCCCGTCGTCACGTTGCAGGCGGCGGCTCCGGCGGCCTGCGCCGCCGTGCCCCCCGTGGCCAGCGTCGCCGCGGTCAGGGCCAGCGCCCCGCCGATCACCGCCGCAGCACGCCGCCGCGCGCGCACGCGTATCCCCGCCATCCGGTCCTCCCCTGACCCGCCCCGGCGCCCGGGGGCCCGGTGCCCCGCGGACGCGGCGGGCCGCTCCGCGAGCGTAGGGGCTGCGGCCGCATCCGTCAGGGGGTCCGGCAGAGTGAACGGGAGCGGACCGGCCGCGTACGGGAGCGGACCGGCCGCGTACGGGGTGCGGACCGGCCGCGTACCGGGAGCGGCGCGCCGGGTCAGCGGGCGGTCGCGGCCCGGTGCGGGAGCTGCCGCGCGCGTTCCGCCCGGGCCGCGTGGGACCCGTAGAGGGTGATCGAGGCGACGCCCACCACCGCCAGCAGCGCGATGCCGACCGTGGCCGCCCACCCCGAGGCGTGGTACGCCAGCGCGCCGAGGGTGCCGCCCGCGCTGGAGCCGAGGTAGTACGCGGACTGGTACAGCGCGGAGGCCTGCGCCCGGCCCGACTTCGCCGTCCGGCTCACCGCCGCCGACGCCACCGCGTGCCCCGCGAAGAAGCCCGCCGTGATCAGCACCAGCCCCGCGAGGATCGCCGCCAGGGAGTCCGCCAGCGACAGCAGCAGGCCCAGCGCGGTCGTGGTCACCGCCAGGTACAGCGCCCCGCGCCGGCCCGTACGGGCCACCAGCCGCCCGGCGGCGGCCGAGGAGACCGTACCCACCAGGTAGACCAGGAAGACGGACCCGATCACGCCCTGCCCCAGCGAGAAGGGCTCGTCGACCAGCCGGTAGCCGATGACCGTGTACACGGCCCCGAAGACGGTCATGAACAGCGCGCCGATCCCGTACAGCCGCAGCAGCAGCGGATCGCGCAGGTGCCCGGCGACCGTACGTCCCACCGCGCGCGGGTTCAGCGACGCCGGACGGAAGAACCGCGCCCGGGGCAGCAGCACCAGGAAGGCCACCGCGCAGGCCAGGGCCATCAGCCCCACCGTCAGCAGCCCGGCCCGCCAGCCCCACAGCTGCGCGGCCCAGCCGGTCACGATGCGGCCGCTCATGCCGCCGATGGAATTGCCCGCCACGAACAGCCCGATCGCCCCGACCAGGGCCCTGGGCCGGACCTCCTCCGCCAGGTACGCCATCGCGGAGGCGGGGATGCCGGCGATCGCCGCCCCCTGCACCGCGCGCAGCACCACCAGCCACTCCAGACTCGGCGCGAACGGCACGAGCAGGCCGACGCAGACGGCGATCACCATCGACCAGGACATCATCCGGGTCCGGCCGAACCGCTCGGACAGGGCGCTCAGCGGCAGGACGGACAGCGCGAGCGCGCCGGTGGCCGCGGACACCGTCCAGCTGGCCTGACCCGCCGTCACGCCGAAACCGGCGGAGACCGCGGGCAGCAGGGCCTGGGTGGAGTAGAGGAGGGCGAAGGTCGCCAGTCCGGCGGCGAAGAGCGCGAGGCTCATCCGGCGGTAGCCGGGGCGGCCGGGGGAGAGGGCTTCGGGCCCGGGGGACGACGCGGTGGAGGCACCCGGGATGACGGGTGCCCCGGTATGAGCGGGAGGCATACGTCGAAGGTAGGTCCCTGTTTTTCATGCGTCCAATGCACGAATTCGGCATAATCGATCCACTCGCGCATCACCACAGCTCAGGGGCGTACATGTCAACGAACCGTTACGAAGAAGACATGGCCGTGACACGCCTGCTGGCCCCGCGCCTCGCCTACTTCGCCGCCGTCGCCCGGCACGAGCACGTCACCCGCGCCGCCCACGAACTGGGCGTACCGCAGTCCACCCTGTCCCGTGCGATGGTCCGCCTCGAACAGGACCTGGGCGTCACGCTGTTCGCCCGCAAGGGCCGCACCGTCTCCCTCACCACGGCCGGCCGCACCTTCCTGGCCTCCGCCGAACCCGCCCTGGACGGCATCGCCCGCGCGGCCGAGTCCGTCCAGCAGGACGCCGACCCCTCCTTCGGCAAGGTCGCCTTCGGCTTCCTGCACACCCTGGGCCCCGAGACCGTGCCCGGGCTGATCCGCGCCTTCCGGGCCGACCACCCGCGCGTACGGTTCTCCCTCGTCCAGAACTACGGCGAGGCCATGCTGGCGAAGCTCCGGGCCGGCGCGCTCGACCTGTGCCTGACCTCGCCCCTGCCCGACGCCCCCGACCTGGTCACCCGCCGCCTCGACGAACAGCGGCTGCGCCTGGTCGTCCCCGACGACCACCGGCTCGCCGTGCGCAAGCGGATCCGGCTCGCCGAGGCCGCCGAGGAAACCTTCGTCACCCTGGAGGCGGGGTACGGCCTGCGGCGCATCACCGACGACCTGTGCGCGGAGGCGGGGTTCACGCCGAAGGTCGCCTTCGAGGGCGAGGAGGCCGAGACCCTGCGCGGCCTGGTCGCGGCGGGCCTGGGGGTGGCTCTCCTGCCGCCGCCCGCCGTACCCCGGCCGGGGGTGGTGGAGCTGACGGTGACCGCCCCCCGGGCGGTCCGCCAGATCGGGGTGGCCTGGCTGGACGGCCACCCCGACACCCCGCCGGTGGCCGAGTTCAAGCGCTTCCTGCTCTCGCGCAGGGGCCGCCTGATCCCGGACCTGGAGACGCCCGTGGAACCGGCCCCCTAGGAGGAGTCCGACGGAAGGGCGGTGGTGGAGGCGGTGGTGGAGGCGGCGGCAGTGGCGGCGCCGGTGGCGCCGGCGGCGGTGGAGGCGAGCAAGTACCCGGCCTGGAAGCGGGACTTGGCCCCGACCGCCCGCATGACCTCCGCGATGTGCCGCTGGCACGTCCGCTCGGACATCCCCAGCCGCCGGGCGATCACCTTGTCCTCCAGCCCCTCCGACAGCAGCCGCACGATCGTCTGCCGCAGCTCGTCCGAGATCGACCGGGCCGCCTCCGGACTCACCGTCGTCGGGAACGGCTGCGCCCCCAGCCACGACCGCTCGAACGCCGCCGTCATGAAGTGCACGACGCTCGGCTCCCGCACCACCAGCGCCGCCCCCGTCCGGTCCGGCACCGCCATCAGCCCCGTCCGCTGGTCGAAGATCAGCATCCGCATCAGCCCGTCGCCCAGGGTCCGCACCTGCGCCCCGAGCGCCGTCACCCGCTCGACGTACGCCGCCGTGGGCCGCGAGTAGCGCGCGGTGTGCTGGTAGATCGTCCGCATCCGGACCCCGCGCGCCAGCAGCGACTCGTCCCGCCCGACCGCCTCCTCCAGCGTCTCCTGCGGCCGGCCGCCGCCCGGCTGCGAGGTCAGCAGCTCCCGCTCGCAGCCCGCCACCAGCTCCGCGATCAGCCCGCGCACCGCCCCCAGGTCCGTGACCAGCTCCAGCCGGCCCGCCCCGCCCTGGTCCCGGTGCGCCGTCCCCGTCTCGTACGCGGGCACCAGCGCCTCCAGCCGCCCGCGCAGCCGGTCCATCTCGTCGTGGGTCTCCCGTACGAGCAGCGCGAGCGGGGCCAGCGCCCGGGCCGCCGCCGCGCGGGGCGCCACCGCGCTCCAGCGTTCCGGGCCGGGGCCGGGGGCCCGCTGGAGCAGATGGGCGGCGGCCAGCTCGGTGACCGCCGCGGCCGCGCGGGCGCCGAGCGCCGCGGTGGCCTCGGCCGCGGTGAAGGCGTGCCGCTCGACCGCGTACGCGTACAGCCGCCGTGCGGCGGGACTCAGGTCACCGTCGTACGCGCGCTCGCCCTCGACTCCCTCTGCTGGCATATGCCTATTGGTCCCTGTGTGTGCCCATTCGTAAACCCCTCGTGTTCCCGCAAGGCGGCAACTCGACGCCTGAACGGCGGCTTCCGGCATATGCCGAACCGGCAGAGTGGGCGCACGGCGTGACGGGGGGAGCGCGGTATGCCGATCGGGACGACGACCAGCCCACGGCAGCGCCCCGTGGCGTTCCTGCTCAGCCCGGGCCCCGCCGAGGTCGCCGCCGCCCGCCGTGCGGGTGCGCGCGCCGTGGTGGTCGCGCCGGGTCCATCGGTGCCATCCGACCGTGAGGGGGCGGAGCGGCGGGTACGGACGGACTGGCGCGACCACCGCCGCCTGGTCGGGGCCCTCGGCCGGCTGGCGGAGGTCCGCCCCGGCCGGGCCTGCGTCTTCGGCTTCGGCCCCGACGCGGCCCTCGCGGCCGCCCGCGCCAACGAGGCCCTGGGCCTGCCCGGCACCCCGGCGGACGCCGTGACCGCCCTCATGGACAAGGCCGCCCTGCGGGCCCGCTCCAACGCCCTGCACGCCGCCCGGCCGGTCTCCTTCGTCCGCTGCGGCCGGGCCGCCCTGCTCCCCTTCCTCACGGCCCTCATCGGCTACCCCTGCGTCGTCAAGCCCCGCGCGGGCTCCGGCGGCGAGGGGGTGCGCGCGGTCCGGGACGCGGCCGAGGCGGAGGCCGCCGTCCACGACTACCCCGAGGTGACGGACCTGCTGGTGGAGGAGTACCTGGAGGGCCCCCGACTCGGCGTCGCCGCCCTCTCCCGCCAGGGCCACCACCGCGTCCTCGGCTGGACCCACCACCACCCGGCCCCGCACCCGGCCCCGCCCCCGGGGGTGCGCGTCGCGGCCGGGATCCGGCCCGGGGCCGGCGTCGCCCCCGGGGCCGGTCCGCGTTCGGGTGCGGCGGCGGCCGCGGTGCGGCGGGGGCCCGGGTACCAGGTGCCCGTCGCGCTCGACGCCGGGACCGCCGAGGCCGTACGGGCCCTCGTACGGGGAGTGCTCGATCTGGCCGGGCACCGCGACGGTCCCTCGCACGCCGAGGTCGTCCTCACCCCGTACGGGCCCCGCCTGGCCGAGGCGCACGCCCGGCCCGGGGCCGAGGAGTGCGCCGAACTGCTGCGCCTCACCCACGGCACCGACGTGCTCGGTACGGCCGTCGCCGCCGCCCTCGGCCTGCCCGAGCCCGTCCGCAGGTTGCCCGTCGCCGCCCACGCGGGCCTGCGCTACGTCGACTTCCCGCCCGGCTGCCGCCTCGACGGCCTCACCGGCGCCCTCGCCGCCGCCCGCGCCGTCCCCGGCGTCGTCCGCGTCCCCCTCGCCGTCCCGGCGGACGCCACCGTCCACCATGCCCCCTCCGGGTCCCTGCACCACGCGTACGTCCTGGCCACCGGACCGACCCGGCACGCCCTCGCCCGCAGCCTGGACCGCGCGACCGCCCTGCTGCGCGTTCCCGCCCCGGACCCGGCCCCCCACACACCGAATCCACGCGGGATTCACATCCCCCGGCCACGCTCGGGGCATGGCGATGACTAGACGCGATCTGCTGGCGAGCGGCGCCGCCGCCGCAGCCACCCCGCACCTCCCCGCCGACACCCCGGCCGCCGCCCCCGCCGGCACCCCGGCCCCCCGGACCACGACCCTGCGCGGCACCCTCCCGCCCGGCGCACCGGACTTCGTCGAGATACCCCTGGACGTCCCGCCGGGCGTCAGCGAGTTACGCGTCTCCTACACCTACGACAAGCCCCCCGTACCGCCCGGCACCCCCGGCAACGCCCTCGACATCGGCATCTTCGACCCGCACGGCAC
Source organism: Streptomyces sp. NPDC002032 (assembly GCF_042890765.1). Taxonomy (NCBI): domain Bacteria; kingdom Bacillati; phylum Actinomycetota; class Actinomycetes; order Kitasatosporales; family Streptomycetaceae; genus Streptomyces; species Streptomyces sp. NPDC002032. The sequence goes on along the minus strand of NZ_JBIASM010000003.1, from coordinate 517,092 downwards.
CGCCCTCGGCGGCCGCGGCTTCCGCGGCTGGTCCGGCGGCGCCCGCGCCGCGTTCTTCCTGCGCACCGACGAGGCCACCCCCGGCTACCTCCCCGGCCCGCTCACCCCGGGCCGCTGGCACCTGCTGCTCGGCCCCTACTCCGTGGCCCCGCAGGGCCTCGCCTACGAGATCACCGCCGCCTTCTCCTTCGGCCCGGCCGCCCCCGAAGCCCCCCGCCGCTACCCGCCCCAGCGGGCCCGGGGCCGCGGCCGCTCCTGGTACCGGGGCGACTGCCACATCCACTCCGTGCACTCCGACGGCCGCCGCACCCCGGCCGAGATAGCCGTCCTCGCCCGCGCCGCCGGGCTGGACTTCATCAACTCCTCCGAGCACAACACCCACTCCGCGCACACCGCCTGGGCCGGCGTCGTCCCCCCGGAGCTCCTCGTCCTCACCGGCGAGGAGATCACCACCCGCACCGGCCACGTCCTGGCCGTCGGCACCGACCCCGGCACCTTCGTCGACTGGCGCTACCGTGCCCGCGACGACCGCTTCGGCCGCTTCGCCCGCGCCGTCCGGGGCGCCGGCGGCCTCGTCGTCCCCGCCCACCCGCACGCCACCTGCGTCGGATGCGCCTGGAAGTTCGGCTTCGGCGAGGCCGACGCGGTGGAGGTCTGGAACGGGCCCTGGACCCCGGACGACGAGGTCGCGCTGGCGTCCTGGGACGCCACCCTGCGCGGCGGCGCCCGCGGCGAGCGCCGGCTCCCGGCCGTGGCGGGCAGCGACTACCACCGCGATCCCGACCGGGTCGGCTCCCCGCAGACGGTGGTCCTGGCCGACGACCTGACCCGCGGCGCGGTCCTGGCGGGCCTGCGCGCCGGCCGCTGCTACGCCGCCGAGTCCGACCGCGTCACGGTCGCCTTCGACGCGGTGACCCCGTACGGCGCCCACGCGGGCATCGGCGAACGCCTGCGCGCCGAAGGCCCGGACGCGGACGTACGGGTGCGCCTGTCGGCGACGGGCGCCGGAGTCGAGGGCTGCGAGCTGCGCCTGGTGACCGACCAAGGCGTGGTCCTCACCGTCCCGGCCGCCGCCGCGACGGCCCCCGCCCCGCTGGAGTGGCACACCACCCCCGCGCGCTCCGCCTACGTCCGCGCCGAGGTCCGCCATCCGCCGACGGCCCCGCCCCTGCCGGGCGCCCCGGCGGCCCTCACCAACCCGGTCTTCCTCGAAGCCCCCTGACCGGCCCGGCCCCGCCACCCGCCCGAGGGCGACGGGAGGGCCTCACCCCCGCAGGGACCGGCCGAATCCCGAGGCCAGCGGCATCCGCAGCCCCAGCGGCGGCGGCGCCGCCAGCGCGTCCGTGACGGGCCGCGAGTACCGGCCGGACAGCATCGCGCCGAGGACGAAGTCCACGGCGAGCGCGACGACTTCCGCCTGGTGCTCGCGCAGCCCATGACCGTCGGAGTGCACCTCGAACCGGCAGGTGGAACGGTTCGCCTTCTTGGCCCGGGCCGCCAGCAGGAAGGAGGCCTCCGGGTCGCTGCGCGCGTCGTTGGTGCCGTGCACGATCAGCACCTGCCGCCCGGCGAGCTGTTTCACCGGTTCAGGGGAGGCGCCGTGCGCGGCGTCCCCTAAACAAGGTGCCATCGCCAGCACGGAGTTGACGGCCCCGTGGCCAGCCGCCCGCAGCGCCGTCCCGCCCCCGGCGCCGTGCCCGGCCAGGCAGACCGGGACGTCGCCGTAGAGCCGCACCGCCTCGTCGGCCGCCCACCGCGCGGCTTCCTCGCGGGAACCCGCCCCGTAGGTGACGGCGTGCGCCACCAGGCCGTCCTGCCGGCCCGCCCGGGCCAGCGCCCGCGCGAGCGGACGTACCGGACCGGGGGAGAATCTGGACGCCCCGGGAAGCAGGAGGACCACGCCACTGACCGTCGAGACCGAGCCGTTCGCGCCGGCCGCCCGCCCCAGGCGGGCCCCGCGCGCCGGCGGCGCATGCTGTGCCATGGCGGAACAGTCTCAGACTGACAGGTGTACGCCACCCGTCCGTACGGTCTCTGTTACATATCGACCCCGGCCGCCGTCCGGCGCTCTACGCGCGTAGGAGCTAGAGTGCCCAGATGACGAGCGAGACCTCCAACCTGCCCACGCCGGATCAGATCCGCCGCTCCCCGAAGGTGCTCCTGCACGACCACCTCGACGGTGGTCTGCGCCCCGGGACCATCATCGAGCTGGCGCGCGAGGCCGGCTACGAGAACCTTCCCGAGACCGATGCCGACAAGCTGGGCATCTGGTTCCGCGAAGCCGCCGACTCCGGCTCCCTCCCGCGCTACCTGGAGACGTTCGCGCACACCTGCGCGGTCATGCAGACGAAGGCGGCCCTCTTCCGGGTCGCCGCCGAGTGCGCCGAGGACCTGGCCGAGGACGGCGTCGTCTACGCCGAGATCCGCTACGCCCCCGAGCAGCACCTGGAAGCCGGCCTGACCCTCGAAGAGGTCGTCGAGGCCGTCAACGACGGCTTCCGCGAGGGCGAGCGCCGCGCCAAGGCCAACGGCCACCGCATCCGCGTCGGCGCACTGCTGACCGCGATGCGCCACGCGGCCCGCGCGCTGGAGATCGCCGAGCTGGCGAACCGCTACCGCGACAACGGCGTGGTCGGCTTCGACATCGCCGGCGCCGAGGCCGGGTTCCCTCCCACCCGCCACCTCGACGCCTTCGAGTACCTCAAGCGCGAGAACAACCACTTCACCATCCACGCGGGCGAGGCCTTCGGCCTGCCGTCGATCTGGCAGGCCCTGCAGTGGTGCGGCGCCGACCGGCTCGGCCACGGCGTGAAGATCATCGACGACATCGAGGTCGCCGCCGACGGTTCGGTGAAGCTGGGCCGCCTGGCCTCGTACGTCCGGGACAAGCGCATCCCCCTGGAGATGTGCCCGACCTCGAACCTGCAGACCGCCGCCGCCGCCTCGTACGCCGAGCACCCCATCGGCCTGCTGCGCAAGCTGCACTTCCGCCTGACGGTCAACACCGACAACCGGCTGATGAGCGGCACCAGCATGAGCCGCGAGTTCGAGCACCTGGTCGACACCTTCGGCTACTCGCTCGATGACATGCAGTGGTTCACCGTCAATGCGATGAAGTCCGCGTTCATTCCTTTCGATGAACGGCTGGCGATGATCAATGAAGTGATCAAGCCCGGTTATGCGGAGCTGAAGTCGGAATGGCTGTTCCAGCAGACCGCTTCGACCAGCGGTTCTGTCTCCGTCTGAGACGCGCGGCCGTACACGGAAAGCGCCCGGGGGCCTCGGCTCCCGGGCGCTTTCTCATATTGAAGGATGTTTGCGGGCGGGCGTTTGAAGTGGCTAGGTTGCGGAGCCGCCCAATTCCCCTTCGCAAGGAAAATCCTTCATGAAGCTGTCAGCTGCCAAGTCCCTCGGTCTCGCCGTCGTCGGAGCCGCCCTCGCCGCGGGCGCGGCCGGTACCGCTTCCGCCGCCGGTCTCCCGGCCGCCAACCTGACGGACGCCCTCGGCTCCGTCACCGGGGCCACCAGCTCGCTCACGAACCAGACCGGGCAGGGCCACGACGGCCAGCAGTCCTCCGACCCGACCGCCCCGGTCACCGGCCTGCTCGGCGGTCTGGCCCCCGCCACCGGCGCGCTGAACGGCCTCGGCGGCTGACGCACGCCCCGAGGATTCGCACGTCCGCACGCGCGGCGCACACCCCTTCGAGGCGGTGTGCGCCGCGTCGCGCGGTGTGCCACGATCACGACCAACTGCCCGCCGACGCACTGGGTATGAGGTTCGGTCATGCGCATCAAGGCACGGTTCACGGTCCCCGCGACCACCCTCGCGCTGCTTCCCGCCCTGCTCCTCGGAGCGGTCGGATGCAGCAGTTCGACGAGCGGTTCGGGGGACGCGCCGACGGCCGGGAAGTCCCCGGACCCCAAGGGGTCCGCCGCCGCCCCCGCCCCGGGCGCCCCGGGCAGTCCCGCCGTCTCCGCCGCGCCCAAGGCCAAGGACGCCACCCTGGAGGCGGCCGCCCTCGCGCCGGGCGAACTGCCCGGCTACCAGATCTCCGCGCAGGGCAAGAACCCGAACGCGCCCGACGGCCAGCCGCAGGCCGACAAGAAGGCCTGCCAGCCGCTCGCCGACATCATGGGCGACAAGCCCGACCCGGCCGCGGTGGAGACCGTCAACCGGGGCATCGGCTCGCAGAAGCAGATCGGTCTCGCCGTCTCCGCCTCCGTCAGCTCCTACTCCGAGGGCGACGCCAAGCGGGTCCTGTCCCGGCTGCGCGACGCGGTCGCCGCCTGTGGCGCGGGGTTCACCGCCACCGTCCAGAAGCAGACCGGCAGTTACCGGGACGTGAAGGCGGTCCCGTACAAGACCGGGGGCGACGAGAGCGTCAGCTGGACCACGACCGCCGCCGCCGCGGGCGTGTCGGCGCAGGTCCACCTGGTCGTCGTCCGCCAGGGGGACCGGGTGGTGCGGCTGATGGCCCTCAACGTGGCGGCGGCCGAAAAGAAGGCGCTGGTTCCGCAAGAGGTCGCGGACAAGCAGCTGGAGAAGGTCAAGAGCGCGGGCTGAGCGCCGCTCCGGGCCCGCTCGGGCCGCGCCGGAGCGGGGTCACCAGGCGGTCTGCCCCGAGCCGGCCGCCGCCTTCTCGTTCGGCAGCAGCAGCCACAGCGCCAGGTAGATGAGGAACTGCGGGCCGGGCAGCAGGCACGAGAGCACGAAGATGACGCGCATCGTCCTCGCCTTGATTCCGAAACGCCGCGCGAGCCCGGCGCAGACGCCGCCGATCATCCGTCCGTCGCGGGGCCGGGTCAGCGCGCTCATGGTGTTCTCCTTCGTAGGTGTTCGCGCGTCCCTGGATGTTTTCCGCGAGGGCGTTCCGCGAATGCGTTCCGCGCGATGCCTCAATACTCGCGCGGTACCGCCGAAAGGACCTCGGTCCAGCGGCCGAGGCCGACCCTGGTAATTCTCGGGGTGGACCCCTGAGGCTCCCGCGAGCGCCGCACCCGGGCGCGCAGGGCCGGCACGACGGCGAGGTGGACGAGGACCACCCCGAGCGTGTTCAGCAGCAGCGAATCCACGTCCACGACCTGGCCCGGGACCGCCGTCTGGAGCATTTCGATGCTCAGGGAGATCAGCACGGCCGCGGCCGCCGTACGGGCCAGCGAGGCCCAGGCGGCCAGCGGCGTGAGCGCCAGCCGGCCCCCGGCCAGCGGCAGCAGCGCCCCCAGCGGGGCCAGCAGCGCCAGCCCGTCGCCGATCCGGTGGGCGGCCTCCAGCGGCCCGTACGAGAGGTCCGCGCGGATCCCCTCCAGCAGGTCCAGGTTGGCGGCCGCCGCCCAGGGGACGTCGAGCGGGCGCAGGGTGAGCCATCCGACGAGGACCAGATGAGCGGCCAGCAGGGCCCCGCTCAGGAGGCGGAGCCGGAGCGGGAGCTGTGTGGCGGTGGCGGCGCTGCCGCTGCCCTCATGACGGTGCACACCTGCGAGGACGCGCCCCCCGGCGGCGCCGGTTCCGCTCACCCCATCCGAGTGACCCACGTCGCTGATCGCCGGGCGCGGGATCAGCCCGTGATGAGCAGGACGGCCAGGGCGACCGCGCCCAGCACGGCGGGCACGATGACCTCGTAGGCCCACTTCACGGTGACGGAGCCCTGGGCGCCGGGCCGCGCGGCCCCGCGCTCGGCGAGCTCCCGCAGCTCGTCCACGGCCTGGTCGGCGGCGGCCCGGGGCGTCCCGGCGGCGTCCGCGGGACCGGTGTCCGCGCCCAGGCCCTTGCCGCTCAGCGCGTCCCGGCGGCTGAGCTTGCGGCCCGCCTTCTTCCGGTCGCGCAGCGACACCGGCACCGACCAGAGCTGGTACTTCGACCCCTCGGCCAGCACCTCCGCCGAATATCCGGCGCGCACCGCGTCCACCGAGGCCCACGGCAGCGTGATCACCCGGAAGGGATTGCGCACCCGCATCCGGTCGTCGTTGGCGAAGACGGCCGGCCGCAGCGTGAAGGCGACGGTCAGCGGCACCGCGAACAGCGCGACGGCCAGCCCGGCCCAGCGCGCCGTGCCCCCACCGCGGACGACGGCGTCCCCGCACAGCCAGCCGATCAGGGCCAGCAGCAGCACCCCGGTGACGACGGCCATGGGGGAGCGGTAGACGCGGTCGGCGTAGACCGGCTCGTGCGGGGAGGGCGTAGTCATGCCGCCGATTGTGCCGTACGCCGCCCGGACCCTCCCGGCCGCGGCCGGACCGGCGCACCGATGGCGGATGTCACGCTCTTATGGGCACGAGGGGGGTGACAGGTCGCTACGCGCGTAGATATGCTCATGTGGTGACCATGCCCACCACCCTCACCGCATTCGCTGACGTGACGACGTCCGACAGCGCGCTGCGCCGCTTCCTGCACGGGCTGCCCGGCGTAGACGCAGTCGGCCTGGAGGCCCGCGCGGCCTCCCTCGGCACCCGCTCGATCAAGACGACGGCCAAGGCGTTCGCCATCGACCTGGCCATCTCGATGATCGACCTGACGACGCTCGAGGGTGCGGACACCCCGGGCAAGGTCCGGGCGCTCTCCACCAAGGCCGTCCACCCCGACCCCACCGACCGCGGCACTCCGATGACCGCCGCCGTCTGCGTGTACCCCGACATGGTGGCCACCGCCAAGGCCGCGCTGAACGGAGCCGACGTCAAAGTCGCCTCCGTCGCCACCGCCTTCCCGGCCGGCCGGGCCGCCCTGCCCGTCAAGCTCGCCGACACGGCCGACGCCGTCGCCGCCGGCGCCGACGAGATCGACATGGTCATCGACCGTGGCGCCTTCCTCGCCGGCCGCTACCTGGAGACGTACGAGCTGATCAAGGCCGTCAAGGAGGCCTGCGTCCGCCCCGACGGCAGCGCCGCCCGCCTCAAGGTCATCTTCGAGACCGGCGAACTGTCGACGTACGACAACATCCGCCGCGCCTCCTGGATCGGCATGATCGCGGGCGCCGACTTCATCAAGACCTCCACCGGCAAGGTCGGCGTCAACGCCACCCCCGCGAACACGCTGCTGATGCTCGAAGCCGTCCGCGACTTCAAGGAACAGACCGGCATCCAGATCGGCGTGAAGCCGGCCGGCGGGATCCGTACGACCAAGGACGCGCTGAAGTTCCTCGTCCTGGTCAACGAGACGGCGGGCGCGGACTGGCTGACCAGCCACTGGTTCCGGTTCGGCGCCTCCAGCCTGCTGAACGACCTGCTCATGCAGCGCCAGAAGCTGAGCACCGGGCGTTACTCCGGTCCCGACTACGTGACGGTGGACTGATCACCATGGCTTCCCTTTTCGAATACGCACCGGCTCCCGAGTCCCGCTCGGTCGTCGACATCGCCCCGTCCTACGGGCTCTTCATCGACGGAGAGTTCACCGACGCCGCCGACGGCAAGGTCTTCAAGACGCTCTCCCCGTCCTCCGAGGAGGTCCTCTCCGAGGTCGCCCAGGCCGGCGCCGCCGATGTCGACCGCGCCGTGAAGGCCGCCCGCAAGGCCTTCGAGAAGTGGTCCGCGCTGCCCGGTTCCGAGCGCGCCAAGTACCTCTTCCGCATCGCCCGGATCATCCAGGAGCGCAGCCGCGAACTGGCCGTCCTGGAAACCCTGGACAACGGCAAGCCGATCAGGGAGACCCGCGACGCGGACCTCCCGCTCGTCGCCGCGCACTTCTTCTACTACGCGGGCTGGGCCGACAAGCTCGACCACGCGGGCTACGGCGCGAACCCCCGCCCGCTCGGCGTGGCCGGCCAGGTCATCCCCTGGAACTTCCCGCTCCTGATGCTCGCGTGGAAGATCGCCCCGGCGCTCGCCACCGGCAACACCGTCGTCCTGAAGCCCGCCGAGACCACGCCCCTGTCGGCGCTGTTCTTCGCGGACATCTGCCGCCAGGCCGGTCTGCCCAAGGGCGTCGTCAACATCCTCCCCGGCTACGGGGACGCGGGCGCGGCCCTCGTCGAGCACCCGGACGTCAACAAGGTCGCCTTCACCGGCTCGACCGCGGTCGGCAAGGCCATCGCCCGCCAGATCGCCGGCACCGACAAGAAGGTCACCCTGGAGCTGGGCGGCAAGGGCGCCAACATCGTCTTCGACGACGCCCCCCTCGACCAGGCCGTCGAGGGCATCGTCAACGGCATCTTCTTCAACCAGGGCCAGGTCTGCTGCGCCGGCTCGCGCCTGCTGGTCCAGGAGTCGATCCACGACGAGCTGCTGGACTCCCTCAAGCGCCGCCTCTCCACGCTGCGCCTGGGCGACCCGCTCGACAAGAACACCGACATCGGCGCGATCAACTCCGCCGAGCAGCTCTCCCGGATCACCGCGCTCGCGGAGACCGGCGAGGCCGAGGGCGCCGAGCGCTGGTCCCCGGCCTGCGAGCTGCCGTCCGCCGGCTACTGGTTCGCCCCGACGCTCTTCACGAACGTCACCCAGGCGCACACCGTCGCCCGCGACGAGATCTTCGGCCCCGTGCTGTCGGTGCTGACCTTCCGCACCCCGGACGAGGCCGTCGCCAAGGCCAACAACACCCAGTACGGGCTGTCCGCCGGGATCTGGACGGAGAAGGGCTCGCGCATCCTCGCGGTCGCGAACAAGCTCCGCGCGGGTGTGGTCTGGGCCAACACGTTCAACAAGTTCGACCCGACCTCGCCCTTCGGCGGCTACAAGGAGTCGGGCTTCGGCCGCGAGGGCGGCCGCCACGGCCTGGAGGGCTACCTCGATGTCTGAGTCTTCGTCGGCGACGCGTCTGAGCGTCTTCAAGACCTACAAGCTGTACGTCGGGGGGAAGTTCCCCCGCTCCGAGAGCGGCCGGGTGTACGAGGTGACCGCGAAATCATCGTCGGGCAAGGGCAAGTGGCTGGCCAACGCCCCGCTGTCCTCCCGCAAGGACGGCCGTGACGCGGTCGTCGCCGCCCGCAAGGCCTTCGGCGGCTGGTCCGGCGCGACCGCCTACAACCGCGGCCAGATCCTCTACCGCGTCGCAGAGATGCTGGAGGGCCGCCGCGAGCAGTTCGTCCGCGAGGTCGGCGAGGCCGAGGGCCTGTCCAAGTCCAAGGCCGCGGCCGTCGTCGACGCCGCCATCGACCGCTGGGTCTGGTACGCGGGCTGGACCGACAAGATCGCCCAGCTCGTGGGCGGGGCCAACCCCGTCGCGGGCCCGTTCTTCAACCTCTCCACCCCCGAGCCCACCGGCGTCGTCACCGTCATCGCCCCCCAGGACTCGTCCTTCCTGGGCCTGGTCTCGGTGATCGCCCCGGTCATCGCGACGGGCAACACCGTCGTCGTGATCGCCTCGGAGCGGTCCCCGCTGCCCGCCCTCTCCCTGGGCGAGGTGCTGGCCACCTCCGACCTGCCGGGCGGCGTCGTCAACATCCTGTCCGGCAAGGCCGCCGAGATCGGCCCGCACCTGGCGTCCCACCAGGACGTCAACGCGATCGACCTGGCCGGCGCCGACGCGGCCCTGGCCAAGGAGCTGGAGATCGCGGCGGCCGACAACCTCAAGCGCGTCCTGCGTCCACAGCCTGTGGACGACTGGAGCGCCGACCCGGGCACGCACCGCATGACGGCGTTCCTGGAGACCAAGACGGTCTGGCACCCGACGGGTTCCCTCGGCGCGGGCGGCTCCTCCTACTAGGAGCGCCCCCACGAGACCGGCCCCGGCAGCGTCCCCCGCGCCGCCGGGGCCTTCCCGTACCCGCTCCGCGCCTACTTGGGGAGTACGGGTCCCAGCAGCGAGGACACGGCCGCGCCCGGCAGCTCGCCCACCGAGGACCCCCTGGTCAGGCTCCCGGTGACCATGCCCGTACCGACGGACGGGAAGTCCGCGACCTTGGTCGCCACCCCGTTGTCGAGCGGGTCCACGCCCGTGTTCGCGAGCGGGTTCACCTTCAGGTTCGAGATCGGGTCCGCCACCCCCGACAGCGCCGCCGGGATGTCGAGCTCACCGGCCTGCGCCCCGCCGGCCGCCACGGCCAGGGCCGCACCGGCCATCGAAAGGGTCACTCCGGCGGCGCGGAGCCGCTTCGCGGAGGAGTGGGGGGCTGCGTGACGTGCCATGGGTTCCCGCCTGTGGTCGTAGTCGCGTGCGCACACAGCGTAGTCGAGAGGGCTTCCCGGATTCCAACCGGCGAACCGCGGCCGCCCGTCGGGCCGGTGTGAGGGTTGTCGCAGGCGCCGTCGGCGGTATGTCGATACCGCCCGTCATGCCCCACACTGGTGACCCGTGAGCTGTTCATCTCCCCTTCCCACGCGCGTCGTCCTGCTGACCGGTCCCTCGGGATCCGGAAAGTCCCGGCTCGCGGCCCGCTCGGGCCTGCCCGTGCTGCGCCTGGACGACTTCTACAAGGAGGGGACGGACCCGACCCTCCCGCTGGTCGAGGGAAGCCGCGACATCGACTGGGACTCCCCGCTGTCCTGGGACGCGGACACGGCCGTCGCCGCCATCGCCGAACTCTGCGCGACCGGCCGGACCGAGGTCCCCGAGTACTCCCTCGCCACCTCCTCGCGGACCGGCACCGAGACCCTGGACATCGCGCGGACCCCGCTGTTCATAGCCGAGGGGATCTTCGCCGCCGACATCGTCGCGCGCTGCCAGGAACTGGGGCTGCTCGCCGACGCGATCTGCCTGCGCGGCCGCCCCTCGACCACCTTCCGCCGCCGCTTCGTCCGCGACCTGCGCGAGGGCCGCAAGTCCGTGACGTTCCTGCTGCGCAGGGGATGGCGCCTGATGCGGGCCGAGCGGGGCATCGTCGCCCGCCACACCGCGCTCGGCGCCCACGCCTGCGGCCGCGACGAGGCCCTGGGCCGGCTGGCCGCCGCCGCGGCGGGCCGCCACCGCACCGCCCGCACCCCGGCCTGAGCGCCCCGGGCCCGGCAAGCCCGCCGATGAGTGCCGCCGCCCCCGCGGGGCGCGGCCCCGGAACGCCGAAAAGGCGGGACCACGCGGACCCCCGGCCGCGTGATCCCGCCTTTTCTCCCCCCGTCGGCCGCCGTCCCACCCCCGTAGGACGGACCCCCCGGCCCATGGTCTTCCGATCGCGCGTTACGCGACGAGCTCCCCGAAGGACTCCGCCTCGTCCCGCCCGAAGCTCAGTACCTCGTCCTCGCGCAGCCGGCGCAGCGAGCGCCAGATGCTCGACTTCACGGTGCCGACGCTGATGCCCAGGATCTCCGCGATCTCCGGGTCCGTACGGCCCTCGTAGTAGCGCAGCACCAGCATCGTGCGCTGCGGCTCCGGGATCCGGGACAGCGCCTGCCACAGCACCGCGCGCAGCTCCGTGCCGCGCATCGAGTCCGTGTCCGAGGCCGTCTCCGGCAGCTCCTCGGTCGGGTACTCGTTCAGCTTCCGCCGGCGCCACGCGCTGATGTGCAGGTTGGTCATCGTGCGCCGCAGGTATCCGCCGACGGCGGCCTTGTCGCTGATCCGGTCCCAGGCGCGGTAGGTGGAGAACAGCGCGCTCTGGAGCAGGTCCTCGGCCTCGTGACGGTCACCGGTCAGGTGGAAGGCCGTCGCGTACAGCGCGGCCCGCCGCTCCTGGACGTACGCGGTGAACTCCGCCTCGGAAGTCGAAGACGGGGTCCGCGCCGCGGGAACCGCCTGGTACTGGTTCGCGTCAATGGCTGTGACGTGTGCCGGCCGCGGACGGGCGACCGTCACGTTACGGACACCCGCCCGACGGTTCACATCGTGCAGCCGCGTGACGACCGCGCTGGTCGTGGTGCTGTGCAGCGTGTTCATCTCGCGCCCCCCGTCGTGGAGTCTGCTTCGGTCCGTGCTCGATGACAGAAGCCTGCCCGCCCGACATAACCGGGCTGTCCTGCGACTGTCACAGACCTGTCACAGCCGTCCCCGCGCGGATCCGGGAGGCGTGACGGTCGAACTCCCGACGGCCGATGGGACAGAATGAGCCCGTGCCTTTCCTGTTGCTGATCGAGGACGACGACGCCATCCGCACGGCCCTCGAACTTTCCCTGTCACGCCAGGGCCACCGTGTGGCCACCGCGGCGACGGGCGAGGACGGCCTGAAACTGCTGCGCGAGCAGCGGCCGGACCTGATCGTGCTGGACGTGATGCTGCCCGGGATCGACGGTTTCGAGGTGTGCCGGCGCATCCGGCGCACCGACCAGCTGCCGATCATCCTGCTCACCGCCCGCAGCGACGACATCGATGTCGTCGTGGGCCTGGAGTCGGGTGCCGACGACTACGTCGTCAAACCCGTCCAGGGCCGGGTGCTCGACGCCCGCATCCGGGCCGTGCTGCGCCGCGGCGAACGCGAGGCGAGCGACTCCGCCGTGTTCGGGTCCCTCGTCATCGACCGCGCCGCGATGACGGTCACGAAGAACGGCGAGGACCTCCAGCTGACCCCGACCGAGCTGCGGCTGCTGCTGGAACTCAGCCGCCGCCCCGGTCAGGCGCTGTCCCGCCAGCAGTTGCTGCGCCTGGTCTGGGAGCACGACTACCTCGGTGACTCGCGGCTCGTCGACGCCTGCGTGCAGCGGCTGCGCGCGAAGGTCGAGGAGGTCCCGTCCTCCCCGACGCTGATCCGTACCGTCCGCGGCGTCGGGTACCGGCTGGACTCCCCGCAGTGATCAGAGCCCTGTTCGCGGGCCGGCGCTGGACCAGCCTGCGGCTGCGGCTGCTGGTGGTGTTCGCGCTGGTCGCGCTGACGGCCGCGGTCTCCGCGTCCGGGATCGCGTACTGGCTCAACCGCGAGGCGGTGCTCACCCGTACCCAGGACGCGGCCCTCGGGGACTTCCGCCAGGAGATGCAGAACCGGGCCGCGGCGCTGCCCGCCGACCCGACGGCCGAGGAGATGCAGCGCACCGCCGAGCTGATGGCGGGCAGCAGCCCCGGGTACAGCGTGCTCCTGGTGCACGAACGCAAGGACGGACGCAAGGTGTTCGGCGCGGCGGGGGCGGACTCCTTCGGGCTGGACGACGTACCGTCCTCGCTCCAGCACGCCGTCAACGACCGGCAGAAGACGACGGTCGCCAACGACGCCGAGTACCACATGTACTGGCAGCGGACGAAGCCGCACGGCAACCCGTACCTGGTCGGCGGGACCCGGATCGTGGGCGGCGGGCCGACCGGCTACATGTACAAGTCGCTCGCCACCGAACGGGCCGACCTCAACGCCCTGGGCTGGTCCCTGACCATCGCGACCGGCCTCGCGCTGCTCGGCTCGGCGCTGCTCGCGCAGGCGGCGTCGCGGACCGTGCTCAAGCCCGTACAGCGGCTCGGGGACGCGGCGCGCCGGCTCGGCGAGGGGGAGCTGGACCACCGGCTGGAGGTCTCGGGCACCGATGAACTCGCGGACCTGGCGCACACCTTCAACATGACGGCGGAGGCGCTGGAGAAGAAGGTCGCCGACATGAGCGCGCGCGAGGAGGCGAGCCGGCGGTTCGTGGCGGACATGTCGCACGAACTGCGCACGCCGCTGACGGCGTTGACGGCGGTGGCCGAGGTGCTGGAGGAAGAGGTCGACGACCTCGATCCGATGATCGCCCCGGCGGTGGGGCTGGTCGTGAGCGAGACGCGACGGCTGAACGACCTGGTGGAGAACCTGATGGAGGTCACCCGCTTCGACGCGGGGACGGCGCGCCTGGTGCTGGACGACGTGAACGTCGCCGACCAGGTCACGGCGTGCATCGACGCCCGGGCCTGGCTCGACGCGGTCGAACTCGACGCCGGGCGCGGGATCGTGGCCCGGCTCGACCCGCGGCGCCTCGACGTGATCCTGGCCAACCTGATCGGCAACGCCCTCAAGCACGGCGGCTCGCCGGTGCGGGTGTCGGTGGCCGTGGAGGGGGACCGGCTGGTGATCGCGGTCAGGGACAACGGGCCGGGCATCCCCGAGGAGGTGCTGCCGCACGTCTTCGACCGCTTCTACAAGGCGAGCGCCTCCCGGCCGAAGTCGGACGGGAGTGGGCTGGGCCTGTCGATCGCGATGGAGAACGCGCACATCCACGGCGGTGACATCACGGCCGCGAACGGGGCGGCCGGCGGAGCCGTGTTCACCCTGCGGCTGCCGATGGACGTGGGGAAGGTGATCGCCGATGACGCGGATGACGCGGGCGCGTAGGGCGCTTGGGGTGCGTGGGGTGCTGGGCGGGGTGGCGGCGCTGCTGGTGCTCTCCGGGTGCGGGATCCGGGCGACGACCGTGCCCGTGGACGTGGGCGCGGCTCCGTCCCGGGTCTCCTGCGACACCCCGGCACAGGCGGCCGGGGAGAGCGGCGTGCAGGGCTTCCGGGCCACCCTTGAACTGGTGTGCGGATCGCAGCTGGTGGGCGTGGACCGGGTGGTGCCGGTGCCCGAGAAGCGTGTCGTACGCGATCCCGTGGTGCTGGTGGCGCAGGCGCTGCTGGAAGGGCTGGAGAAGACCCTTTCGGGGGAGGAACGCGACGCCGGCTTCACGAGCGCGGTCCCGGACGGGCTGACGGCCGGCCCGGCGCGCCCGGGCGACCCGGCGGGCACGGTACGGCTCAGCCGCAAGCCGGAGGACCTGCCGCCGGTGGCGCTGGCGCAGGTGGTGTGCACCCTGTCGGCGAGCGACGCCGTCTCGGCGGGATCGGGCCCGGTGGTGCTGGGCGGCCCGGACGCGGACCCGCCGCGGGCGTGGGAGTGCACGGACGCGGTCCGCTCCCGCCCGGAGTCGGTCCCCACCCTGGGCGAACTGGTCCGCCCGAGCGCGTCGCCGTCGGGGGCGGGGGCGGGGGCGGGGTCGGGGAGCTGAGCGGGGGCCTGCGGGGCGGGGTGTCAGTTGATCGGCCTCAGGGAGGGTTTGGTGGTCTCCCGTCAGTCTCATCGTCCTTCCGTGTCGTGCCGGTCCCTCAAGGGCGCTCCTTCGTCGCGTCGCTTCGCGATGGCCTTCGGCCACCCTTGACCGACCGTCCCGCCCCGGAAAAACGAAGACTGCCGGGAAACCCCCAAAAGAACGTTCACGGGGCAGAGAGCCTGGCCGATCGTCGTCAGGGAGCCAAGACCCCTCCCCACAAGGCCCAGGTGGGCCCGACATCCGGCCCTCCCAGACCAGATTCCGGGCCGGGGGCGGCCAGACCACACGAGACAGCGATACGACGAGCCTGCGGCTCCAGCAGAGGCCCTCGCGCATCAGATCGCTACGCGCTTCGCCCGGCATAGCGTCCGCCGGCCGTCTGTGGCTGGACATAAGCCGCCCAAGGCGAAGAAATGGCCCTACTTGACGGGCGACTGACCCTCGGAGGACGGAGAGCGGCCGGAGATCGGCTCAGACTGCACGAAAAGTCACTCCTCTCGCTCTCTCACTCCATCACGGCTGCAGACGCGTGATTGCCCGCCCTCCACGGGCCTTGGGCGGCCTATGTCCGGCCACAGACGGCCGGCGGACGCTATGCCGAGAGAAGCGCGTAGCGATCCGATGCGCCGGATGTCCCGGTTGGTTGTTCTGGTCGCTGTTTGGTGTGGTCTGGCCACCCCCGGCCCGGAATGGCAGCACGCGGGCCTGACGGCGGGCCCACCTGGGTGACCTTGTGGGCGGGGGTCTCGGCTCCCTGAGGAGGAATGGACAGGTCCACTGCCCCGTGAACGTTCTTTTGGGGGTTTCCCGGCAGTCTTCGTTTTTCCGTGGCGGGACGGTCGGTCAAGGGTGGCCGAAGGCCATCGCGAAGCGACGCGACGAAGGAGCGCCCTTGAGGGACCGGCACGACACGGAAGGACGATGAGACTGACGGGAGACCACCAAACCCTCCCTGATGCTGCTCCGCGAAGACCCCGCCCCCCCGGCCCCGCCCAGCAGGCCCCCGCTCAGCTCCCCGACCCCGCCCGACCCCGCCCACCCCCCCCGCCCCGTACCCCCACGTACCGCCCCGATTCGGTCGCCGCGCGGAACGGGCGTGCGGACCGGGGCTGGATTCGCGTACGGTTGACGGTCGCCCATGCACGTCAGAAGGGGGCCTTGGTGGCCGCGCAGAATGCCGCTGTCGACAGCACGGCGGATTCCGTCCGCGATCGCGAGATCGCGGCCGAGCAGACGCACCTCGATCAGGTGTACCGACGCCTAGAGGAGAAGATCCACGAGGCCGAGTTCCTGATGAACGACGCCGCCAAGCGGGGGCAGGTCGGCACGCCCGGCGCGCTCGCCGAGCGCGACGCCCAGGTGTTCCGCGCCGGGATCCACCTCAACCGGCTGAACAACGAGTTCGAGGACTTCCTCTTCGGACGCATCGACCTGGTCCTCGGCAAGGACGGTGAGCGCGGTGCCGACGGCGCCTACACCTCCGTCGAGCCCGCAGACGACGCGATCCGCGCCGACCTCACCGCCGACATCGCCGAAACCCTGCACATCGGGCGCATCGGCGTACTCGACACCGACTACACGCCGCTCGTCATCGACTGGCGCGCCCCGGCGGCCGCGCCGTTCTACCGCTCCACCCCCAAGGACCCCGGCCGCGTCGTGCGCCGCCGGGTGATCCGCTCGAAGGGCCGCAAGGTGCTCGGCGTCGAGGACGACCTGATGCGTCCCGAGCTGACCGCCTCCCTCGACGGCCGGGAGCTGCCCGCCATCGGCGACGGCGCGCTGATGGCCGCCCTGGGGCGGGCCCGTACGCACTCGATGCGGGACATCGTCTCCTCCATCCAGGCCGAGCAGGACCTGGTCATCCGGGCTCCCGCCGCCTCCGTCGCCGAGGTCGCGGGCGGCCCCGGCACCGGGAAGACGGCCGTGGCCCTGCACCGGGCCGCGTACCTGCTCTACCAGGACCGGCGGCGCTACTCCGGCGGCATCCTGATCGTCTCCCCGACGCCGCTGCTCGTCGCGTACACCGAGGGCGTGCTGCCCTCCCTCGGCGAGGAGGGCCAGGTCGCCATCCGCGCGCTCGGCTCGCTCGTCGACGGCGCCGAGGCGACCGTGTACGACGATCCCGCCGTGGCGCGGATCAAGGGCTCCTCCCGGATGCTCAAGGTGCTCCGTAAGGCCGTACGGGGCGCGCTGGAGCTCGGCGCGGCCCCCGAGCGGCTGCGCGTGGTGGCTTTCGGGCGGCGCCAGGAGCTGGAGGCGTCCGACCTGGAACGGATCCGGCAGACGGTGCTCAGCGGAACCGCCCCGGTGAACCTGCTGCGCCCGCGCGCCCGCAAGCTGCTCCTCGACGCCCTCTACGCGAAGTCCGGCGGGGCGGGCCGGCACAGCGACCCGGAGCTCGCGGCCGAACTGCGGTCGGCCTTCGACGAGGACATCTCCACCGAGGACGACTTCATCTCCTTCCTGAACGCCTGGTGGCCGGAGCTGACCCCGCGCAAGGTGCTGGCTGCCATGGCCGACGAGCGGCGCCTGGGCCGCTGGTCGCGCCGGGACCTGAGCTCCCGCGAGATCCGCCAGCTGGCCCGTTCCCTGCGCCGGGTCGGCCCGGACGGCAAGGGCCCCCTGTCGGTGCACGACGTGGCCCTGCTCGACGAGCTCCACCAGCTGCTCGGCGCCCCCGCGCGGCCGAAGCGCAAGCGGGAGATGGATCCGCTGGACCAGCTCAGCGGGCTGGAGGAGCTGATGCCGACCCGTGAGGAGACCCAGTGGGAGCGGGCCGAGCGGCTCGCGGCCGAGCGCACCGAGTACGCCCACGTGATCGTGGACGAGGCGCAGGACCTGACGCCGATGCAGTGGCGGATGGTGGGCCGCCGGGGCCGTTCGGGCACCTGGACGGTGGTGGGCGATCCGGCGCAGTCCTCCTGGACCGATCCGCAGGAGGCGGCCGCCGCCCGTGACGAGGCGCTGGGGCGCCGGCCGCGCCGGCGGTTCACGCTGACCGTGAACTACCGCAACCCGGCCGAGGTGGCCGAGGTGGCCTCCCGGGTGCTGAAGCTGGCGATGCCGGACATGGAGCCGCCGACCGCGGTGCGCTCCACGGGCCTGGAGCCGCGTTTCACGGCCGCGGCGGAGGATCTGGCGACCACGGTCCGGGAGGAGACCCGGCGGCTGCTGGAGCAGGTGGACGGCACCGTCGGCGTGGTCGTGGCGATGGACCGGCGGGCGGAGGCCGCGGCCTGGCTGGCGGACCTGGGCGAGCGGGCGGTGGCGCTGGGCAGTCTGGAGGCCAAGGGGCTGGAGTACGACGCCACGGTGGTCGTCTCCCCGGCGGAGATCGCCGAGGAGTCCCCGGCGGGCCTGCGCGTCCTGTACGTGGCCCTGACGCGCGCCACGCAGCAGCTGACGGTGGTCTCGGCGGCGGCCGACCGTCCCGGCGCGGACGGGGTGCCCGAACTGCTGCGGCGGTGACGGAGGGGGCCCGGCCGGGCCCTTGGGGCCGGATGGCCCGCGGCCAGGCGCGTGAGCCGGGGAACGGACTCGCGGGAGGGGGGATCACATCCGGCGATCCTTTGTTAGCCTGGTTACGACACCGGCTCGATCCAAGCCCCCGGGCCCAACCTTCGTCGCCTAGAGCGACCACTTGCCGCGAGGCGAGCATGGCGGGTCGGTGTCATCAGTCGTGGTGAGAAGAACAGGTCCGCGCCCCCCGCTCGTGGGGGGCGCGGACCTGTTTTGTATTAACCCACGATTCCGCCGGCCCCTGATATCTCGTATGGTGGAAGTGTTCTTCCGAAATTTGTAGCTGGTTACCTTGTACTGGCTGGTAGGTGGGACGATCGGACAACGGGTCCCGTCACACCAGCGGTGTGCGGGCCCTGTGTACAGCGAAATCAGGGACAGAAGAGGAACACGGCCATGGCAACGGCGCCCAGCGTCTCGTATTCGATGACGGTCCGCCTGGAAGTGCCCGCGAGCGGAACCGCGGTCTCCCAGCTCACCACCGCCGTGGAGTCTTCCGGGGGGTCGGTCACCGGCCTCGACGTGACCGCATCGGGCCACGAGAAGCTCCGTATCGACGTCACCATCGCCGCCACCTCCACCGCGCACGCCGACGAGATCGTCGAGAAGCTGCGCGGGATCGAGGGCGTCAGCCTCGGCAAGGTCTCCGACCGAACCTTCCTGATGCACCTCGGCGGCAAGATCGAGATGTCGTCCAAGCACCCCATCCGCAACCGCGACGACCTCTCGATGATCTACACCCCGGGCGTCGCCCGCGTGTGCATGGCCATCGCCGAGAACCCCGAGGACGCGCGCCGCCTCACCATCAAGCGCAACTCCGTCGCAGTCGTGACCGACGGCTCCGCCGTGCTGGGTCTCGGCAACATCGGCCCGATGGCCGCGCTGCCCGTCATGGAGGGCAAGGCCGCCCTCTTCAAGCGCTTCGCCGGCATCGACGCGTGGCCGATCTGCCTCGACACCCAGGACGCCGACGAGATCGTCGCGATCGTCAAGGCCATCGCCCCGGGCTTCGCCGGCATCAACCTGGAGGACATCTCCGCGCCGCGCTGCTTCGAGATCGAGGCGCGGCTGCGCGAGGCCCTCGACATCCCCGTCTTCCACGACGACCAGCACGGCACCGCCATCGTCGTCCTCGCCGCGCTGACCAACGCACTTCGCGTGGTCGGCAAGGCAGTTGGCGACGTCAAGGTGGTCATGTCGGGCGCCGGCGCGGCCGGTACCGCCATCCTCAAGCTGCTGCTCGCGGCGGGCGTCAAGAACGCGGTGAGCGCCGACATCCACGGCGTCGTGCACGCGGGCCGCCCCGACCTCGTCGACGCGGCCCCCGACTCTCCGCTGCGCTGGATCGCCGACAACACCAACCCCGAGGGCTACACCGGCACCCTCAAGGAGGCCGTGGTCGGCGCCGACGTCTTCATCGGCGTCTCCGCCCCGAACGTGCTCTCCGGCGAGGACGTCGCCGCCATGGCGGAGGGCGCCATCGTGTTCGCGCTCGCGAACCCGGACCCCGAGGTGGACCCGGCCGTCGCCCGCCAGACCGCCGCCGTCGTGGCCACCGGCCGCTCGGACTTCCCGAACCAGATCAACAACGTGCTGGTCTTCCCGGGCGTCTTCCGCGGCCTCCTCGACGCCCAGTCGCGGACCGTGAACACCGACATGATGCTGGCCGCCGCGGCCGCCCTGGCCGACGTCGTCGGCGAGGACGAGCTGAACGCCAACTACATCATCCCGTCCGTCTTCAACGACAAGGTCGCGGGCGCGGTCGCCGGAGCCGTCCGCAAGGCCGCCACGGCCGTCTAGCCGGCCTCCGGGGGCCCGCCCCGGCCCCGGCCCCCGGCGCGGCCGCCGCGCCCCGCAGCCCGCAACGCACTGTGACGGTCCCCACGGTCCGATTCCGGCGCGTCGCGGGATGCGGGCCCGGCAGGGCGCCTCTAGGGTTGCGGGGATGCCCGCGTGGCCCGCGGTCCGCATCCACGGCGGTCCGCCGGGTCCCCCCGGGCGCACGGACCCGTCGAGGCCTTTGGTGCGGACGGAGCGTCACCGCGGCGTGACTGTGGCGCTTTTCGTGTGACCCTGGCGGGTGCCGGATTGGCTTTCCCGCCGCTGGTGGGGGCAGGATGCGTAACCGGGCGAGAGGGTCTGACGTTCAGACCCGGGTCCGGGGACTGTCCGAGGGCCCTGGCAGCATCGGCTTCGATCTCACGCCTCTAAGGCAAGTTGAACACGGGAGTACAACATGAACCGCAGTGAGCTGGTGGCCGCTCTGTCCGAGCGCGCCGAGGTGACCCGCAAGGACGCCGACGCCGTTCTGGCCGCGCTCGCCGAGACCGTCGGCGAGATTGTCGCCAAGGGCGACGAGAAGGTCACCATCCCCGGCTTCCTGACCTTCGAGCGCACCCACCGTGCCGCTCGCACCGCGCGCAACCCGCAGACCGGCGACCCCATCCAGATCCCGGCCGGCTACAGCGTGAAGGTCTCCGCGGGCTCCAAGCTCAAGGAAGCCGCCAAGGGCAAGTAGCACCGCCCTTGTGCCGAGGGCCGCAGCGGCCCTCGGGACGGCAGTGGTACGTAGCACTGAGCAACGCCGAAGGGCGGCCACCCCCCGCGGGGGGTGGCCGCCCTTCGGCCTGTCCGGCCCGTGCACCGGCCCTCACGGGCCTGTACGGGCCCTTCCAGGGCCCCTTGGGGGCCCCGGAAGGTGATCGGACGGAATCAGACGAGGTCGCCGTTCGGCAGCTCGACCTTGGCGCCCAGCTCGACGAGCTTCTCCATGAAGTTCTCGTAGCCGCGGTTGATGAGGTCGATGCCGTGCACGCGCGAGGTGCCCTCGGCGGCCAGCGCCGCGATGAGGTACGAGAACCCGCCGCGCAGGTCGGGGATGACGAGGTCGGCGCCCTGGAGCTTGGTCGGGCCGGAGACGACCGCCGAGTGCAGGAAGTTGCGCTGGCCGAACCGGCAGGCGCTGCCGCCCAGGCACTCGCGGTACAGCTGGATGTGAGCACCCATCTGGTTGAGCGCCGAGGTGAAGCCGAGCCGGGACTCGTAGACCGTCTCGTGGACGATCGACAGGCCCGAAGCCTGCGTCAGGGCGACGACCAGCGGCTGCTGCCAGTCCGTCTGGAAGCCCGGGTGGACGTCCGTTTCCAGCGCGATGGCCTTCAGCGGGCCGCCCGGGTGCCAGAAGCGGATGCCCTCGTCGTCGATCTCGAACGCGCCGCCGACCCGCCGGAAGGTGTTCAGGAACGTCATCATCGAGCGCTGCTGCGCCCCGCGGACGTAGATGTTGCCGCCGGTCGCCAGCGCCGCGGAAGCCCACGAGGCGGCCTCCAGGCGGTCCGGGAGCGCCTTGTGGTTGTAGCCGCTCAGCCGGTCCACACCGGTGATGCGGATGGTGCGGTCGGTGTCGACGGAGATGATCGCGCCCATCTTCTGCAGGACGCAGATGAGGTCTTCGATCTCCGGTTCGACGGCCGCGTTGCTGAGTTCGGTCACGCCCTCGGCCAGGACGGCCGTCAGCAGGACCTGCTCGGTCGAGCCGACCGAGGGGTAGGGGAGGCGGATCTTGCAGCCGCGGAGGCGCTGCGGGGCCTCCAGGTACTGGCCGCCTTCGCGCTTCTCGATGGTCGCGCCGAACTGGCGGAGCACGTCGAAGTGGAAGTCGATCGGACGGCCGCCGATGTCGCAGCCGCCCAGGCCCGGGATGAAGGCGTGGCCGAGGCGGTGCAGCAGCGGGCCGCAGAAGAGGATCGGGATCCGGGAGGAACCCGCGTGCGCGTCGATGTCGGCGACGTTGGCGCTCTCGACGTAGGTCGGGTCGAGGATCAGCTCGCCCGGCTCCTCGCCGGGCCGCACGGTCACGCCGTGCAGCTGGAGCAGCCCGCGCACGACTCGCACGTCACGGATGTCGGGAACATTGCGCAGCCGGCTCGGCTCGCTGCCGAGCAGGGCGGCGACCATGGCCTTCGGCACGAGGTTCTTCGCGCCGCGGACACGGATCTCGCCCTCGAGCGGGGTTCCGCCGTGGACAAGCAGGACATCGTTGCCGGTCATGGATCTCGCGTTCCGGAGAGGATGGGCAGGGGGCCAGTGAAAAGGGTAAGGGTCACTACCCCCTTGTTTGTATGGCTGACGTGGCCGTAGGACTGTCATGAATTCGGCACAGCACCCTCAGTGTGCGGAAGGTGGCGGAGTGTCGCGTTCCGGCCGTCGGAGCGGCGCGCGCCGCGCTCTGCCGCCGTGCGCCCTGAGCTGCGCTTGATCGGATACGGCCGCCCGCTCCCCCTGAAGGGCGATTGTGGGGGATCATGGCCGCATGACCGAGGTGTCCTCCCTCACAGGGCGGCTGCTCGTGGCCACCCCCGCCCTCGCGGACCCGAATTTCGACCGCGCGGTGGTGCTGCTGCTCGACCACGACGAGCAGGGCTCCCTCGGCGTTGTCCTCAACCGGCCCACCCCGGTGGACGTCCGCGACATCCTGTTGCCGTGGGCGCCGTTGGCCGGTGACCCGGGGGTGGTCTTCCAGGGCGGCCCGGTCGCGCTGGACTCGGCCCTGGGCGTCGCCGTGATCCCGGGCGAGGAAGGGCCCCTGGGCTGGCGCCGGGTGCACGGCGCGATCGGCCTCGTCGACCTGGAGGCCCCGCCGGAACTGCTCGCCGCCGCCCTGGGCGGCCTGCGCATCTTCGCCGGCTACTCCGGATGGGGGCCCGGCCAGCTGGAGACCGAGCTGCGCGACGGCGCCTGGTACGTCGTCGACTCCGAGCCCGGGGACGTCTCCTTCCCGGACCCCGAACGGTTGTGGCGGGCGGTGCTGCGGCGCCAGCGCAGCGACCTGGCCATGGTCGCCACCTATCTGGACGACCCGTCGCTGAACTGACCCGCGCGGGGTTCAGTACCCTGGATTTCATGAGCACTCTTGAGCCCGAGCGCGGGACTGGTACGGGGACCCTCGTAGAGCCGACGCCGCAGGTGTCCCACGGCGACGGCGACCACGAGCGCTTCGCCCACTACGTCCAGAAGGACAAGATCATGGAGAGCGCGCTCGGGGGCACCCCCGTCGTCGCGCTCTGCGGCAAGGTCTGGGTACCGGGCCGCGACCCGAAGAAGTACCCGGTCTGCCCGATGTGCAAGGAGATCTACGAGTCCATGGGCGCCGGCGGCGACAAGGACAAGGACAAGGGCGGCAAGGACAAGTAGCGGAAGTCCTGGCCCTCGAAGGCGAAGGCCCCCGGTGCGCGGATGCGCGCGCCGGGGGCCTTTTGCGTGCCCCGGGGGCGGGTTAGGGTCGGCGCCAAGAGCACTCTGTGAAACAGGCGTTGCGCAGGGTGCAACGGATCTGCCGTTGCGAAGGGCTGACGCATGGACCTGGACCCGGACGCCGACCTCGACCCCGCCCCCGACCTCGACCCGCTGAACCTGATCCCCGCACCCCGGGTCGCC
The DNA here is from genome assembly GCF_042890765.1 of Streptomyces sp. NPDC002032. Lineage (NCBI taxonomy): Bacteria > Bacillati > Actinomycetota > Actinomycetes > Kitasatosporales > Streptomycetaceae > Streptomyces > Streptomyces sp. NPDC002032. Next base: position 493,362 of record NZ_JBIASM010000003.1, on the reverse strand, counting down.
GTCGTGGACACGGAGGGCCGCCGCCACCGGTTCGGCCCGGATCCCGCCCTGGCCGCCGGGCCCGGCGCCGAGGGCGTCGCCCGGTGGGTGCGCCGGGAGATCGGGGCCGCCACCGGCTGGGCGCTGCTGCCGCCCGCGGCCTCCGGCGCGCGGGCCGACGTACGGCTGGCCGTGGACCCCGGACGGGCCGGCGGGCACGGGCCGGAGTCCTACCGGCTCACCGTCGGCGCCGACGGGGTGGAGCTCACCGGAGCCACCGCCGCCGGGCTCTTCCGGGGCGCGCAGACGCTGCGCCAGCTGCTCGGCCCCGACGCCCACCGCAGGGCCCCGCTGCCCGGACGGCCCGCGCGGGAGATCCCGTACGCGACGATCGAGGACGGCCCCCGCTTCGCGTGGCGCGGGCTGATGCTGGACGTCGCCCGGCACTTCACCCCCAAGGACGGGGTGCTGCGCCACATCGACCTGCTGGCCGCGCACAAGCTGAACGTGCTGCACCTGCACCTGACGGACGACCAGGGCTGGCGCGTCGAGATCAAGCGCCACCCCAGGCTCACCGAGGTCGGCGCCTGGCGGGCGCGCAGCCGGTGGGGGCACCGGGCCTCGCCGCTGTGGAACGAGACCCCGCACGGCGGCTTCTACACCCAGGACGACATCCGCGAGATCGTCGCGTACGCGGCCGAACGGCACGTGCGCATCGTCCCCGAGGTCGACATTCCCGGGCACTCCCAGGCCGCCATCGCCGCCTACCCCGAGCTCGGCAACCGCGACGTCGTCGACACGGCGGCGCTGGGCGTGTGGGACGACTGGGGGGTCAACGAGAACGTCCTGGCCCCCACCGAGGACGTACTGCGCTTCTACGAGGACGTGTTCGAGGAGCTGCTGGAGCTGTTCCCGCCGGAAGTCTCGCCCTTCGTGCACGTGGGCGGCGACGAATGCCCGAAGACGCAGTGGCGCGCCTCGGAGCTGGCGCAGGAACGCATCCGCGAACTGGGTGTGGACGGGGAGGACGGCCTCCAGGCCTGGTTCATCCGCCACTTCGACCGCTGGCTCACCGCCCGCGGACGCCGGCTCATCGGCTGGGACGAGATCCTCCAGGGCGGCCTGGCGGAGGGCGCCGCCGTCTCCTCCTGGCGCGGCTACGCGGGCGGGATCGCCGCCGCCGAGGCCGGGCACGACGTGGTGATGTGCCCCGAGCAGCAGGTGTACCTGGACCACCGTCAGGCGCCGGGCCCGGACGAGCCGGTGCCCATCGGGTACGTGCGCTCCCTGGAGGACGTCTACCGCTTCGAGCCCGTACCGCCGGGGCTCTCGCCCGAGGCCGCCGCGCACGTGCTGGGTGCGCAGGCCAACGTGTGGACCGAGGTGATGGAGCACCAGGGCCGGGTCGACTACCAGGTGTTCCCGCGGCTGGCCGCCTTCGCCGAGGCGGTCTGGTCCCGGCTGCCCGAACCGGAATCCCGTGACTACGCGGGCTTCGAGGGCCGGATGACGGCCCACTACGCACGGCTCGACGCCCTCGGAGTCGAGTACCGGCCACCGGCGGGACCGTTGCCGTGGCAGCGCCGGCCGGGACTCCTCGGACGCCCGCTCGAAGGTGCGCCCCCGATCGTGTGACCCGGGGCCCCGGCCGCCGGCCCCGCGCCGGACGGCCGGAAGCGGAACTCTTCGGAAACCTTTGGAACTCTGCCTCTAATGAGGCGTATCCGGAGGAAACCGGTCGTTCCGGGGATGTCCGAGGATGTCCGGGAGGTAGCGGGGCGCGTCGTGCGCGGGGCGGTGTGCGGGGGCGTGCGGGGGGTGCGCGGGCCGCCTCCCCGGCGTACGGCGGCCGCGCCGGGGCCGCGCCGGGGCGCGGGAGGCCGGCGGTGCCCGGCGGACCCTCGCGCGGGGCGGTCCCGAAGATGTGCCAGAGTTGCCACGTCCCGGCGGTGAGCACGTACCGTACGGCGGACAGGCGTGAGCGCCGGGACCGGGACATCGGGAAGGGGCAGCTGGGTTGACCACGCACGCACCGCACGCATCGCATTCGACTCAGGGGCCGCACGCGGCCCGGGCGGCGCAGTCCGTGACGCTGCCGGCCTCGCTCGACGAGGCCGTGGCGGCACTCACCGCCATGCCCGCGGCCGTCCCCGTCGCGGGCGGCACCGACCTCATGGCCGCCGTCAACGCCGGGCTGCTGCGCCCCGCCGCGCTGGTCGGCCTCGGGCGCATCAACGAGATCCGCGGCTGGCAGTACCAGGACGGGCACGCGCTGCTCGGCGCCGGACTCACGCACGCCCGGATGGGACGGCCGGATTTCGCCGCTCTCATCCCGGCGCTCGCGGCCGCCGCGCGCGCCGCCGGACCTCCGCAGATCCGCAACGCCGGCACCCTCGGCGGGAACATCGTGACGGCCGCGCCGACCGGTGACGCCCTGCCCGTGCTGGCGGCGCTGGAGGCGGTGCTGGTCATCGTCGGCCCCGGCGGCTCGCGGCGCGAGATCCCCGTCTCCCACCTGCTCGCCGGCCGCGACATGCTGCGTCCGGGCGAGCTGATCGGCTTCGTGCGGGTGCCGCTGCTGCACGCGCCGCAGGTCTTCCTGAAGGCCACGGGGCGTACGGGCCCGGGGCGCGCGGTGGCGTCCGTGGGACTCGTACTGGACCCCGCGCGCCGGGGCGTGCGGTGCGCGATCGGCGCGGTGGCCCCGATGCCGCTGCGGCCGCTGGAGGCCGAGCAGTGGGTGGCCTCGCTGATCGACTGGGACGGGGACCGCAGCCTGGCCCCCGAGGCGCTGGAGGCCTTCGGCGAGTACGTCGCGGCCGCCTGCGTGCCCGACCAGGGGGAACCGGTGTCCTCCGGAGTACTGCATCTGCGGCGGACGGTGGCCGTGCTGGCGCGCAGGGCCCTGGGGAGGGCACTGACCTCATGAGTGAGAACGAGAACGTGAGCGGAACGACCGGGAATTCGGGCCACGCGGGTGGCGCCGGCGGCACGGGTGGTGGCGCGGGCAACGGCTGGGGCTGGGAGCCCGTGCCGCACGGCGGCGAGTACGACAACGAGGCCACGGCCTTCGTGAAACTCCCGCAGGACATGCTGGACGCCCTCGACAACGGGGAGCCCCTCGCCGCCCCCGGACACGGGTACGTGCCGCCGCCGATGATCGTGCCGCTGGGCTCGGCCAGCGCGGACCCCAGCGCCACCGGCGCCTGGACGATGCCCGTGCAGTGGCCCGAGGCGCCGGCGGCCCAGGCCCCCGCGCCTTCGCGGGGGCCGATCCCGGCCTCCATCCCGCTGCCGCCGTCGGTGGCGGCGGCCTACGGGGAGCCCGAGCAGACCGCGGTGGCGGGGGGCGCGGGGAGCGCGGGGAGCGCGGGTGGTACCGGCGGGGCCGGTGGGGTCGGCGGGGTCGGCGGGGTCACGGACTTCGGGTCGACGGCCGAGTGGCAGTTCCCCGAGGCGGTGCACCAGCAGCCCGAGTCGCACGGCTCCGGGACGGCGCACCTGCCCGACGAGCACGCGGCCACGGGGCAGTGGACGCTGCCGACCGGCGGCGAACCGCTGCCGGGGGCGGGGGAGTTCCCGGGTGCGGGTGACTACCGGGACGGTGAGTTCCGGGACGGTGACCTTCCGGGTGGTGACTTCCGGGGCGCGGAGTTCCGGGGCGGCGAGTTCCGGGGCGGCGAGTTCCGGGACGGTGACTTCCGGGACGGTGAGGGGTTCCCGGGTGGCGGCGGCCTCGGGGGCGACACGTTCGGTGGCGACGGGTTCCGCAGTGACGTCTTCGGCGGCGCGGGCGGTGCCCCCGTGGGCGGCACCACGGGCGCCGGGGACTGGAGCCAGGCTCCGGCGACGCTGCCCGGCGGGGCCTCGGCTCCGTGGGCGCAGCCCGGGGTGCCGGGTGGCGCGGGCGCCGGGCTGGCCGGGTCCGACGGACAGATGAGCTCCGGGGTGCTGCCGGGCGAGGGGCCCGCGGCCGGCGCCCAGGGACGCGGACCGAGGGTGCTGGGCGGCCCGGGGGTCGGGACCCCGCTGCCGGAGAGCTTCCCGCAGCCCGGGCCGGAGCCGGAGGGCGTGCCGCACGCCGCCCCCGACATCGACGCCGCCCACGGCCCGGCGCGGGCGCCGGCTCAGGAGCCGGTGCAGGAGCAGCGCCCCCGTCCGGTGGACGCCGGGGCGGAGGACGGTGCCGAGTCCGCGGGGGCTCCGGCCGAGGACGCCGCGGCTGCGGGGCGGGAGCCCGAGCACGGGCACGGGCACGGCTTCGTGGCGGGTGGGTCCGCCGGTGTCGCGGAGGAGGCGGATCCCGTCGCCGAAGCGGGGGCCGCGCCGGTGCCGGGTGAGGACACCGCCGACAGCGCCGTGACACCCCCGGACGAGGGCGGCGCCGAAGGTTTCCCGGTGCAGGAGGCGACGTACGAGGAAGAGGGAATCCCCGCCGTCGCGCACCACGAGCACCCGTCGGCGTCCTACGTCCTGCGCGTCAACGGCGCCGACCGCCCCGTCACCGGGGCCTGGATCGGCGAATCCCTGCTGTACGTGCTGCGCGAGCGGCTCGGCCTGGCCGGCGCCAAGGACGGCTGCTCGCAGGGCGAGTGCGGTGCCTGCGCGGTGCAGGTCGACGGCCGGCTCGTCGCCTCCTGCCTGGTTCCGGCGGCGACCGCGGCCGGCAGCGAGGTGCGGACCGTGGAGGGCCTCGCGACCGACGGGGAACTGTCGGACGTACAGGAGGCGTTGTGCAGGTCGGGCGGGGTGCAGTGCGGGTTCTGCGTGCCCGGCATGGCCATGACCATCCATGACCTGCTGGAGGGCAACCACGCCCCCAGCGACCTGGAGACGCGGCAGGCGCTGTGCGGCAACCTCTGCCGCTGCTCCGGCTACAAGGGCGTCATCGAGGCGGTCCGCGAGGTCGTCGCGGAGCGCGAGGCGACGGCGGCCGGGGAGACGGCGCCCGCCGCCACCGGTACCGGCGCCCCCGAACCGCGGATCCCGCACCAGGCGCCGCCCGGCGAGGGCAGCGTCCACGGCGGGCAGGGCGGGCACGGTTCCCACGACGCCTTCGGCGGCCAGGGATTCCAGAACGGCCACGACACCTTCGGCGGCCAGGGTCTCGACGTGCTCAACGGACAGCAGCAGCACGGGCACGACGGACCCCACGGCAACGACGACCAGTACCAAGCGAACTACGGGCACGACGGGCACGACGGGAACCACCACAACGGAGGCATGGCGTGAGCGGGCACGACGCGGCGGCCACGGCGACCACGGCCGTCACCACGGTCGGCGGCGCGGCGGAGGGCGACGAGCCCCAGTCGTCGTCCGGCCTGCGCGGAATCGGCGTCTCCGTCCCCTCGGCGGACGTCCGCGCCAAGACCGAGGGCACCTTCCCCTACGCCGCCGACCTGTGGGCCGAGGGCCTGCTGTGGGCCGCCGTCCTGCGGTCCCCGCACGCCCACGCCCGCATCCTGTCCATCGACACCTCGGCCGCCGCCGAGATGCCCGGCGTGCGCGCCGTCATCACCCACACGGACGTCCCCGGCGCCACCACGCACGGCCGCCGCATCGCCGACCGGCCGGTCTTCGCGCACGACGTGGTCCGCCACCACGGTGAGCCCATCGCCGCCGTCGCCGCCGACCACCCCGACACGGCGCGCCTCGCCGCGGCCGCCATCGCGGTCGAGTACGAACTGCTGGACGCCGTCACCGACCCCGAGCAGTCCTTCGGCGCCGCCCCCCTCCATCCGGACGGCAACCTGATCCGGCACATCCCGCTGCGCTACGGCGACCCCGAGGCGACGGGGGAGGTGGTGGTCGAGGGCCTCTACCGGATCGGCCGCCAGGACCCCGCCCCCATCGGCGCCGAGGCCGGGCTGGCCGTACCGCGGCCCGACGGGGGCGTGGAGATCTACACCGCCTCCACCGACCCGCACACCGACCGCGACCTCGCCGCCGCCTGCTTCGGGCTCGACCCGGACCGCGTCCGCGTGGTCGTCACCGGCGTCCCCGGCGCGACCTCCGACCGCGAGGACCCCGCCTTCCAGCTCCCGCTCGGCCTGCTCGCGCTGCGCACCGGCTGCCCGGTGAAGCTGGCCGCCACCCGCGAGGAGTCCTTCCTCGGCCACGCCCACCGCCACCCGACGCTGCTGCGCTACCGCCACCACGCGGACGCCGAGGGCCGGCTGGTCAAGGTCGAGGCCCAGATCCTGATGGACGCCGGCGCCTACGCCGACTCCTCCGCCGAGTCCCTCGCGGCGGCGGTGGCCTTCGCGTGCGGCCCGTACATCGTTCCGCACGCCTTCGTGGAGGGCTGGGCGGTCCGCACCAACAACCCGCCGTCGGGGCACGTGCGCGGCGAGGGCGCGATGCAGGTCTGCGCCGCGTACGAGGGCCAGATGGACAAGCTCGCGGCCGCGCTCGGCATCGACGGCGCGGAAGTGCGCATGCGCAACGTCCTGTCGACGGGCGACCTGCTACCCACCGGGCAGACGGTGACCTGCCCGGCGCCGGTCGCCGAACTGCTGCGCGCCGTACGCGACTACCCGCTCCCCTCCCTCCCGAAGGACACCCCGGAGGAGGAGTGGCTGCTGCCCGGCGGCCCCGAGGGCGCGGGCGAACCGGGCGCGGTGCGGCGCGGGGTCGGCTACGGCGTCGGCATGGTCCACATGCTCGGCGCGGAGGGCGCGGACGAGGTCTCCACCGCCACCGTGAAGGTGGTCGGCGGCACGGCCACCGTCATCTGCGCGGCCGTCGACACCGGCCAGGGCTTCGCCACCCTCGCGCGTCAGATCGTCCAGGAGGTCCTCGGCGTGGACGAGGTGGCGATGGCCCCCGTCGACACCGACCAGCCGCCGGCCGGCCCGTCGGCGCACGGCCGCCACACCTGGGTCTCGGGCGGCGCGGTGGAGCGGGCCGCGAAGATGGTCCGTACGCAGCTGCTCCAGCCGATGGCCCACAAGCTCGGCATGTCCACCGAGCTGCTGCAGATCGCGGATGGCCGGATCACGTCGTACGACGGCGCCTTCTCGACCACGGTCGCGGAGGCCATAGAAGGCAAGGAGCTCTGGGCGACGGCCCAGTGCCGCCCCCACCCGACGGAACCGCTGGACGCGGACGGCCAGGGCGACGCCTTCGTCGGCCTGGCGTTCTGCGCGATCCGCGCGGTGGTCGACGTGGACATCGAGCTCGGCTCGGTGCGGGTGGTGGAACTGGCGGTCGCCCAGGACGTCGGCCGGATCCTCAACCCCCGCCAGCTGGAGGCCCGTATCGAAGCGGGCGTCACCCAGGGCGTGGGCGCGGCCCTCACGGAGAACCTCCGCTCGGTCGCGGGCCTCGTCCGCCACCCCGACCTGACGGGCTACGCCCTGCCGACGTCCCTCGACGCCCCGGCGGTGCGCATCGTCCGGCTGGTCGAGGAGCGTGACGTGGTGGCGCCGTTCGGTGCGAAGGCGGCGAGCGCGGTGCCGGTGGTGACCACCCCGGCGGCGGTTGCCTCGGCGGTCCGCGCGGCCACGGGGCGTCCGGTGAACAGGATCCCGATCCGGCCATCGGCGGCCGTGGCGGCGCCCAACTCGTGACCGTGTGACCCGCATTGCACGTGCAACCCGAGCTTGGGCCTGTCGGCGCTCATCGATAGAGTGATCGACGGCGCTCGGAACGTGCGGGTGCGAACGGGGGCGGGCGCTGTGCCCGCGGGGTGACGGGGATTCGGGGAGGCCATCGTGGCAGGGGACAAGGGGCCGGTGCCGGGACCGGGGCCGGGGCTGTTCGAGATGAACGTCGGGGCGAGCGTGGCGGACGCCCTCAGGACACAGGCGCAGGCCCTGGCGGTCGAGTACGAGTCGATGACCGGGTACAAGAAGCTGGTCGACGACCTGCTGAAGGACCTCGACGGCTCGGAGGCGGACGACAAGCGCCTCGCCCACGGCACCCTGCCGACAGGCACCCTCGGCACGGGCTTCGCCGAGGCGGACGCCCTGTTCAAGGCGTATTCGACGGTCCACTCGGAGTTGCAGAAGCTCTCCCAGGGCCTGGCCGCCCAGATCGAGGCCCTCGGCATCGCGATCATGACGGCGGGCAAGGGCTACGCGGGCGTGGACGAGGAGACGCAGGCCCGGATGCGCACGATCATCCGGCAGTCGAAGAAGGACTACGTCCTGGACCGCGACCCGCTGGCGCGCGAGGCGAAGGCGTCGCCGGGCGCCCCCTCGACGCCGTCGCCGAGCACGTCAAAGGGCACGATCTGATGGCGACGGACTTTGAGGGTTACTCGCACGAGCAGTTGCTGGGGATGATCGCTTCGCTGGATGCGGAGACGGTGAAGGCGCGGGCGGCGCAGCTGGACAAGGCGGCGACGGCGATCAAGGAGATCGGTGAGGTGCTGAAGAAGCACCGGGTGAAGGGCTGGGAGGGTGAGGCGGCCCAGAAGTATGAGGAGTGGGTGAGCAAGGCGGGGAGTGCGACGCTTCGGCTGGGTGATTTCAGTGCGGAGGGCAGTAAGTGGATGACGCATGCCGCGCAGACGATGATCGAGGTGAAGGCGAACACCCCGAAGTACGATGCGGCGGCGGCGTCGAGTCTTGAGGCGGCGCACAAGTTTCACAATGACCCGGACTCGCAGGAGATCGGCCGTAAGGCTTTCACGAAGCTGAACGGTGATCACCAGGAGGCGGTGCAGCAGCTGACGAAGCTGGCGCAGTCGTATGAGGCGTCGACGACGCAGATGAACAAGGCGGAGATCCCGACCTTCCCGCCGCCGCCTCCGGTGTTCAATCCCCCCGGCATCGTCGGCGGTCACCATGTTGACCGTGAGACCAGCCACGGTGGCAGCGGTGATCCGGGGGGAAGCGGTGCCTTCTCCTCCCTGCCGTCGGCCTCGAACGGCGGCTCTTCGTCCGGACCTGGCTCAGTTCCGGCCCACCAGCTTCCTGCGGGTGGCACCTTGGCGCCCACGCCGGGGAGTGAGCCGACGCCGGTGCTTCCGGACCGGGCGGTCGACGTAGGCCTGGACCACGTCGCGACGCTTCCGGACAAGACGCTGCCGCCGGTCACCGGTTTGCCCGGTGGTGGTGGCCCCGTTGTTCCGGGGGGTGGGGGTCCCAGCCCGCTTCCGCCCATGCCCCGGCTGACGCTTCCCCCGACCCGTGGAGTTCCCGGTTTGGGGGGCGGTGGTCAGCTGCCTGCTGTGAGGCCTCCGGCGGGTGGTATCGGCGGCAAGGTCGGCCTTCCTCCGCGCGACAGCGGCATCGTGGGCGGTAAGCCCGTTTCCTCTGGTCCCTCTGGCGCCGGGATTCCCCGTGGCACCGTGATCGGTGCGGAGGGCGCGCAGTCGGGTGGTCGGGGGATGGGTGGCCCGATGGGCGGTGGCGTCGGTGGCGGCTCGCAGAGCCCGCGCGGTGGTTCCCCGGTGGGGCGCCGACTGGCGACGGAGCCGGGTGGCGTTGTCGGTGGTAGCCGGGTGGGCGCGGGCGGTCAGCCGTTCACTCAGGGTGGCTCCGGTCTTGTGCGCAACGGATCGGGGTCTGGCATGGGCGCTGGCCGGATGGGCCATGCCGGCGCGGGTGCGTCCGCTCCGTCGTCCGGGCGGCGTGGGAACCAGGGGGGCGCGCGCCCCGATTACCTGGCCGAGGACGAAGAGACCTGGCAGGGTGACCGTCGTGTCGTTCCGCCGGTGATCGACTGAGCGGAACGGACGTTGCACGGGATGCGTATGCGCAAGGCGGCCTCGGCCCTGGTCGGTCTGCTGCTCGCCGGGGTCGCCGCGACCCCGGCGCATGCGCAGACGATCCGCGAGAAGCAGTGGCACCTGAATGCCATGAAGGCCGACGACATCTGGAAGACCAGCACGGGCAAGGGCGTCATCATCGCGGTCATCGACACCGGTGTGGGGCGGGTCTCCGAACTAGAGGGGCAGGTTCTCCCGGGTAAGGACCTCGCGACGTCGCAGGAGGGTGACGAACGCACCGACTATGACAGGCACGGCACAACCATTGCGGCGGTGATGGTCGGAACGGGGAAGCACCCCAGCGGCGATGGGGCGCTCGGCTTGGCGCCCGGCGCGAAGGTTCTCCCGATTCGGGTCCCGATCGAAAGTAACGCCATGTACCCGAGCGTGACGCAAGCGATCCGCTATGCGGCGGACTCCGACGCAAAGATCATCAACATCTCCCTGGGCCTTGACGCGGAGGATCCTGCGCGGCTCGACGCGGTGAAGTACGCCCTTTCGAAAGGGAAGCTGATCTTCGCAGGCGTCGGAAATGACGCGGAGGGGCTCAACGACGTCAAATATCCCGCGGCGACGCCGGGCGTGGTGGGCGTCGGGGCGATCGGCCCTGACGGCGGTGTCACCCAGGAGTCGGAGCGCGGTCCCCAGGTGGACATGTCCGCCCCCGGAATCGATATCTACGCCGCCTGCGAAGGCCAGTCGGAGGTCTGCGTCACCCACGGCACCAGTGACGCTTCCGCCCTCGCATCCGCCTCCGCGGCGCTCCTCTGGTCGGTCCACCCGGACTGGACGAACAACCAGATCCTCCGTGTCCTGCTGAACACCGCGGGAAAGCCGGTCGACGGCGCTGAGCGGAACGACCTCGTCGGCTACGGCGTGGTCCGGCCGCGGGTGGCCGTGCCCACGCCCGGAGACCCGGGGCCCGCGGATGTGTATCCGTTGCCCGATCTGGCGGCCGCCGACTCCGGTGGGAAGCCGGCCGAGGCCGGTTCCCCGAAGCCCGCGCCGAAGCCGCAGTCAGCCGACAGCGAGAAGGGCGGCGGAAGCAGTCTGCCGTGGATCGCGCTCGGGCTGGGCGCCTGCGTCGTGATCGGCGGAGCCGTCACAGCAATCGTCGTGCGCCGGAACCGAGGCTGAGGCTCCTATGTCGAAGGGCAGGCGTTGATGGCGACGGACTTCGAGGGTTATTCGCACGAGCAGTTGCTGGCGATGATCGCCTCTTTGGATGCGGAGACGGTGAAGGCGCGGGCGACGCAGTTGGCGGAGGCGTCGAAGGCGATCAAGTCGATCGGTGAGAGCCTGAAGAAGCACCAGGTGAAGGGCTGGGAGGGTGAGGCGGCGCGGGCCTTCCAGAGCTGGGTGAGCCAGGCGGGGAGCGCGACGCTGCGGCTGGGGGAGTACAGCGCGGAGGGCAGCAAGTGGATGACGCACGCTGCCCAGACGATGATCGAGGTGAAGGCGAACACCCCGAAATACGACGCGTCGGCGGCCGCCAACCTGGAGGCGGCGCACCGCTTCCACAACGACCCGGACGCCCAGCAAATGGGCCGCACGGCCCACTCGAAACTCACCGCCGACCACCAGCAGGCGGTACAACAGCTCACGAAGCTGGCCCAGTCCTACGAAGCCTCAACGACCCAACTGAACAAAGCCGAGGTCCCCACCTTCCCCCCGCCGCCGCCGGACTACGATCCGCCGGCGGCGGTCGGTAGCGACACTGTGATCTCCCGTCCGGGCAACGGACCTGGAGGATCGGGCTTCGGTGGCTCCGCATACGCATCTGCCGCTCTCGCAGAACCTGCGGGTTTGCCCGGCCCGCACACCTCCGCGTCGGGGCCTGAAGGTCCGTCGGGCGGTCATGCCCCAGGCGGTATCGGCCTCGTTCCCACGCCTCTCCTTATTGGGCGAGATGTGAATGTAGATCTCGACAGTGCGGCGACGCTGCCCGTCAGTTCCCTTCCGCTGGTAAATGCGCTCCCTAGCAACGCTGTTACGGGCCGGGGCGGCAACGCCAACCCAGTTGTGCCGGGGCCGCCGCTGGTGCTTCCGCCGACAGCGGGCCCGAACATGCCGCGTGGCGGTTTTCTGACGAATACGAAGCCTCCGGCAGGGATCGGAGCCGGCAAGGTTGTCGGGCTCCCCCCGCATGACACCGGCATTGTGGGTGGGCGCCCCGTGTCTTCCGGCACGCCAAACACGAGTATCCCGCGAGGCACGGTCATCGGGGCGGAAGGTGCGCACCCTGTGGGCCGCGGCCCGGGCGGTTCGGTGAGCGGCGGGCTCGGTGGCCCTCACGGGCCATCGGGTGGTTCTCCGGTCGGCCGCAGGCTGGCCACGGAGCCGGGCGGGGTCGTCGGTGGTAGACAGTCCGCTGTTGGCGGTCGGTCGGCCGTCGGTGGCCAGCCCTTCACCCAGGGTGGTGCGGGACTCGTTCGCAACAGCGGCGCGGCGGGCCATGCCGGTGCGGGAACTCGCTCACCGGGCATGCGGCGCGGAGAACAGGGGGGCGAACGCCCCGGCTACCTGGCCGAGGATGGAGAGACCTGGCAGACCGACCGGCGCGTCGTTCCGCCGGTGATCGACTGAGTGGATCGGATGTTGCACGGGATGCTTATGCGCAAGGCGACCTCAGCCCTGGTGGGTCTGCTGCTTGCTGGGATTTCCGCGACACCCGCGCAAGCGGAGACCGTGCGATCCAGGCAGTGGCATCTGGATGCGATGAATGCCGCCGAGGTCTGGAAGACTGCCACCGGTAAGTCGGTCACGGTGGCAGTAATTGATACCGGCGTGGCCGGAATTCCAGAGCTGGATGGTCAGGTTCTTCCCGGCAAAGACTTTCTGCCGGACGAAAAAGCGGGTGACGAGCGCACCGACTATCAGGGGCATGGCACGACGATGGCTGCGATTATTGCTGGCAACGGGAAGGGGCCGGGTGGCGCTGACAGCGCCTTTGGGTTGGCGCCTGGGGTGAAGATTTTGCCACTCCGTGTCGACCTTCACGGCAACGGCCTGTCTCGCGATACGACCCTGAGAGATGCAATTCGATACGCGGCCGATTCGGACGCAAAGATCCTCAATATTTCCATGATTGGGTGGCCGGATTCGCCTGACCTGTCGGACGCCGTTAAATATGCCATCGGTAAGGGTAAGCTGATTTTTGCAGGTGTGGGAAATGATGGCAATGACGAGGCCTATTTCCCGGCGGCGACACCCGGGGTAGTGGGCGTTGCAGCAGTGGATCAAGCTGGCAGCGCGACCAAGGAGTCCCAGCACAACGCGGCAGTAGATCTCTCCGCACCGGGAGTCGACATCGTGACCGGATGCGCGGGAGGGTTGTGCAATAGCCACGGCACCAGCGACGCCACCGCCCTTGCCTCCGCGTCCGCGGCCCTGCTCTGGTCCGTTCACCCCGACTGGACCAACAACCAGGTCCTCCGGGTCCTCCTGAACACCGCCGGCAAGCCCGTCGATGGCGTCGAGCGGAACGACTTCGTCGGCTACGGCGTTGTCCGGCCGCGGGTGGCTGTGCCCATGCCTGGGGATCCGGGGCCTGCGGATGTGTATCCGCTGCCTGATCTGACGGCTGCTGGCGGGGTCGGCGGGAAAACGGCCGAAACTGGTTCACCCAAGCCCGCACCGCAGGCTCCGTCGGCCGTTGAGAAGGGGGACGGCGGCAGTAGTCTGCCCTGGATCGCGCTCGGGGTCGGGGCCTGCGTCCTGATCGGGGGCGCTGTCACCGCCGTCGCCGTACGCCGCAACCGCTGAGCCCACGACCGCCTGGAGGCCCCGATGTCGTTCGACGAGGAATGGGCCGCCGCGCGCACCACGGCCGCCGCCAACGTATCCATGAGGCTCAACCAGGCCCCCGGAAGCGGCGGTCAGGACCTCGAACTCAACCAGGACCACATCGGCGCGGTCGGCACCGAAGCGCACAAGCTGCACTCCCGTCTCCAGGCCGACGGCAAGCACGCCGCCACCGCGACCGCCGAAGCGGCCGGCGCGCTCGCCAAGGAGGGGTTCGCGAGCGGAGCGGCCCTCACGAAGCTGAACTCCCGCTGGGAGGGTCAGGTGAAGACCCTCGTGGCCGCCTGCGCGCAGATCTCCAACGGGCTGAACTACTCCCTCGCCTCGCACAACAAGGAAGAGCAGCAGCTCTACGCCGAGTTCACGACCTCCAAGCTCGACGAGTACCTGAAGTAGGAGGAGGACGGACCGTGCTGACGTACGAGAACGTGCTGAACACCCCCCTCGACAAGCTCCAGACGGCCGCCACCGACTGGCAGACGATGGCCGGCAAGCTGGAGGAGCTCGCCGAGGCCGCCCGCAACGGCATGAAGGCCAAGGCCGACAAGGCCGAGTGGAGCGGGGTCACCGCCGGTGTGGCCCGGCCGTTCGTGGCGAAGACGGCCAAGGAGTTCGAGGACGCCGCCAAGGAGGCCAAGGGGGTGCACCATGCCCTTACCCAGGCCCACGCCGTTTTCAAGACCTCGCGCGACCAGCTCAGGAAGCTCGCCGAGGAGGAGGCACCGGCTGCCGGATTCCGGGTGGACGCCAAGGGGAAGGTGCATGTCGTGCCCCTGGTGAGCGAGGAGGAGCGCTACGCCGCCAGGCACGACCCCGACTACCAGGAATCCATTCGCGTCAACCTGCCCCAGTGGCAAGCGAAGATCGACGCGGCCATCGACGCCTGCGACGACACCGACCAGTCGCTCGCACGGCTGCTGGCCGCCAACGTGGCCGAGGACCACGACTTCAGCGGACCCAAGTATGCCGGTCTCGCCGCCGAGCAGGCGGGGCACGCCGTAGATCTCGCGAAGAAGGGCCGGGACCTCTCGCACGCCGAGCTGTTGGAACTCAATGAGCTGCTCGCCGACAACGCCAAGGTGGCGGAGTTCTCGACCGGCTTCTACCAGGGGCTCGGCCCCAAGGGTGCGCTGCAGTTCTTCGGGTACATGTCGACCGACACCCAGGAGTGGGGCAAGGTCGACGAGCAGCGGCTCAAGGACGTCCAGGAACTCCAGAGGAACCTGGGCCTCAACCTCGCCACGGCGACCAGGTCGACTTCCGAGCCCCACCTTTCCGACGTCTACGCCCAGGAACTGCGCAAGCTTGGCACCCAGCACATCCCGCTGGTCAAGTACGACCAGAACCCGCCCTACGGATACCAGCTGCTCGGCGGCATCATGCGGTACGGGAACTACGACCCCAAGTTCCTGGTGCCGATCGCCGAGCACGCCACCCAGATCCACGCGAAGGACCCAGACTTCTTCAACGGGACCCGGCGCCTCGACGGCCTCGGCAAGAACCTGCTGAACCCCTCGGGCGTCAACGGCGCAGGCTACGACCCGGTGGTCAGCTTCCTGGAAGCGATGGGCCACAGCCCGGAGGTGGCAGCCCAGTTCTTCGACCCGGACACCCCGCCGCACGCCTACAACCAGGACGGCACAGTGAAGCCGGGCGTCGCGGACCTGGGCAAGGATGCCAAGGGCAAGCCGATCACGAACTACCTCGACTTCTTCACCAACGAGAAGTACGACTACACCATCGACATGGAGGGCACGAACCCCGACGACCTGAAGAAGGTCCAGAAGTACATGCCCGATGCCTTGGGGCACGCCCTGGAGGCGGCCACCCTCGGACACGCGTGGGACGACCCCAAGCCCGAGCTGCACCGGACCGATACGGGCGCTGATGTCATGAAGGCCGTC
The DNA here is from genome assembly GCF_042890765.1 of Streptomyces sp. NPDC002032. Classification (NCBI taxonomy): domain Bacteria; kingdom Bacillati; phylum Actinomycetota; class Actinomycetes; order Kitasatosporales; family Streptomycetaceae; genus Streptomyces; species Streptomyces sp. NPDC002032. The sequence goes on along the minus strand of NZ_JBIASM010000003.1, from coordinate 477,957 downwards.
GCCGACAAATACAGCGCTGATCCAGGCCTGCTCAAGCGGCAGGAGGTCCTCGCAGACAGTCTGGGCAACATGACGGCGGGGTACATCGACGACGTCAACAGAGCCCTAGGCATGGGTTCTGAAAACGGTGTCTTCGCCGTGCGGGACGGCGACGGGCAGGCCCACGTGGTGTTCGAGCGCAGTGGTGCCCGCGATCTGCTCGCGGCCCTCGGGCAGCACCCCGATGCCTACGCCACCGTGTCCACCGCCGAGCGTGTCTACGCTGCAAGCGTCCTGGAGAGCCAGGCCGAACACGACGGCAAAATCGACGAGGGTCGTGCCCGGTCGACGATCCGCACCACTGCAGAGGTCCAGGGCATCCTCGACGAGTCCAGAGCAGGCCAGGTCCAGGGCTTGGGTGAGAAGGCGCACGAGGAGTACGAGAAGGCCCACGAACAGAAGTCGACATGGGTCGAGTTCGGCACGACAGCGGCCATCGCGGCAGGGGTGGCGTTCTTGCCTGCCACGGCGGCCGCGGCCGGCGCGGCGGCGGTCATCGTGCCCCTGGCCATAGACGTGGGCAGCGGAGCCGTCGAGCAGGCCGCGGCCGACGTCATCGGCGAGTGGTCGGACGAGGCCAAGGAGGAGCACAAGGACAAGGAGGACGGAAAGACACACGACAGCAACAAAGCCATGTTCCAGGCCGGAGAGCACAGCGCCGAAGCTCCGATGCGCAAGTTCATGGCTCGTCACAACGTCGATACCGCGAGCGACTTCGGAAACGACTTCATCGAGTCGATGCGTCTCGGGTACGAGACCGGCAACTCCGTCGCCCGCCAGCAGGGTCATGAATCTCAGACCAAGAGCGACAAGTGAGAGCCGGCTGGATAGGGCGAACGCCCCTGGGCTTGGCAGCCTTCGGTCTGATGCTGGTGGGTTGCTCCGGCGGGGGGGCGGAGGAGGTGCCTCGGACCGCCCCGCAGACGTTCCCCGTGCAGAAGGTGTGCGGTGGCATCTTTCCGGACGAAGGAGCGAAGGCGGTCGAGCGCATCCTCGAATCGAAGGAGTTCCAGGTCCGGGAGGCTCGGAGGAACCCGGACGTGGCGGCCGTCGCACGGACGATGGAGGACGCTTACCGGTCCGGCAAAAGGATCCGGGAGCAGCCCCAATCGGTCTGTGAGGTCGTCGGTACGGTGGACAGGGACGGGCACGTACCCCGGGCGCAGGTGATGTTCACCGCCTTCAGCAAGTACGCCGCCGACCCGGCGGATCTCCCCGGGCTGCCGGCCGGCGCACCGCGGGTCGCTGGGGTGGGCAAGGGCGTCGACCTGTCGTTTGACTGCGTCAGCCCACGTGTGGGCGCCACCCGGGACGTCCCGCTCCAGGTCACGGCGCAGTTTTCGGATTTCCGGAGCAACAGCAAGGGCCCGGCCGTCCTCGGCCAGGACTACCTGGCAGCCGTCCACGCTGCGGCGCTGACGGTTGCCAAGGAGCTCGGCTGCCTCAATGACGCCGGGATCCCGGCGCAGGCCGGGCAACTCGCGGCGCCGGAGGCGAAGGACGCGAGCAGTTCCCCCGGCGGCGGTCCGAGCCCGAGCTCTTAGCCCCGCCCGGCATGCGGAACGCCGTCCAGCGCGGTGCTTGCTGGACGGCGTTTCGGCGTGGAAGCCGTGACCGGAATCGAACCGGCGTAACTCGCTTTGCAGGCGAGTCCCTCAACCACTCGGGCACACGGCTGGGTTGGGGTGCAGAGATGACGCTACGGGGGGTGGGCCGGGGCGGGAAGGGGGATGGGCGGGGTGCAATGTGACTGCCATGTGGCGTTCACAGTCCTAGGTCCCGGGGACGAGGGGGAGTCCGGCCAAATGACAGGGGCGTAACCGGCCCGTGCCGCTTACTCTGGGGCGATGAGTGCCCTTGAACCCCGGATATCCGTGCCCGCCGCCGCCCCGCCTCCTCCGCCGGGCGGCGTGTTCGGGGCGGCGTACCGGACGCTCAGCGTCGGGATCATCTCCGTGGTGTTCCTGATCGCGTTCGAGGCCACCGCCGTCGGGACGGCCATGCCCGTCGCCGCGCGGGAGCTGGACGGGGTCGGGCTGTACGCCTTCGCGTTCTCCGCGTACTTCACGACCAGCCTCTTCGGGATGGTGCTGTCCGGCCAGTGGGCCGACCGGCAGGGCCCGCTGCGCCCGCTGACCGTCGGCATCGGGGCCTTCGCCGCCGGGCTGGTGTGCTCCGGGACCGCCGGGGTCATGGGGGTGTTCGTGCTCGGCCGGGCCGTGCAGGGCTTCGGCGGCGGGCTGGTGATCGTCGCCCTGTACGTGGTGGTCAGCCGGGCGTACGAGGAGCGGCTGCGGCCCGCCATCATGGCCGCCTTCGCCGCGAGCTGGGTGGTGCCGTCCATCGTCGGGCCGCTCGCCGCCGGGTCGGTGACCGAGCACCTCGGCTGGCGCTGGGTGTTCCTCGGCATCCCCGCCCTGGTCGTCGTCCCGCTGGTGGTGGCGCTGCCCGCCATCCGGCGCTCCGCCTCCGGGCCGGTGGACCCCGGGGCGCCCGCCGCCTTCGACCGGCGCCGGATCCGCTTCGCGTTCGGCATCTCGCTGGGCGCCGGGCTGCTCCAGTACGCCGCCCAGGACCTGCGGTGGCTGTCGCTGCTGCCGGGCATCGCCGGGGTGGCCCTGCTGGTGCCGGCGGTGCGCGGGCTGATGCCGCGCGGGACGTACCTGGCCCGGCGCGGACTGCCCTCCGTGGTGCTGTTGCGCGGGGTCGCGGGGGGCGCCTTCATCGGGGCCGAGAGCTTCGTGCCGCTGATGCTGGTCACCCAGCGGGGCCTGAGCCCGACGCTGGCCGGCTTCTCGCTCGCGCTGGGCGGGGTCACGTGGGCGGCCGGCTCCTGGGTGCAGTCCAAGGGGCGGATGGCGCCCTACCGGGAGCGGCTCATGGTCATCGGGATGGTGATGGTGGCGTTCGCCATCGCGGCCGCCCCGGCGGTGCTCATCGAGTCGGTGCCCGTCTGGTCGGTGGCGCTGGCCTGGGGGGTGGGCTGCCTCGGCATGGGGCTGGTGATCGGCCCGACCAGCGTGCTGCTGCTGGAGCTGTCGGCGCCCGAGGAGGCCGGGGCGAACTCCGCCGCGCTCCAGATCTCCGACGCCCTCGCGAACGTGGTGCTCCTCGCCGCCGTCGGCGCCGCCTTCGCCGCGCTCGGCGGCGGTGCGGTCGGCGGCGGTGCGGTCGGTGCGGCCGGGGCTGCCGGCGCCGGGCACGCGCTGGCGGAGGGGGCCGGGTCCGCGCACCCCGGAGCCTTCCTGGCGGTGTTCCTGCCGATGTCCGTCGTCGCGCTGGCGGGGGCGTGGGTCGCCACCCGGCTCGATCCTGCGGCTCCCGCAGGATCCTCGGCGCCGAAATCCTGAGGAGCGGTGGGGCGGGAGCGGCTAGGTTCGGCCGATGGACCCGCTGAACCCTTCCCTCCCCCTCTCCGGCGCCGGGCTCTCCGCTGCCGAGCTCGCCGAGCTCCGCGACCTCGCCGACGCCACCGGTCGGACCCCCGAGGAGCTCGTGCTCGACGCCGTACGGGAACACCTGCGCGCGGAGCGCGAGCGCGTCGGGGAGGCCGCCGCGCGGCTCGCCCGGGCGCACGCCCCGCTGCTGGAGAGGCTCGGCCAGTGAGCGCGCCCCACGCCGCCCGGCCCGTGCGCCACCTCACCCTCGCCGAGGTCCTCGACCTGGCCCGGTACGCCTGCCTGGCCCGGCACCAGCCCGTGGAGCTGCGCGCCCCCGGGCTGCTGGAGTCGGCCGTGCACCGGCCGCGGGCCCGCATGCTCGGGACGCCCGCGTACGAGGACCCGTACGAGCAGGCGGCCGCGCTGCTCCACGGCATCGCGGCCAACCACCCCCTGGTCGACGGGAACAAGCGGACGGCCTGGCTGGCCGCCGCCACCTTCCTCGCCGTGAACGGGGTCGACCTGGCGGCGGTGGACCAGGACGGCGCGTACGCGCTGGTCATCGATGTCGCGGCCGGGCACGAGGCGGACACCGCCGTGATCGCGGAGCGGCTGCGCGCGCTGGCGGCCGCGATGTGACGCTCGCCGCACCCGCCGAGGTCACGGGCCTGTCCCTCCGGAAGGGGCGGGCCCGGGCCGGTAAGGTGGCCCGGTTGTCCTACGTACGACCGCGACCGTGACTGAGACGAACCGGAGACCGTGACTACTACCGCCTCCCACCACCTCTCACCCGCCTTCCCCGGCCGTGCGCCGTGGGGCACCGCGAGCAAGCTGCGCGCCTGGCAGGAGGGTGCCCTGACCCGGTACATCGAGACGCAGCCGCGGGACTTCCTCGCGGTGGCGACCCCCGGCGCCGGCAAGACCACCTTCGCGCTCACCCTCGCCTCCTGGCTGCTGCACCACCACGTGGTCCAGCAGGTGACCGTCGTCGCGCCGACCGAGCACCTGAAGAAGCAGTGGGCGGAGGCCGCGGCCCGGATAGGCATCCGGCTCGATCCCGAGTACTCGGCCGGGCCGCTGAGCAAGGACTACCACGGGGTCGCCGTCACGTACGCGGGTGTGGGCGTGCGCCCGATGCTCCACCGCAACCGCTGCGAGCAGCGCAAGACGCTGGTGATCCTCGACGAGATCCACCACGCGGGCGACTCGAAGTCCTGGGGCGAGGCCTGCCTGGAGGCCTTCGACCCCGCGACGCGCCGGCTGGCGCTGACCGGAACGCCCTTCCGGTCCGACACCAACCCGATCCCCTTCGTCACGTACGAGGAGGGCAACGACGGGATTCGCCGCTCCTCCGCGGACTACACGTACGGCTACGGCAACGCCCTCGGCGACGGGGTCGTGCGGCCCGTCATCTTCCTCTCCTACAGCGGCAACATGCGCTGGCGCACCAAGGCGGGCGACGAGATCGCGGCCCGCCTCGGCGAGCCGATGACCAAGGACGCCATCTCGCAGGCCTGGCGCACCGCGCTGGACCCGCGCGGCGACTGGATGCCGAACGTGCTGCGCGCCGCCGACCAGCGGCTCACCGAGGTCAGGAAGGGCATCCCGGACGCGGGCGGACTCGTCATCGCCGCCGACCAGGACTCGGCGCGCGCGTACGCCAAGCTGCTCCGCGAGATCACCGGGACCAAGGCGACCGTCGTCCTGTCGGACGACACGGGGGCTTCGAAGAACATCGACGCCTTCAGCGCGAACAACGACCGCTGGATGGTCGCCGTCCGCATGGTGTCCGAGGGCGTCGACGTACCGCGCCTGGCGGTCGGCGTGTACGCGACGACGATCTCGACCCCGCTGTTCTTCGCGCAGGCCGTCGGCCGCTTCGTGCGATCGCGCAGGCGCGGCGAGACGGCGTCGGTGTTCCTTCCGACGATCCCCTACCTCCTCGGCTTCGCGAACGAGATGGAGGTCGAGCGCGACCACGTCCTCGACAAGCCGAAGAAGAAGGGCGAGGAGGATCCGTACGCCGAGTCCGAGAAGGAGATGGACGAGGCGAACCGGCAGGAGGACGAGGACACCGGCGAGGAGGAGCAGATGTCCTTCGAGGCGCTGGAGTCCGACGCCGTCTTCGACCGGGTCCTCTACGACGGCGCCGAGTTCGGCATGCAGGCGCACCCGGGCAGCGAGGAGGAGCAGGACTACCTCGGCATCCCGGGGCTGCTGGAGCCGGACCAGGTGCAGATGCTGCTGCAGAAGCGGCAGTCGCGGCAGATCGCGCACAGCCGGCGCAAGCCGGACTCCGAGGCGGACCTGCTGGAGCTGCCCGCCGAGCGGCGTCCGGTGGTGTCGCACAAGGAGCTGCTGGAGCTGCGCAAGTCGCTGAACACGATGGTCGGCGCGTACGTCCACCAGAGCGGCAAGCCGCACGGGGTGATCCACACCGAGCTGCGCCGGGTGTGCGGCGGGCCGCCGAGCGCGGAGGCGACGGCGGGGCAGCTGCGGGAGCGGATCAAGAAGGTGCAGGAGTGGGCGACGCGCATGCGGTAGCGCGTCGGCGGGGGTGTGCCCCCGGGAAGCGGAACGGGGTCCGTGCGCGGCTGCGCACGGACCCCGTCCTCGTGTGACTGCCTGGGCCTAGGTTCAGGCGCCGACGCGCCGACGGCGGCCGGTGCCCGCGACCAGGGCGGCACCCATGGCGAGGGCGACACCGCCGGCGCCGAGGGCCCAGCTGGTGGCGGCGTCGGAGCCGGTCTCGGCGAGCTGGCCACCGGCGTTGGTGGTGGAGCCGGCGGCGCCGGTGCCGGTGTGGTGGTCGACGATCGGCGTACGTGGACATGGCGCCGAACGCCCTGCCCACCCCCAAACATCTTTTTGAACACGATCAGCGTAAGGGGCCTGTAAAGCGGTTTTCGTCTGAGGAACATTACGAATTGGCACGCCCGTGCGCAGAAAGCGGCGCAAACCGGCAGCAGGCGACCGGATTCTGGACGAGGCCTTCCGCTGAGCGGACCCGCTCGCTACTGTCCCCGCATCGAACGCCCCGTGGCAGCGCCGCCGCGGGAGCGCAGCCGGTGCCCTGGCCGCTACCGGCGGCCTCTCCGTGCGTCGCCGTGGGACCGGCAGCGCTACACCCCGCGAGAGTCACCGCCGCCCACCGAAAGAGAGGGAGAGGCGTCGTGACCGCGGAGACCTCCCAGACTCTCGACCGAGGACTCAGAGTCCTCAAGCTGCTCGCCGACACCGACCACGGTCTGACTGTCACCGAGCTGTCCAACCGGCTCGGTGTGAACCGCACCGTCGTCTACCGACTGCTCGCGACCCTCGAACAGCACGCCCTGGTCCGCAGGGACCTCGGCGGCCGGGCCCGCGTCGGGCTCGGTGTGCTGCGGCTGGGACGTCAGGTCCACCCGCTGGTGCGGGAGGCGGCCCTGCCCGCGCTGCGCTCGCTCGCCGAGGACATAGGCGCGACCGCGCACCTGACCCTCGTCGACGGCACCGAGGCGCTCGCCGTCGCCGTCGTCGAGCCGACCTGGACCGACTACCACGTCGCCTACCGGGCCGGGTTCCGCCACCCGCTGGACCGGGGCGCGGCCGGGCGGGCCATCCTGGCCGCCCGTCAGGGCACGCTCATCGAGCCGGGCTACACGCTGACCCACGGAGAACTCGAAGCGGGCGCCAGCGGCGCGGCCGCGCCGCTGGTCGGCGTGACCGGGCTGGAGGGCAGCGTCGGCGTCGTGATGCTGGCCGAGGCCGTGCCCGAGCGGGTCGGCCCGCGCGTGGTCGACGCTGCCCGCGAGGTCGCCGACGCCCTGCGCTAGAGCGCCCGGCGCCACTGCTGCCCGGGCTCACCGCCGCCCGGCGCCACCGACGACCGTCGTCGTCGGCGCGGCCGTGGCGGGGCCCGGCTCGGACGGCGTGGGCACGCGGCCCGATAGATTGGCGGGGTGCTCTCTCGCCTCACACGTCTGCCGCGTCCCGCCGCCCTGGCCGTCTGCGCCCTGCCCGTGGCCGCGCTGTTCGCCGTGGCCGCCCTCGCGCCGCTGCCCTTCGTGATCGCCCAGCCGGGCCTCACGGCCGACGTGCTCGGCGCCCGTGACGGCAAGCCCGTCATCATCGTGGCCGGCGCCCCCGCCCGGGACACCAAGGGCCAGCTGCGGATGACCACCATCCAGGCCACCGGCCCCTCCTCCACGGTGACCCTGCCCGAGCTGCTCGGCGACTGGTTCGACACCAGCCGCGCGGTCATGCCGAAGGGGGCCGTCTATCCGTCGGGCGGAAGCGACAAGGAGATCGAGCGGCACAACCTGGAGGAGATGACACAGTCCCAGTCGTCCGCCGCCGAGGCCGCGCTCGGCTTCCTCCACAAGGACCCCAAGTCGGTCAAGGTCGACCTGAACCTCGCCGACGTCGGCGGCCCCAGCGCCGGACTGCTCTTCTCCCTCGGCATCGTCGACAAGCTCGACGGCGACGGCAGCGGCGGCGACCTCACGGGCGGGCGCACCATCGCGGGTACGGGAACCATCGCGGCCGACGGTACGGTCGGCGCCGTCGGGGGAGTGGGCCTGAAGACCCAGGCCGCACGCCGCGACGGGGCGACGGTCTTCCTCGTCCCGAAGGCGGAGTGCTCCGACGCCAAGGCCGAGCTGCCCGAGGGGCTGCGGCTGATTCCCGTCAGCTCGCTGAGCGGGGCCGTGGACTCGCTGCGGGCGCTGAACCGGAACGGGGCGGTTCCGTCCTGCTGAGCGGCTGGGGCGGTGGGGGGCGGTCGAGGCCGCGCCAGGCGGGGAAGAGGAGCGGGGTCAGGGTGGCCGCGAGGTAGACGGCGCCGAAGGCGAGGAGGGCGTGCGCGATGCCGAGGGCGTCGACCAGCAGGCCGGCGGCGAGGCCGCCGAGCGGCATGGCCAGTTCGCAGCCCGCCGTGGTCACGCCCGAGACCCGGCTGCGTAGTTCCTCCGGCACCAGCTCGTAGATCACCGTACTCAGGATCGGGTTCAGGACCCCGGCTCCCAGGCCCGACAGGGCCATGACGACGGCCAGGGGGAGCGGGGTGTCGGTGAGGGCGGCCGTCACGTAGCGGGGCGCCCCGCACAGGAGGAAGGCCGCGGCGAACACCGCCCGGCGGGGGAGGCGCTCGCCCCACGCCCCGTAGAGCAGGGCGCCCAGCAGGGCGGAGCCGCCGAACAGGGAGATCATCAGGCCGACGCCGGCGGCGCTGCCGAGGTCCTCGCGGCCGTGCACGGGCAGCAGGACGGCGCCCCAGCCCTGGTCGAGGCCGTTGGTCACCATCACCATCAGGGTGACCCCGGTCAGCAGCCGGGAGCGGGTCAGGAAAGCCCAGCCCTCGCCGAGTTCGGCGCGGTAGGAGGCGAACGAGGCCTTCTGCAGGGCCGGTTGGGGTTCGGCCGCCGGGACGCCGCGCAGGAAGGCGCCGACCAGCAGGGCGGAGGTGGCGAAGGTGGCCGCGTCCAGGAGCAGTACGGTCTCGGCGCCGAGGAACGCGATCAGCAGCCCGGCGGTGGCGGCGCCGATCATCCGGGCCCCGCGCGAGACGGCGTCGTAGAGGCTGGCCGCGCGGGGGAGGGTGGTGCCGGCGTGCTCGGCGAGGTGGGGGAGCAGGACGGCGCGGGAGGTCAGGCCCGGGGTGTGCACGAGACCGCCGACGGCCATCAGCGCGCACAGCATCCAGAAATCCAGCAGGCCCGCGTGCTGCAGCAGCGGGATCGCGCCGACCGCAAGGCCGCAGATGAGGTCGGAGGCGACGGAGACCCGGCGGCGGCCGATCCGGTCGATGACCGGGCCGCCGGCGAGCGCGGCGACGATCACCGGCAGGGTGGCGCAGAAGGCGACGACGCCGGCCCGCCCGGCGCTGCCCGTGGTCTGGAGCACGAACCACGGGACGCCGATCAGGGTGAGGGAAGTCCCTGCTATGGAGATCGTGTTGGCGGCCAGCACCGCCGCGAAGGGGCGCCTGCTCATGCCGCGCGCTGCTGGACGCGGGCGTGGAGGTGGGCCGGCTCCAGCAGCCGCACCCCGGCGCTGATCAGGGCCGCGCCGAGGCGGTAGCGCAGGGCGGGGGCGGCCGGGGCGGTGGCGGCGGCGGCCTCGTGGGCCAGGCGCCAGGAGGCGGCCTCGGCGGCGAGTTCGGCGGTGCGGGCGGCGTGGATCAGGGTGTGCGGGAAGGCGTGCATGGCAGGACCGGCTCCTTCGATGCGGGTGCGGATGCGGGTAGGGCGGGTGCGGGTGCGGGTGCGGGTGCGGGCACGGGCGATGGCGCGGGTACGGGTGCGCCGGGGTGGCCGCCGGGCCGGCGCGCGGGCAGGGCGCAGTGACGCGCGGGCCGTACGGACGTGGCGCGTGGGGCAGCGTGGCGGCGGGGCGGCGGTCGGGCGCCGCCCGGCCGCTGCGGGCTGCGGGCGGGGGATCCGGCCGGTTACGGCGTGCGGCGCGGGAAGGCGTGGGTGTGGACGCGGACCGTCTCGGAGTCCGCGGACTCCGGCAGGTCGCGGTAGCTGTTGACCAGCTCGTGCATCTTGTGGATCAGTTCGTGGCTCTGCCCGGGCGTTAGCCGCAGGGTGAAGTCGCTGAGGTCGTGGGCGTGCAGCCACTCCTGCGGCCACGTGCGCGCCTCGCCGAGCCAGGCGCTCAGCTCCTGCGTGTGGATCTTCATGATCTCGCCCAGGAAGACGTCCGCCGCGCCCCTGGTCTCGGGGTCGTCCGTGAACATGAGCGACTCGTCGAACCGCGTGCCGTCGTGCGAGGCCTTCCACCAGCGCTCGCGTCCCTTGCCGTGTTCGGGGGCGTCCTCTACGAAGCCGTGCGCGGCGAGCTGGCGCAGGTGGTAGCTGGTGGCGCCGCTGGACTCGCCCAGCCGTTCGGCGAGTTGGGAGGCGGTGGCGGGCCCCTCGCGGCGCAGGGCGCCGAGGAGGCGGATGCGCAGCGGGTGTGAGAGGCCGCGCAGGGAGCGGGCGTCGAGGGTGCGGACGTTGGGCTCGTCCGCGGGCGGCTGCTGCGGGGCGCCGGACGAGGCGTTCTTCTCGGGCATGGCTCAACAGTAGAGTTGCAAAGAATCCTATGCAAGGGTTTCTTTGCAACGTCTTCTTTGGAACTCCCGGGGCGGGATGGCTCAGCCCTCGTGCGCCGCCTGCTCCACCAGCGGGATGATCCGCAGCGGCACGGGATTCTCCATCACGATCGCCGTCGAGGCCCGCACGATGCCCTCGAAGCCGACGACCCGGTCGATCACCCGCTGGAGGTCCGCGTTCGAGCGCGCCACCAGCCGGCAGAGCATGTCCCCCTGCCCGGTGGTCGTGTGCAGCTCCAGCACCTCCGGTACGCCGTCCAGGTGGGCCCGTACGTCCGCACCCTGGCCCTGCTTGATCTCCAGCGTGGCGAAGGCCGTCACCGGATAGCCCAGCGCCGTCGGGTCGACCTGCGGGCCGAAACCGCGGATGACCCCGTTCGACTGGAGCCGGTCCAGGCGGGCCTGCACCGTGCCGCGCGCGACCCCGAGGCGGCGCGAGGCCTCCAGGACCCCGATCCGCGGCTCGCGCGCGAGCAGCACGATGAGGCGGCCGTCGAGTTCGTCGATACCCATGGAAACCTTCCCCCGATCGGCTGGTCATACTGCGCAGATCTTTCAGCCATCCTGCGCCTGCGCTGGTCATTCTGTACAGCAGAAATGGAAACTATTGCGCAGCTTGTGGAAGGGCGGGACTCTGCGGTCATGACTGAGTCTCTGGCGAACCTCGAAACCACCCCGCACACCGCGCGTGAGGCGGACCCCTTCCCGGTGAAGGGCATGGACGCCGTCGTCTTCGCCGTCGGCAACGCCAAGCAGGCCGCGCACTACTACTCCACGGCCTTCGGCATGAAGCTCGTCGCCTACTCCGGACCGGAGAACGGCAGCCGCGAGACCGCCAGCTACGTCCTGACCAACGGCGCCGCGCGCTTCGTGCTGACCTCGGTCATCAAGGCGACGACGGACCACGGCCGCTTCCTCGCCGAGCACGTCGCCGACCACGGCGACGGCGTCGTCGACCTCGCCATCGAGGTCCCGGACGCGCGGGCCGCGTACGCGTACGCCGTCGAGCACGGCGCCCGCGGCCTGGACGAGCCGTACGAGGTCAAGGACGAGCACGGCACGGTCGTCCTCGCCGCCATCGCGACCTACGGCCAGACCCGCCACACGCTGGTCGAGCGCCGCGACTACACCGGCCCCTACCTGCCGGGCTTCGTCGCCGCCTCCCCGATCGTCGAGCCGCCGGCCAAGCGCACCTTCCAGGCGATCGACCACTGCGTCGGCAACGTCGAGCTCGGCCGCATGAACGAGTGGGTGGCGTTCTACAACAAGGTCATGGGCTTCACGAACATGAAGGAGTTCGTGGGCGACGACATCGCGACCGAGTACTCGGCGCTGATGTCCAAGGTGGTCGCGGACGGCACCCTCAAGGTGAAGTTCCCGATCAACGAGCCGGCGATCGCGAAGAAGAAGTCGCAGATCGACGAGTACCTGGAGTTCTACGGCGGCGCGGGCGTCCAGCACATCGCGCTCGCGACCAACGACATCGTCGCCTCCGTGCGCGCGATGCGCGCCGCGGGCGTGCAGTTCCTCGACACCCCCGATTCGTACTACGACACGCTCGGCGAGTGGGCCGGCGAGACCCGGGTGCCCGTCGAGATCCTGCGCGAGCTGAAGATCCTCGTCGACCGCGACGAGGACGGCTACCTGCTCCAGATCTTCACCAAGCCGGTCCAGGACAAGCCGACCGTCTTCTTCGAGATGATCGAGCGCCACGGCTCCATGGGCTTCGGCAAGGGCAACTTCAAGGCCCTGTTCGAGGCCATCGAGCGCGAGCAGGAGAAGCGCGGCAACCTGTAGGACCGCAGGACCGCAGGACCGCCGGTCCGCCGGTCCGCGAGACGCCCGCCCCCCGAGCCCGGGGAGGCGGGCGTCCGCGTGCCCGTCAGCGGGCCGGGGGCGACGCCGGCGGCTTCGCCGCCGGGGCCTTCGGCTTCGGCGCGGCGGGCTTCGGCGGGTTGGGCTTCGGGAGCTCGGGCGCCACCCACGGGGTGCGCGGCTGCATGTTCTCCGGGCCGCCCTCCGAAGGCTGGCCGATCGAGGCCAGGGCCTCCTTCGCGAGCGGTCCCCGCAGCGGCGAGAAGCCCGGGTTGGTCCGCATCGCCTCCTCGAGGTGGCGCCGCGCCGCCGCCTCGTCGCCCAGGCTCCGCTCGATCATCGCCCGGTGGTAGGCGAAGTCGGCGCTGCGCAGCCCGAGGTCGGTGGCCTTCTTCGCGTGCTCCAGGGCCGCCGTGTCCTCCCCGGTCCGGTGCAGGGCCCAGCCCAGCGCGTCGGCCACCTCCACGCTCTTGTTCCGCTCCCATTCCGCCGACAGGCGGCGTACGGCGGCCTGCGGATCGCCGTGGTCGGCCTCGAACAGGCCCAGCACCACCGCCTCGTTGACCCCGTCGGACGGCCCCCGTGCCGCCTGCGCCGCCAGCGAGCGGTACTGGACGCGGGCCTCCTCCGTCCGGCCCAGGGAGTCCAGCAGCTCGCCCAGCTCCAGCGCCAGGCGCGGCACCGGGGTGCGCCCGAGCGCCAGCCGGTAGTCCCGTACGGCCTCCCCGCCCCGGCCCAGCGCGGCCAGCGCCCGGGCCCGGCCGCCGAGCGCCTCCGGCTGCGCCGGGTCCGTGCGCAGCGCGGCCTCCTGCTGGCGCAGGGCCTCCGGGATGTCACCGCGTTCGAAGGCCAGCTCGCCGAGCCGGTGGAGCACGTACGCCTTCTCCGCCGGCGCCTTCGCGACGGCCGCCGCGGCCTCCAGCGACACCACCGCGTCCTCGCGCCAGCCCCGGTCCCGGTAGACCTGCGCGGCCCTCAGGTGCGCGGGCAGTCCCTCGCGGAGCTCCGTCAGCCGCTCCATCGCCTGCTGGGCGGCCTTGTAGGAGCCCAGGCCCGTGTACGCGTCCACGAGGACCGGGTACGCCGTCCAGCGCCGCGGCGCCTGGGCCCGTACCAGCTCGCCCCACTTCTTCGCCGTCCCGAAGTCCCGGCGGGCGTTCGCGAGGGCGCCCATGCCCGTCATCGCGTCGAAGTTGCCCTTCTCCGCCGGGCGGACCTCCAGGGACCGCTTCAGGGCCTTCTCCGCCTTCGGGAACCAGGCCGAATCGGCCGTCCGCCGGGCCTGTTCCAGGTACGCGGAGCCGAGCACCGCCCACGAAGCGTCGTCGTCGGCGTGTGCGGCGACCCATTTCTCCCGGTCCGCCACCAGCGCCTTCAGGTCGGCCGCCGCCGCCGGTGCGCCCATGCCGACCGCCGCCGCAGCGCGTTCGCCCGGCCCCGGGGGGCGCGCGTCGTCGCCCGTGCGGGCCGGGCGGATCAGCAGGGCCGCGGCGATCAGGACCACCGTCACCGCGGCCGCCACGACCGTCTTGCGGCCGGTGAAGGTCACGGGCGGCGCGGGCTGCCGCGATTGCTCGTCGAATCCGTCCATGCGCTCACTGTGCGTCAATATGAAGAGTTCGCCGAGGTGTCCGAAGCCGGTCGCGGCCGTGTTCACACCGATGGCCCCGGCTGCCACGCTGACCCCATGGACGACGATCTCCCCGTACGGATTCCCGAGCCGGCCCCCGGCCCGCAGCCGGTGGCGCCTTCAGCGGGTCCCTCCGCCGAGCCTTCCGCCGAGCCCTCCGCCGAGCCCTCCGCGGAGCCCTCGGCGGCGCCATTCCCGGCGCTCTCCGCGGAGCTGCGCGCGCGGCTCCTGGCGGCCCTGGGCGAGGGGCTCCCGCCCGAGGCCCTGCTGACCGACCCCCAGGTCACCGCCTCCTACGCCACCGACATGGCCAGCTTCTGCGCCGCCGGCACCCCCGCCGCCGTCGTCCTGCCGCGCACCGTCGAGCAGGTGCGGCACGTGATGCGCACCGCGACCGCGCTCCGGGTCCCGGTCGTCCCCCAGGGCGCCCGCACGGGCCTGTCGGGCGCCGCCAACGCCTCCGACGGCTGCATCGTGCTCTCCCTCGTCGCGATGGACCGGATCCTGGAGATCTCCGCCGTCGACCGGATCGCCGTCGTCGAGCCGGGCGTGGTCAACGCGGTCCTGTCCCGGGCCGTCGCGGAACAGGGCCTGTACTACCCGCCCGACCCCTCCAGCTGGGAGCAGTGCACCATCGGGGGGAACATCGGCACCGCCTCGGGCGGCCTGTGCTGCGTCAAGTACGGGGTCACCGCCGAGTACGTGCTCGGCCTCGACGTGGTCCTCGCCGACGGGCGGCTGCTGCGCACCGGGCGGCGCACCGCCAAGGGGGTCGCCGGGTATGACCTGACCCGGCTCTTCGTGGGCTCCGAGGGCAGCCTGGGCGTGGTGGTCGGGGCCGTCCTCGCGCTGCGCCCGGCGCCGCCCCGGCAGCTGGCGCTGGCCGCCGAGTTCCCGTCCGTCGCGGCCGCCTGCGCGGCCGTCTGCGCCGTTATGGAGGCCGGGCTCGCGCCCTCGCTGCTGGAGCTGATGGACCGTACGACGGTCCGCGCCGTCAACGCGCTCGGCCGGATGGGGCTGCCCGAGAGCACCGAGGCGCTGCTGCTGGCCGCCTTCGACACCCCGGACGCCGCCGACGGGCTCGCGGCCGTCGGCGCGCTGTGCACGGCCGCCGGGGCCACGGCCGTCGTCCCCGCCGAGGACGCGGCGGAGTCGGAACTGCTGCTCCAGGCCCGCCGGATGTCCCTGACCGCCCTGGAGGCGCTGCGGCCCGCGACGATGATCGACGACGTGTGCGTGCCCCGGTCCCGGCTCGCCGAGATGCTCGACGGGACGACGGCCATCGCCCGGAGGTACGACCTGCTCATCGGCGTCTGCGCGCACGCGGGCGACGGCAACACCCACCCGGTGGTCTGCTTCGACCCCGCCGACGCGGACGAGGCGCGGCGGGCCAGGGAGTCCTTCGACGCGATCATGGCGCTCGGTCTGGAGCTCGGCGGGACGATCACCGGCGAGCACGGGGTCGGGGTGCTGAAGAAGGAGTGGCTCGCCCGCGAACTCGGTCCGGTGGGGCTGGAGGTGCAGCGCAACGTCAAGCGGGCCTTCGACCCGCTCGGGCTGCTGAACCCCGGCAAGCTCTTCTGAGCCCGCGGGCCCGGCCGCGCGCATCAGAGGTCGCCGTCCGCCGATTCGTCGGACGGCCACGGGTCGCGCAGCCACAGGTCGTCGGCCGGGGTCGGGGTGAGCAGTTCGGCCAGGGCGGCGTCCAGGCCGAGCCGGTCCGCCTCGGTCCCGGGCGGGACCACCCCCAGGGTCCGCTCCAGCCAGGCCGACACCAGACCGGCCGGCGCCTCCAGGAGGGCGTCGCCGTCGGGGGAGCTGAGGGCCATGCACAGCACGGCCCGGTTGTCGATCTTCGTGGGCCAGATCCGGACGTCTCCGTGCCCGCACGGGCGGAACACCCCCTCGACGAGCAGTTCGCGGGCGAACGTCCAGTTGACCGGGGTGCTGGAGCCGGTGTGGAAGGTGACGTGCACGGCGTACGGGTCGTCGGTGAGGTACAGCAGCCTGGCGGGGACGGGGACGCTGCGCTCGGGGGACAGGACCAGCTTGAGTTCCAGTTCGCGTTCGATGACGGGCTGGTGCACGACGGCCTCACTTCGGTGGATTCGCTCGCGGGTGCGGGACCGGAGCGGCTCCCGCACCCGGAGAGAGCCCGGAGGGGGCCGGGTATGACGCGACTTCCGGCACCGAAGCCGAGATTGGCCTGAATCTTTCGGCTGACCGAAAAGGGTCGGGTGGGGTGAGGTTCGCCCGAAGGCTTGGAATCTCCCGTTACCGGACCTGTCGGGAGGGGGTTCTTGGCTATGGTCCTCCCCTTGGGTCCTCCCCTGCACAAGCCTCGAGCCACGATCGGAGTTGGGGACATTGACGGCCTCCCCTGGTGACGGCGAGCACGCTGCCCGCGAGGGTTACTACCCCGATCCGTCCATCCCCGGGTTCGTCCGGTACTGGAACGGCGCTGCCTGGGTTCCGGGTACGAGCCGCCCCGCCGAGCGGGCCGTCGCTCCCGCGGAGGAGACGGGGCCGGTGTTCCTGGACGAGACCTCCGCGACGGAGGCCCTGCCGGAGCCGGCCGGGCCGCGGCCCGTAGCGCGGGGCGCCGGACCCGCCGCCTCGCCGCCCGGACCCGCTCCGGGCGCCGGACCCGCCCCGGGCGGCGAGGCGGCGGGCTGGCAGGCGGACCCCGTGCACCAGGCGGGCTTCGGCGGCCCCCGCGACGTCCGGGTCTCCTGGGGCGGCCCGGCGGAGCCGGAGCCCCGGGGCGCCGGGATCTCCCTGGCCCGGCACGCGGCGGCGACGGCGGCCGCCGCCGCGCCGGCGCCGGCCCGGCGGATGCCGGTACAGGCCGCGGCGGAGAGCGTGGGCATCCTGTCGGCCCGCCCGCCGGCCTGGCCCGACGTCCCCGGGGCGGGCACCTCGGGCCTCACCTCCAGTTGGCCGGAAGCCGCCGCCCCCGCACCTCCCTCAGCCGCCCCCGCCGCCCCCGCCGTCATCCCGGAGGTCCACGCCCCGGCCGCCCCGGCCCCGTCCGGGGTCCGCGCCCCGGCCCCTGCGGCATACGACCCGTTCGACGCGTTCGACGCGTTCGACCCGCTCGACGTGCACGGCCCGGTCCGGCCCTCCGCGTTCGACGCGCACGGCTCCGCTCCGGAAGCCTCCGCGGTCCCCGTCGCCCCCGTCGCCCCCTCCGCCCCCTCCGCCCCTTCCGTCCCCGCGGATTCCGAGCTCCGCCGCCCCGCGTTCGCCGCCCCCGCCCGGGGCCCGGTCCCCCCGGCCCGCCGCGCCGCGGAGCGGCCGGCCCCGCCCGAGGACCCCGCGCCCGTCTCCCCGGCGGAGACGGCCCGGGCCGTGTTCGAGCGGATGGCCGACCGCGCCGTACGCCCCGCCGGGCTCGTCCGCCGGGTGCTGGCCCGCGCGCTGGACTCCCTCGTGCTCGGCGCCGTCGCGACCGCCGCCGCGCTGCCCCTCGTACCGCGGGTGACGGCCCATGTGGAGGCCAAGGTGGACATGGCCCGGGCCGGCGGCCGCAGCACCACCGTGTGGCTGCTCGACGCCACCACCGCCGGCTACCTCGGCACCGTCCTGGCCGCCGTCCTGCTCTTCGGGGTGTTCTACGAGGCGCTGCCCACCGCCCGTTGGGGCCGGACCCCGGGCAAGAAGCTGCTCGGCGTCCGCGTCCTGGCCACGGCCACCCTGCGCCCGCCCTCCTTCGGCGCCGCCCTGCGCCGCTGGCTGGTGTACGCCCTGCTCGGCCTGCCGGGCAGCCTCTGGTGCCTGCTGGACCGCCCGCGCCGCCGCGCCTGGCACGACCGCGCCGCCGGTACGTACGTGGCCCGCTAGGGGCTGTCCGGCCGGCCGGTCCGGCCGCCGTGCAGGGGAGGTCTTCCCCCGAACGGACGCCGTCCCGTTGCGCGGTCCACGGGACCGGGTTCGACTCGGGCCATGAGTACCGACCAGCCGCCGCCGGGCCAGCCGCCCGAGGACGACCCGTTCCTCAAGAAGCCCCAGGGACCGACGCCTCCGTCGGGCGGTTCGCCGTACGGCTCGCCGCCTCCCGGGGACGGCGGCTACCCCCCGCCGCCCCCGCCCCCCGGCGGCGGTGGCGGCTACCCCCCGCCCCCGCCCCCCGGCGGCGGTGGCGGCTACCCCCCGCCCCCGCCCCCCGGCGGCGGTGGCTACCCCCCGCCGCCACCCCCGTACGGCGGAGGCGGCGGCGGCCCCTACGACGGTGGCGGCGGCTACGGCATGCCCGATCCGCTCGCCGGGATGCCCCCGCTCGCGGACTTCGGCAGACGGCTCGGGGCCCGGATCCTCGACCTGCTGATCGTCGGGATCCCGCTGTTCCTCATCCAGCTGCCGTTCGGCACCAAGCGGTACGTGGTCGACACCAGCAAGGGCGAGGACGTCAGCGAGGTCATCACGAAGTCGTACAACGGCTCCGGTCTCGTGTGGACGCTGATCTCGATCATCGCGTACGTCGGCTACGACTGGTGGCTCACCAAGCGCAGCGGCCAGACGCTCGGCAAGAAGGCCATGGGCCTGCGCGTCGCGATGCTCAACGACGGCAGCATCCCCCCGTCCAACGCCGCGCTGACCCGTGCCGCCGTGCTCTGGATCCCGACGCTGGTGTGCTGCTTCTGCCTGTGGCCGCTCGCGCTGATCGTGTCGATGCTCGTCGACAAACCGTACAAGCAGGGCCTGCACGACAAGGTGGCCAAGACCGTGGTGGTCAAGGCCCCTTAGCCGGGTACGCGTTCTCGCGCGGGCGGCCGTCCCTCCGGGGGTGGCCGCCCGCTCCGGCGTTCCGGCCCGGGCGCGGCGTCAGTGGTGAACGGGGTGCTCGGCGTGGGCCGTTCGCGGCTCCGGCACCCGGGGGTGAGCGCCGGGGGCGGGGGTGGCGGGGGTGGCGGCCCCCGTGGCGGCGGAGGGCCGGCCGGTTCCGGTGCGCCCGGCGGCGTGGCGGCCGCGGCGTCGGGGGAGCGGCACGGTGAGGGCGACCAGCAGCCCCAGGGCCAGCGCGGCCGCGGAGATGACCGCGACCCCGAGCCCCGTGCTCGTCTGCGAGAGCAGCAGCATGGCGATCGTCGACACGATGACGGTGGCGGACCCGTAGGCGATCTGTGCGGCAGTCGGACGCGGCATGGCGTGTTCCGTCCTCAAGGCGGGGAGGGGGAGTCGGCTCAACTGGTCGCGCGTCAAGTGACTCTAGGACGGGATGCCCGAGCCGCACCAGAAGTAAGCGTGACCTTACCCACGGTGCCGGAGCACGGGGGGCGCACGGGATCACGCGGTGCGCGCCGTATCGGGGGTCCCTTCGCCCGGGATGGCCCCCTATGGCGGGAGAACGTCCGTATAGCGGAACTGCTTGCCCGCATAGTGCAGTTGTAAGGAACAAGTCAAGGTCTGTCTTTTCTTTCGACTCTCCGGTCAAATGTCGTCACTTGAGACGCGCGCCGCGCGGAACCCCCCGCTCCCTTGGAGAAGTTCCGACCCACGTTGCGGCCGCGGGAGGGGAACGACATCAAGTGACCGGTAACTCCGTCAGACGACGCACCCTGCGCACCCTGGCCGTCGGTGTGGCCATGGCCGCCTGTGCGACCAGCGCCACCTTCTTCACCGTCACCGCCGCCCAGGCGGAGGACAAGGGCCCCGGCGTCGCCGCTTCCGACCGGCAGGACCCGACCGCTCCTGCCCACGTCGTCGAGCACGACCTCAAGGGCCCCTTCAGCGAGCAGCAGGCCAAGCAGAAGAAGGCCGCCCTGGAGCAGGTGCTCACCGGCAAGAAGGACGTCGAGCAGCGCGGCGCCTCGAAGGTCGTCAAGCTCGACGACAAGAAGTACGTCGAGCTGGGCCGCGAGAAGACCGACAAGATCTTCACGATCCTCGTCGAGTTCGGTGACCAGGTCGACAACTCGACCATGTTCGACCCGGACGGCCCCGCCGGCCCGAAGCCGCCCGTGCCGAAGTACGGCGGCACGCCCGGCCCGCTGCACAACCAGATCGCGGAGCCGAACCGCGCGGACAACAACAGCACGGCCTGGCAGAAGGACTACAGCCGCCAGCACTTCCAGGACCTGTACTTCGGGACCGGCAAGGGCAAGGACTCGCTGAAGACCTACTACGAGAAGACCTCCTCGGGCCGTTACTCGGTCGACGGCGAGGTCGCCGACTGGGTCAAGATCCCGTACAACGAGGGCCGTTACGGCTCGAACTACTGCGGCCAGACCAACTGCTCCAACGTGTGGGACACCGTCCGCGACGGCGTCACCGCCTGGACGGAGGCCCAGAAGAAGGCCGGCAAGACCGACGAGCAGATCAAGGCCCAGCTGGCGCAGTACGACCAGTGGGACCGCAACGACTACGACGGCGACGGCAACTTCAACGAGCCCGACGGCTACATCGACCACTTCCAGATCGTCCACGCGGGCGAGGACGAGTCGGCCGGCGGCGGCGTGCAGGGCACCAGCGCCCTGTGGGCGCACCGCTGGTACGCGTACGGCACCGACGTCGGCAAGACCGGCCCGGCGAACAACAAGGCCGGCGGTACCCAGATCGGCAACACGGGCATCTGGGTCGGCGACTACACGATGCAGCCGGAGAACGGCGGCCTCGGCGTCTTCGCGCACGAGTACGGCCACGACCTCGGTCTGCCGGACCTCTACGACACCTCCGGCGGCGGCGACAACTCCGTCGGCTTCTGGTCCCTGATGTCGGCCGGCTCCTGGCTCGGTGACGGCAAGGAGTCCATAGGCAACCTCCCGGGCGACATGACCGCCTGGGACAAGCTGCAGCTGGGCTGGCTGAACTACGACAAGGCCAAGGCCGCGACGAAGTCCACCCACAAGCTGGGCGTGTCGGCGTACAACACCTCGGACAAGCAGGCGCTGGTCGTCGAGCTGCCGAAGAAGAAGGTCAGCACCGAGATCGTCGCTCCCGCCGAGGGCTCCTCGCAGTGGTGGAGCAACATGGGTGACGACCTCAAGAACACCCTCACCCGCTCCGTCGACCTGACGGGCAAGAAGTCCGCCGCCCTGTCCCTCAAGGGCTGGTGGGACATCGAGGCGGACTACGACTTCCTCTACACCGAGGTGTCGACGGACGGCGGCGCCACCTGGACGTCGCTGGCCGGTACCGCCGACGGCGCGGCCATCCCGGCCGACGCCTCCGGCAGCCCGTCCCTGACCGGTGTCTCCGGCGCCTGGAAGTCGCTGAACTTCCCGCTCGACGCCTACGCGGGCAAGAAGATCGACCTCCGCTTCCGCTACCAGACGGACGGCGGCGCGGGCGGCAAGGGCTTCACCGCCGATGCCGTCAACCTGACCGCGGACGGCGCCACCGTCTTCGCGGACGGCGCGGAGAACGGTGACAACGGCTGGACCGGCAAGGGCTTCTCCCGCGTCGGCAGCGGCTTCACCAAGGAGTACGCCCAGTACTACCTGGCCGAGAACCGCCGCTACGTCTCGTACGACTCGACCCTCAAGGTCGGCCCGTACAACTTCGGCTTCGCCAACACCAAGCCGGGCTGGGTCGAGCACTACCCGTACCAGGACGGCCTGCTGATCTGGCTCTGGGACACCTCCCAGAAGGACAACAACACCAGCCAGCACCCGGGCTCCGGTCTGATCCTGCCGATCGACGCCAACGCCAAGCCGATGAAGTGGTCGGACGGCACCCTGCTGCGCAACAAGATCCAGCCGTACGACGCCGCGTTCAGTGCCTACTCGACGGACGCGTTCACCCTGCACAAGAACGGCGAGGCGCTCTTCTTCAAGCCGAAGCCGGCCCAGCTGGTCTTCGACGACCACAAGGGCAAGTACTACTACGACGAGAACCCGACCGGTTCGGTGAAGGTCACTGACACCAACACCAAGATCAAGATCGCCAAGGAGACCTACGACGGTCTCCAGATGACGATCGAGGTCGGCCCCGCCGCCAAGTAGTCAGCAAAACCGCAGGTCAAAGCATGATCGGCCGTCGCCCTCTAGCGGGCGGCGGCCGATCGCGTTTAGATGCGGGTGCGAGTTTTCTTATTGACGGGGGAGCTGAAGATCATGCCAGGTGGAGGTTTCGTCAGACTGCCGGGCGGCAGCGTGGTGGTCGCGCTCACGCTGCCGAGGCCGTCCGGCGAGGGCGGAAACGTCCGCGTGCTGGTGCACGCCGCGAACCGGGCCCGCGCCCTGACCAGGCTGCGGAACCTCGGCATGCGGGCCGTGTACCTGCGCGGCAACGCCCAGCCCCCGACCCCCGACGAGGTCACCGCCGTCCTGCACCACCCGGACGGCCTCCTGTGGCGCTGCGCCCCGGACCGGGCGGCCGAGCTCTGGCACCCGATCCGCGCCCTCCTGCGGGGCGCCTAGACGGCCTGGGGCACGCCGCGGGCCGTCCCCCGCCCGTCCCGGCCCCGCCGCCCGAACGGCCCGCCGGCCGCTCTCAGGGTCGGTGGCGTTCGCCGACCAGGGTGACCCCGGCCGCGGCGAGGTCCTCCAGGGCCCGCGCCGTGGTGTGGGGGGCCACCGCGGCCGTGAGGTCCAGCAGGACCCGGGTGGTGAAGCCCGCGCGGGCCGAGTCCAGGGCGGTGGCCTTCACGCAGTGGTCGGTGGCGATGCCGACCACGTCGACCTCGCTCACGTCGTGCTCGCGCAGCCAGTCGGTCAGCTTGGCGCCGTTCTCGTCGGCGCCCTCGAAACCGCTGTACGCGGCCTCGTACGCCCCCTTGTCGAACACGGCGGAGACGGCCCCGGACGCCACGGCGGGCGCGAAGTTCGGGTGGAAGCCGACGCCCTCGGTCCCCGCGACGCAGTGCACCGGCCAGGAGGTCTCGTAGTCGGGCTCGGCCGGGGGGCGCGCGAAGTGCGGACCGGGGTCGATGTGGTGGTCGCGGGTGGCGACCACGTGCCGGTAGCCGGCCGTGCTCTGCCCGATCAGCTCGGTGATCGAGGCGGCCACGTCGGCCCCGCCGGTGACGGCGAGGCTGCCGCCCTCGCAGAAGTCGTTCTGTACGTCGACGACGATCAGTGCGCGGTGCATGTCACGTGTCCTTCGGCTCGATGGTGTGCGGCGGGGGTGCGGCGCGGGGTGCGGCGTGGCCGTGCTCGGGGTGTGCGGCGGCCCCCGGGGGCCCCGGGTGCTCTTCCCCCGTCCCGCCCCTGCCCGAAACGGGGGGCCGGACCCATCGCCCCGCCCCCCGGATCCCGCGGGCCCTACACGTACTCCGTCGGGAGGACCGCCTCGCCGCGCGAGAGCTGGGCCGCCGAGAGGGGCAGGGCGGCGAGGGCCGCGCGGTGGCGGTCGCGGGCCGCCTCCAGGGGCTCGCGGGCCACCACCTCGCCCGCCTTGACGAGCTGGGTCAGCAGCTGGTGGCCGGCCAGGGCGGGCGGCACCGGGCCGGTGCCGATGACCTCCGCCTCGGCGATCCCGTCCGCGTCCACCCGGCGGGCCGCCCACTTGCGACCGCCGAGGGAGGTCTTGCCGCCCGAGGACTTCTTCGCCACCGGCACCAGCGCCGCCTTCGGATCGGCCGAGACGGCCCGCGCGACCAGCTTGTAGACCATCGAGCAGGTCGGGTGCCCGCTGCCCGTCACCAGCTGGGTGCCGACCCCGTACGCGTCCACCGGGGCCGCCGCCAGCGAGGCGATGGCGTACTCGTCCAGGTCCGAGGTGACCACGATCCGCGTGTTCACCGCCCCCAGCTCGTCCAGCTGCTGGCGCACCCGGTGGGCGACCAGCAGCAGGTCCCCGGAGTCGATCCGGACCGCGCCCAGCTCGGTGCCGGCCACCTCCACGGCGGTGCGCACCGCCTCGGCCACGTCGTACGTGTCCACCAGGAGGGTGGTTCCCCGGCCCAGCGAGGCCACCTGCGCGGTGAAGGCGTCCCGCTCGGTGTCGTGCACCAGGGTGAAGGCGTGCGCGCTGGTGCCGACCGTCGGGATCCCGTACCGGAATCCGGCCGCGAGGTCGGAGGTGGAGGTGAAGCCGCCCACGTACGCGGCCCGCGCCGAGGCGACGGCGGCCAGCTCGTGGGTGCGCCGGGCGCCCATCTCGATCAGGGGGCGCCCGCCGGCGGCGGAGGCCATCCGGGAGGCGGCGGCGGCGATGGCCGAGTCGTGGTTGAGGATCGAGAGGATCACCGTCTCCAGCAGCACGCACTCGGCGAAGCTGCCCTCGACCCGCAGGACGGGCGAGCCGGGGAAGTAGACCTCACCCTCCGGGTAGCCCCAGATGTCACCCGAGAAGCGGTAGGACGACAGCCAGTCCAGCGTGCGCATGTCGACGACGGCCCGCTCGCGCAGGAACTCCAGCACCGCGCTGTCGAAGCGGAAGTTCTCCACCGCGTCGAGTACGCGGCCGGTCCCCCCGACGACCCCGTAGCGCCGCCCCTCGGGCAGCCGCCGGGTGAAGACCTCGAAGACCGAGCGCCGGTCGGCGGTGCCGTTGGCCAGGGCGGCTTGCAGCATCGTGAGCTCGTAATGGTCCGTGAAGAGCGCTGTCGACGGCACGTCGACCGGCAGGCCCAGGTCCGCAGGGTTCATGGCACGGATGCTAGCGCACATCTCGTCAAAGTGACGAGATGTAGGGGCCCGTTTGTGCGACGGACCCCCCGCAGTGGCAGCATGGGACGGGTGAGTGTTGCTCCCATTGAGATCGAACGCACCGAATCGGCCGAAGAGACCTTCGCGGTCCCCGAACCCGACGTCCCGTGGGTGACCCTGGTGCACAACGACCCGGTCAACCTCATGAGCTACGTGACGTACGTGTTCCAGGCGTACTTCGGCTACCCCAAGGACAAGGCGACGAAGCTGATGATGGACGTCCACCACAAGGGCCGGGCGGTCGTCTCCAGCGGCACCCGCGAGGAGATGGAGCGCGACGTGCAGGCCATGCACGGCTACGGGCTCTGGGCGACCCTCTCGCAGGACCGCTTCTGATGGGCGGCGTCTTCGAACCCCTGAAGGGCGCCGACGGCGCGACGGCCCTGCTGGACGGGATCGAGGTCTCCATCCTGCGCTCCCTCGCCGTGCAGCTCCTGGAGCTGATCGGCCCGGGCGAGCCGGAGCCCGCACCGGACGCCGACCCGCTGGCCGTGCTGTTCGCCTCCGACGGGCCCACCGAGCCGCCCTCCGACCCGGCCCTCGCCCGCCTCTTCCCCGACGCCTACGGGGGCCCCGGCGCGGGGCCCGGCGACGACCCGGAGGAGCTGCGCACGCGCTCGTCGGAGTTCCGCCGCTTCACCGAGAACGACCTGCGCACCCGCAAGCGGGAGGACGCGCTGGCGGTCGTGCGCAGCCTCGACGCCCTCGCCCCGGCGAACGGCGGGGAGGCGGCTCTGGAGCTGACCGGCGAGCTGCGGCTGCGCTGGCTCGGCGCCCTCAACGACCTGCGGCTGACCATCGCGGCCCGGCTCGACATCACCGAGGACGACGAGAGCGCCGTGCTGTTCCGGCTCCCGGACGACGATCCGCGCAAACCGATGGTGATGGCGTACCTCTGGCTCGGCGGGCTCCAGGAAACGCTCATCGAAACCCTTTAGCCACCGGATGTTCGCTCAGCGGACGCTCAAATCCGGATAACGATCAGATCACCGCGATGCGGTGGTCTGATCTCCTACGGGACCTATGTCCCGATTTTTTTATGCCCCGCGTCACACGGGCACCCCTCGATCACCCATAAGCCCGTGATAAATCTTCACGACCGCCGACGGGACGCCACCCATGTCCCCCGGCCCGCTTGAACCGGCTGATCGCCGGCGTGCAACTCCATCCGTATCCGGGGGGATCGAGGACCCGGTCCGCAGCCGGTCAAGGCGCGGATCGGCGTGGAGAAAGGCGCACCAGACATGACCTCCGTACAGGTCGAACAGCACGACAGGACGCCCGACGAGGGCGCTCAGGGCGAGGGCGAGGGCTACCACCGCGCGCTCGGGGCCCGCCAGATCCAGATGATCGCGATCGGCGGCGCCATCGGCACCGGCCTGTTCCTCGGCGCGGGCAAGGCGATCTCCAAGGCCGGACCGAGCCTGATCCTGGCCTACGCGATCGCCGGCCTGGTCATCTTCTTCATCATGCGCGCCCTGGGCGAGCTGCTCATGTACCGCCCGGTCTCCGGTTCCTTCTCGGACTACGCCCGCGAGTTCCTGGGCCCGTTCTGGGGTTACGCCACCGGCTGGACGTACTGGCTGTTCTGGGTGGTCACCGGCATCACCGAGGTCACCGCCGCGGCCAAGTACATGTCGTACTGGACCCACGACAGCTTCCCGCAATGGGCGTACGCGCTGATCTTCACCGTCATCCTCTACGCCGCGAACCTGATCTCCGTGAAGCTCTTCGGCGAGCTGGAGTTCTGGTTCTCGATGGTCAAGGTCACGGCCATCGTCGGCATGATCCTGATCTGCGCCGGCATCCTCACCGTCGGCTTCTCCGACGCCGCCGCCACCGCCTCCGTCTCCAACCTCTGGAGCGACCGCGGCTTCTTCCCCAACGGCATCGGCGAGACGCTGATGACCCTGCAGATCGTGATGTTCGCCTTCCTCGCCGTCGAGCTGGTCGGCGTCACCGCGGGCGAGTCCAAGGACCCCGCGAAGACCCTGCCCAAGGCCATCAACACCGTGCCGTGGCGCATCGCCGTCTTCTACGTCGGCGCGCTCATCATGATCATGTCGGTCATCCCGTGGTCGAACTTCAAGGCCGGCGAGAGCCCCTTCGTCCTGGCCTTCGAGAAGATGGGCCTCGGCGTCGGCGCCGCGATCGTCAACTTCGTCGTCCTGACCGCCGCGCTGTCCTCCTGCAACTCGGGCATGTACTCCACCGGCCGCATGCTGCGCGACCTCGCGCTCAACGGCCAGGGCCCGAAGTTCTTCACCAAGCTCACCAAGAGCGGCACCCCGCTCGCCGGCACCAGCTTCTCCGCCGCGCTGATGCTGGTGGGCGTCTGGATCAACTACGTCGCCCCGGGCAAGGCCTTCGACTACGTCGTCTCCTTCGCCACCATCTCCGGCATGTGGGCCTGGATCATGATCCTGGTCTGCCAGATCCGCTACCGCGCCAAGGCCGACCGCGGCGAGCTGCCGCAGTCCACCTTCCGCGCCCCCGGCGCCCCGTACACGAGCTGGTTCGCCCTGCTGTTCATCGGCATGGTCATCGTGATGATGGGCGTCGACAAGGACTCGCGCGTCTCGCTCTACTGCGCCCCGCTGTGGGGCCTGATCCTGGGCGCCTCCTACCTGGTGCTCAAGAAGCGCAACCCCAGCGGCGCGGCCTTCAACAAGGCCGACCGGGCCGGCAAGGGCGAGAAGGCCCCGCAGGAGGCCTGACCGCCGCCCCCGGCCTGACCGCCGCCCCCGGACCGTGAGTCCCGGCCGCCTGCCACGGCCGGGAACCACGCCCCCGCGGGGCCCCTGTCCACCATGCGGGCCCTCCCGTACCGCTCCTCGGTACGGGAGGGCCCGTCTGCTTATCCTGTCGCTCATGCTGACCCTCACCCAGGACCTGTACGACCGGATCGTCGAGCACGCCCGCAAGGACCACCCCGACGAGGCGTGCGGTGTCGTGGCCGGCCCGGCGGGCACCGGCCGTCCGGAGCGTTTCGTGCCGATGCTCAACGCGGCCCGCTCGCCCACGTTCTACGAGTTCGACTCGAAGGATCTGCTGAAGCTCTACCGCGAGATGGACGACCGCGACGAGGAGCCGGTGATCGTCTACCACTCGCACACCGCGACCGAGGCCTACCCCTCGCGCACGGACCTCACGTACGCGAACGAGCCCGGCGCGCACTACGTCCTCGTCTCCACGGCCGACCAGGACGGCCTCGGAGAGTTCCAGTTCCGCTCGTACCGGATCGTCGACGGAGTGATCACGGAGGAAGAAGTGCAGGTCGTGGCCAGCTACTGACCAGTATGCGAGCGGTTGTGGTCCACGATGCGGGATCACACTCCAAACGGGGGACCGGGAATCGTTAACATGACCGCATGGTTTCCCACGACGTGAGCATCGAGACGCCCGGCAGGCTGCTGCTCGTGGCGCGGCTGCACGTCGATCTGTGCCGCCTCGCCAGCGCCATCTGTCCCGCTGCCTGAGCACACCGGCCCCTCGCGCGGGGGCCGCGAGAACCGCGCGCCCGAACCTTCTTCCCCGCCCTCCCGACACTGGAGCACCCCGCCATGGCCATCGAGGTCCGCATCCCCACCATCCTCCGCACCTACACCGACGGCGAGAAGGCCGTGAACGGTGAAGGCGCCACGCTCGGCGACCTGCTCAAGGACCTGGAGACCCGGCACAAGGGCATCGAGGAGCGCATCGTCGACGGCGGCCAGCTGCGCCGCTTCGTGAACGTCTACCTCAACGACGAGGACGTCCGCTTCCTCGACGGCATCTCCACCGCCCTCAAGGACGGCGACAGCGTCACCATCCTCCCGGCCGTGGCCGGCGGCTCGAAGTAATGCGCTACGACTCCCCGCTCGCGGCCGTCGGCAACACCCCGCTGGTCCGTCTGCCGAGGCTCTCGCCCTCGGCGGACGTCCGCATCTGGGCCAAGCTGGAAGACCGCAACCCGACCGGCTCGATCAAGGACCGCCCCGCGCTCCACATGGTCGAGCAGGCGGAGAAGGACGGCCGCCTCTTCCCCGGCTGCACCATCCTGGAACCCACCTCCGGCAACACGGGCATCTCGCTCGCGATGGCCGCGAAGCTCAAGGGCTACCGGATCGTGTGCGTCATGCCGGAGAACACCTCGCAGGAGCGCCGGGACCTTCTCGCGATGTGGGGAGCCGAGATCGTCCCGTCACCGGCGGCGGGCGGCTCGAACACCGCCGTGCGGGTGGCGAAGGAACTGGCGGCGGAGCACCCGGACTGGGTGATGCTCTACCAGTACGGCAACCCGGACAACGCGGGCGCCCACTACGCCACGACCGGCCCGGAGATCCTCACGGACCTCCCCTCCATCACCCACTTCGTGGCGGGCCTCGGCACGACGGGCACCCTGATGGGCGTCGGCCGCTACCTGCGCGAGCACGTGCCGGGCGTGAAGATCGTCGCGGCGGAACCCCGCTACGACGACCTCGTCTACGGACTGCGCAACCTCGACGAGGGCTTCGTCCCCGAGCTGTACGACGCCTCGGTCCTCACGACCCGCTACTCGGTGGGCTCCGCGGACGCGGTGACCCGCACGCGGGACCTGCTGCGCGAGGAGGGCATCTTCGCGGGCATCTCCACGGGCGCGGCCCTGCACGCGGCGATCGGGGTGGGCCGCAAGGCGGTGGCCGCCGGCGAGAGCGCGGACATCGTCTTCGTCGTGGCCGACGGCGGCTGGAAGTACCTGTCGACGGGCGTCTACACGGCCGCGACGACGGAGGAAGCCATCGAAGTCCTCCAGGGCCAACTCTGGGCCTGACGCCGGCGGCGACCTCCCCCAGCCCCGCCGCCCAACCCAGCCCCGCCGCCTCCTCCAGCCCCGCCGGCGTTTGAGGCGCGGGCGCGGAGCGCCGTGCGGTGAGCCCCGCCGCCCAACCCAGCCCCGCCGGCGTTTGAGGCGCGGGCGCGGAGCGCCGTGTCGTGAGCCGCGCCGGCGTCCGAGGCGGGAACGGTGGAAGGGCGGGTAGGGGACGGCCCCGCGCAGCGGCGCCCCACCCACAGGCGGCCCCCGGCCCCCGCGGCCCGGCCCGCGTCAGGGCCCGGCCAGCAGCTCCGCCAGGATCGCGGCGTGCCCGGAGCCCGGATCCCGCACCGCCGTGAGGAGCGTCAGCGGACCCACCGCCGCCAGCCCCCGCAGCCGCTCCAGCTCCGCCACCGCCCCCGCCGCCCCCAGCTCCGCCTCGTACCGCCGCCGGAACTCCCCGGCGGAGCCCCCCGCGTGGAACCACCGCCGCAGCTCCGCCGACGGAGTCACCTCCCGGGGCCACTCGTCCACCGCGGCCGCCGCCTTCGACACCCCGCGCGGCCACAGCCGGTCCACGAGCACCCGTACGCCGTCCGCCTCCGGCTCGGGCGGATCGTAGACGCGCCGCAGCCGGATCACGCCCCGCCCCCCAGCCCCAGCCCCCTGGCCCCGTCCCACAGCGTCGGGTCCAGCGTCCCCGTCCGGGTCCGGAACTCCCACAGCGACACCTCCTCCGGCCGGTCCGCCTCCAGGAAGGCGCCGCGTCCCTGCGTTCCGGCGACCCCCGGGGGCAGCGGGATGACCCCGGGCCGCCGGTCGTCGTACTTCCCGGTGATCCAGGCGACCCGCGCCCGCTCCCGGTGCACCCGTACGGCCAGCACCAGGCACGGCCGGCCGTCCGCCAGCCGCCACAGGTCACCGGCCCGCACGGGCGGCGGCCGTCCCGGCCCGTGGTGGCCTTCCGGGGGCCGCCGGCCCCGCGTCGCCCGCCGGGGGAGCAGGACCACCACGGCCACGGCGACCGCCGCCAGCACGGCGGGCCACCAGGACGTGTCCATGTTCCGACCGTAGCCGCGCACGCGCCCCCCGGCACGGCAGCCGCCGCGGCGGCCACGGTGGCGGCGTCACGGCCCCCGCCGTGGCAACCTCCGTGCCCCCTGTCGCTCCCCTGGGTGACAGCACAGGTGATTCCCCCCACAACGGCCTGCCGCGGAGGAGCGACCGGAGGTTTCGCGCCTTACGCTCGACCCACGCACGGCCCGCATTCCGTCCACGGACCGTCCACGGAGGTTCACGCTCCATGAAGCTCACCGTCGTCGGCTGTTCGGGGTCGTTCCCGTCCGCGGATTCGGCATGCTCGAGCTACCTCGTCGAGGCCGACGGCTTCCGGCTGCTCCTCGACATGGGCAACGGTTCCCTCGGCGCGCTCCAGCGCCACTGCGGTCTCTACGACCTCGACGCGATCTTCCTGAGCCACCTGCACGCCGATCACTGCATCGACATGTGCGCGTACTTCGTCGCCCGCTTCTACCGGCACGAGGGCGGCCGCTGCGGCACGCTCCCCGTCTACGGCCCCGAGGGCACCGAGAAGCGCCTGACGACCGCGTACGAGGACGTCCCCGACGAGCGCTCCATGAGCGAGGTCTTCGAGTTCCGCACCCTGAAGCCGGCCGTCTTCGAGATCGGCCCGTTCACGGTCCGCACCGAGCGGGTCTGCCACCCGGTGGAGTCGTACGGCATCCGCGTCGAGCACGGCGGCCGCTCGCTGGCGTACTCCGGCGACACGGGGGTCTGCCCGGAGCTGGCGACGCTCGCGCAGGGCGCCGACCTCTTGCTGTGCGAGGCGTCCTTCACGCACGGCAAGGAGGACGTCCCCGACCTCCACCTCAACGGCCGCGAGGCCGGCGAGTGCGCGCGCGGCGGCGGCGTCGGCCGGCTCGTCCTGACGCACATCCCGCCGTGGACGGACGCCGAGCGGAACCTGGCCGACGCCCGCGCGGTCTACGACGGCCCCGTCGAGCTCGCGTACCCGGGCGCCGTCTACGAGGTCTGAGCGGCCGGCCGTCTCCCGGTCCGGCCGGCTTCCGGTCCGGCCCGCGCCCCACGGCACCGCGCCACGCAGGAGCCCCCGCCCTCCCTTCGGGGAGAGCGGGGGCTCCGGTGCGTGCGCGGTGCGGTGCCGTGGGGCGCGGGGCCTACTTGGCCTCGGCCTTCTGGAGCTCGGCGAGCTCCTCGTCGGACTCGCGGCCCGGCGTCGGCAGGTTCCACTTGGTGATCGCGAAGCGGAAGACGAAGTAGTAGACCACCGCGAAGCAGAGGCCGACGCCGGCCAGGCCCCACGGGTTGTTCGCGATGCCGAGGTTCAGCAGGAAGTCGACCGCGCCGGCGGAGAAGCCGAAGCCGTCCCGCATGCCCAGGGCCCAGGTGAGGGCCAGCGAGACACCGGTGAGGACCGCGTGGATCGCGTAGAGCACCGGGGCGATGAACATGAAGGTGAACTCGATGGGCTCGGTCACGCCGGTGACGAACGCGGTGGCCGCGAGCGAGAACATCATGCCGCCGACGACCTTGCGGCGCTCGGGGCGGGCGCAGTGGACGATCGCGAGGCAGGCCGCCGGGAGGGCGAACATCATGATCGGGAAGAAGCCGGTCATGAACTGTCCGGCGCTCGGGTCACCGGCGAGGAAGCGGGCGATGTCGCCGTGGACGGCGCCGTTGGCGGTGTCGAACGAACCGGCCTGGAACCACGGGAAGGAGTTCAGCAGGTGGTGCATGCCGATCGGGATCAGCGCGCGGTTGGCGACACCGAAGATGCCCGCGCCGACGGAGCCGGAGCCGACGAGCCACTCACCCAGGTTGTGCAGACCGGTGCCGAGGACGGGCCAGATGAGACCGAAGACGATGCCGGTGACCAGACCCGCGAGGGCGGAGAGGATCGGGACCAGGCGGCGGCCGCCGAAGAAGCCCGCCCAGTCCGGCAGCTTGGTCCGGTAGAACTTCTGGTAGAGCAGGGCGGTGATGAGGCCCATCACGACGCCGCCGAGGACGCCGGCGTTGACCGGGGCGTCGACCTCGACGATCTTGCCCGCGGCGACCTTGGCGACCTTCGGCAGGTTCGAGTCGGTGAAGGTGGCGAGCACCTTCTGGAAGACCAGGTAACCGGTGACGGCGGCCAGGGCCGTCGAGCCGTCCGACTTCTTCGCGTAGCCGATCGCGATGCCGACGGCGAACAGCAGCGCCATGTTGTCGAGGATCGCGCCACCACCGGCGGCCATGTAACCGGCGATCTTGAGGATGAACGTCGGGAAGACGTCTTTGTCGCCGAGCATGTCGTCCGCGCCGAGGCGGAGCAGCAGAGCGCCGGCCGGCAGCACGGCAACGGGGAGCATGAGGCTCCGGCCGATGCGCTGCATGACGGCCATCACGCCAGCGCCCTTCTTCTTTTCCGCAGCGGTCGCTGTGGACATGGGGTTCCTCCAGTGGACAAGGCGCTGCCTGGGGACAAGGAAAAGGGGGTGGCGGCGTCTCGGAAAGGGGGACCTGGGGCCGGACAAGCCCTCATGGTCTACACCACCAAGTGGTGTAGACCAGTTGTAGCACGGTGAGGTCTGCGTAAGGAACCCGCCAATTTCGTGGCAGGAAACACATTCGGACATCAACGACAAAGGCCCTCGGACCCGCCGGGTCCGAAGGCCTTGGCATCCAGGCTTAAGGCCTGAACCGCCGTGCTTTGTGCCGTTATTGTCCCATGGACTACGCCTTGGTGTTCTCCACCTGCATCGCCGCGATCTCCTCGTCCGACTCCCGGCCGGGAGTGGGGATGTCGAACTTCGTGATCGCGAACCGGAAGACCGCGTAGTAGACGACCGCGAAGGCGAGCCCGATCGGGATGATCAGCCACGGTCTGGTCGCCAGGTTCCAGTTGATGACGTAGTCGATCAGGCCCGCCGAGAAGCTGAAGCCGTCGTGTACGCCCAGCGCCCACGTCACCGCCATCGACACGCCCGTCAGCACCGCGTGCACCGCGTACAGGGCCGGCGCCACGAACAGGAACGAGTACTCCAGCGGCTCGGTGATGCCCGTGACGAACGAGGTCAGGCCCACCGACAGCATCAGCCCGCCGACCTCCTTGCGGCGCAGCGGCTTCGCACAGTGCGTGATGGCCAGGGCCGCCGCCGGGAGGGCGAACATCATGATCGGGAAGAAGCCGGAGAGGAACAGGCCCGCGTTCGGGTCCCCGTTCAGGAACATGTTGATGTCGCCGTGGACCGTCTTGCCGTCCGGCGTGGTGAACGAGCCGAACTGGAACCAGATGGGCACGTTCAGGAACTGGTGCAGGCCGATCACGAGCAGCGCCCGGTTCGCCACGCCGAAGATGCCCGCACCCCAGGAGCCCAGCCCGATCAGCCAGTCGGAGAAGCT
Organism: Streptomyces sp. NPDC002032; assembly: GCF_042890765.1. NCBI lineage: Bacteria > Bacillati > Actinomycetota > Actinomycetes > Kitasatosporales > Streptomycetaceae > Streptomyces > Streptomyces sp. NPDC002032. Next base: position 444,224 of record NZ_JBIASM010000003.1, on the reverse strand, counting down.
CTCCAGCGCGTCCCCGACCGGCGGCCAGACCCACAGGCACAGCGCGGCGAAGGCGATGGCGACGAAGGACATGATGATCGGGACGAGCCGGCGCCCGTTGAAGAAGCCCAGCCAGTCGACCAGCCGCACCCGGTGGTAGCGCTGCCAGAACCAGGCCGCGAGCAGCCCCATGACGATGCCGCCGAACACCCCCGGGTTCTGGTACGTGAACCCGGCGAAGGTGTCGTTCGGCCCCAGGCACCCGCCGCCGATGTTGCGGGTGCCAGCCGGGCAGCTCTTGGGGAAGGCGTGCAGCACGCCCCGGTAGACGAGGAAGCCCGCGACGGCCGCCAGGGCCGTCGAGCCGTCCGCCTTCTTCGCCATGCCGATCGCGACGCCGATGCAGAACAGGAGCGGCAGGCCGAGGTCCGGATCGAGCAGGGCCCCGCCCGCGCCGGCCATCACCTTGGCGACGTCGGTCCAGTTCAGGCCGTCCTTGCCGAACACGTCCGGCTGGCCGAGCCGGTTCAGGATGCCCGCCGCGGGCAGGACGGCGATCGGGAGCTGGAGGCTGCGCCCCATCTTCTGCAGGCCCTGGAACAAGCCGTTCCACCACTGGTTCCGCGGCACTGCTGCGGCGCTGCTCGCGCTCATCGCGACCTCCCTGGACCGGCCCGTTTTGGCAGTCGCAACACTTGCGGCACACTGGTGTAGACCAGTGGCGGGCAGGCTGCTGCTGATGGTCATCTTTCGGCAGCCGCCCGGCTCGTGCTCGCGTAGATAGGCCAACCGTGAGCTACCGTGACGAAGCGGACGACGATGGTTACGGCCGCCGAGACTCGTTCTTCGTAACACCCAGGGAGAAACGCATGGCCACCAAGGCTGAGAAGATCGTCGCCGGGCTCGGCGGTATCGAGAACATCGAAGAGGTCGAGGGCTGCATCACCCGCCTGCGCACCGAGGTCGCCAACCCCGACCTCGTCGACGAGGCCGCGCTCAAGGCCGCCGGCGCCCACGGCGTCGTCAAGATGGGCACCGCGATCCAGGTCGTCATCGGCACCGACGCCGACCCGATCGCCGGCGAAATCGAAGACATGATGTGATCGAGCCCCTGGGCTGATCCGCACGAACACGAAAGACGCTGCGCCTGACCTGGCCACTCGGTCGGCGCAGCGTCTTTTTCCGTCCCCTGCCGTCCCGCCCGTACTTCCCGCGGATCCCCGCGAAGGATCGGCCGCGCCGCCGCGCCGCCGCGCCGTCGGGGGCGACGGTCTCCGGCCGCACCGGACGGGGTCCTCCCGTACCCGTGCACCGACTAGGCTCACAGCCATGTCTCGCATCGACGGCCGCACGCCCGAACAGCTCCGCCCGGTCACCATCGAACGCGGATGGAGCAAGCACGCCGAGGGCTCCGTCCTCATCTCCTTCGGAGACACCAAGGTCTTCTGCACCGCCTCCTTCACCGAAGGCGTCCCGCGCTGGCGCAAGGGCAGCGGCGAAGGCTGGGTCACCTCCGAGTACTCGATGCTGCCGCGCTCCACCAACACCCGCGGCGACCGCGAGTCCGTCCGCGGCAAGATCGGCGGCCGCACCCACGAGATCTCCCGCCTGATCGGCCGCTCGCTGCGCGCCGTCATCGACTACAAGGCCCTCGGCGAGAACACCATCGTCCTGGACTGCGACGTCCTCCAGGCCGACGGCGGCACCCGCACCGCCGCCATCACCGGCGCCTACGTCGCCCTCGCCGACGCCATCGCCTGGGGCCAGCAGAAGAAGCTGATCAAGGCCGGCCGCAAGCCGCTCACCGGCACCGTCGCCGCCGTCAGCGTCGGCATCGTCGACGGCGAGCCCCTCCTGGACCTCTGCTACGAGGAGGACGTCCGCGCCGAGACCGACATGAACGTCGTCTGCACCGGCGACGGCCGCTTCGTCGAGGTCCAGGGCACCGCCGAGGGCGAGCCCTTCGACCGCAAGGAGCTCAACGCGCTCCTCGACCTCGCCGCCGGCGGATGCGCCGACCTGGAGGCCCTCCAGCTCGGCGCCCTGGAGCTGCAGGCACCGTAGTGCCGTGACCGGAAAGGTTCACCGGGTCGTGGCACCCTGCAACCCTTTCCGGCCACGGCACTGGCAACCGCCGGACGCGGGCGCGCGTCTACGCCGGTACGGGCGCACGGAGTCGAATCCGTGCGCCCGTCCACACATCCGAGCCCGGGGGGACCCGAATGAAGCCGAAGCACCGCCTTGCCGCCGTCGCCCTGACGGCCGTACTCGCCGTCCCGGCGCTGGCCTCCTGCGACGCGATCTCCACGGCGATGGACTGCGCCAACACGGCCGTCGCCATAGCCAACAGCGTGGACCAGCTCCAGCAGGCCGTCTCCCAGGCCGGGAACAGCGTCCAGGACACGCAGAACGCGCTCAACCAGATCGATACGAACCTCAAGCAGATCAAGGACTCCACGGGCAACGCCGACCTCTCCAAGGCCGTCGACTCCATGAGCACCGCCGTGAAGAACGTCCGCACCTCCGTCGAGAACGGCGACGCCACCCCCGACGTCCAGCCCGTCGCGGCCGCCGCCAAGGAGATCTCCAAGGTCTGCACCCCGGGCTGACGCGGGCCGGACGGAGCCGGGCCGGACGGAGCCGAAATAATGGGAGCCATGACTTCCACCCCGTCCACCCCGTCCACGCCGTCCGAGCCGTCCGCCTCCGCCACGCCCCGCCGCCTGATCCTGGCCACCCGCAACCCGGGCAAGGTCACGGAGCTCCACGCGATCCTCTCCGCAGCCGGCCTGCCCTTCGAGCTGGTCGGAGCCGACGCGTACCCGCAGATCCCGGACGTGAAGGAAACCGGCGTCACCTTCGCCGAGAACGCCCTGCTCAAGGCCCACGCCCTGGCCCGGGCGACGGGCCTGCCGGCCGTCGCCGACGACTCGGGGCTCTGCGTGGACGTCCTGAACGGCGCCCCCGGCATCTTCTCCGCCCGCTGGGCCGGCACCCACGGCGACGACCAGGCCAACCTCGACCTCCTGCTGGCCCAGCTCGGGGACATCGCCGACGAACACCGCGCCGCCCACTTCTTCTGCGCGGCCGCCCTGGCCCTCCCGGACGGCACCGAACGCGTCGTCGAGGGCCGCCTCCTGGGCACCCTGCGCCACACCCCGGCGGGCACGGGCGGCTTCGGCTACGACCCGGTCCTCCAGCCCCTGGGCGAGTCCCGCACCTGCGCGGAACTCTCGGCGGCGGAGAAGAACGCCATCTCCCACCGCGGCCAGGCCTTCCGCGCCCTGGTCCCGGTCATCCGCGAACTCCTGGCCTGACCCAACGAGGCCTGGCCGGCCGGGCAAGCCGAAGGCCCCGTACGCGGCTGCGTGCGGGGCCTTCGACATGCACGTGCGGTTGGGGGGACTCGAACCCCCACGGGTTTTACCCCACTGGGACCTAAACCCAGCGTGACTGCCAATTCCACCACAACCGCGACATCGCGCCTGAATCGGACGTCAGGTCCGTCCGGGCTGCCGACATTCTACGGGCGGCGGCCGTCACGTCGGTGGCGGTGGCGGGATCAGATGCCGAGGTCCTTGATGATTTTGGCTACGTGGCCGGTGGCCTTGACGTTGTAGAAGGCGTGCTCGACCTTGCCCTCCTCGTCGACGACCACCGTGGAGCGGATGACCCCGGTGACCGTCTTGCCGTAGAGCTTCTTCTCGCCGAAGGCGCCGTACGCCGTCAGGGTCTCCTTGTCGGGGTCGCCGGCCAGGGTGACCTTCAGGTGCTCCTGCTCGCGGAACTTCGCGAGCTTCTCCGGCTTGTCCGGGGAGATGCCGATGACGTCGTAGCCGGCGTCGGCGAGGAGGGCGAGGTTGTCGGTGAAGTCGCAGGCCTGCTTGGTGCAGCCCGGGGTGAGGGCGGCCGGGTAGAAGTACACGATCACCTTGCGGCCCTTGTGGGCGGCCAGCGAGACCTCGTTGCCGTCCGCGTCGGGCAGGGTGAAGGCGGGGGCGGTGTCGCCCGGCTGGAGTCGCTCGCTCATCGGTAGGTCTTCTCCTCGGGAGGGGAACGGTACGTCACGAGACTAAGCTGACAGACTGTTCATGGCGGACTACGCCCCATGCGACCACGAGCACGACACGACGACGGAGGCAGCGCGGTGCCGGAAGCCAGGACCCCCGCACAGATCGAGGCGGACATCGTCCGCCGCCGCGAGCAGCTCGCCGAGACGCTCGACGAGATCGGCGTGCGCATGCACCCGAAGACGATCATCGGGGACGCTAAGGCGAAGGCGGCGAGCGCGGTGGACCACACCGCCGGGCGGGCCTTCGTGGCCGTCAACCGGCTCGTCACCGACGTGAAGGACAGCCTGCGTCACGAGGACGGCGCCCCGCGCCCGGAGCGGATCGTGCCCGTCGTGCTCCTCGCCGTGGGCGTGGTCGGCCTGCTGGTGGCCTCGGCGCGCCGCAAGCGGTGAGGACCCTCCGGGGTACCGGGCGCGCGGGGGCAGGTAGGTTCGGGGCGTGAGCGAGAACACCACCACCCACGACAAGCTGCCCATCCGCATGCTGCACGACCGCGTGCTCGTGAAGTCCGACCTGCCCGAGGGCGAGCGGCGCTCGGGCGGCGGCATCCTGATCCCGGCCACGGCCGCGGTGGGCAAGCGGCTCGCCTGGGCCGAGGTGGTCGCGGTCGGCCAGAACGTCCGCAGCGTGGAGCCCGGCGACCGGGTCCTGTACGACCCGGAGGACCGGGCCGAGGTCGAGGTGCGCGGGGCGACGTACGTGCTGATGCGCGAGCGGGACCTGCACGCCGTGGCCGCGGAGCGGCTGGAGGGGTCCAAGGACTCCACCGGGCTGTACCTCTGAGGTGTGAGGACTCCGGGGATCTGACGCCCGAGGGCCGGTGACCGTTGTCACCGGCCCTTCGCGCTGCCCTTTGCTACGGTGGTGGGGAACCCCCGACGAGACGCGCCGTACCGGGTTGCAGGACGCAAAGACGACGCACTTCCTTTCCGTTCTCGTCTCGTCCCGGAGGTGCCTGGTCATGGCATGGGTTCTTCTTCTCGTCGCCGGTCTGCTGGAAGTCGGCTGGTCCATCGGCATGAAGTTCACCGAGGGCTTCACCCGGCTCTGGCCGTCCGTCTTCACCGGCGCCGGCATCGTCGCCAGCATGGTGCTGCTGTCCTACGCCGCCAAGACCCTGCCGATCGGTACGGCGTACGGCGTCTGGGTGGGCATCGGCGCGGCCGGGGCGGCCGTGCTCGGGATGGCGGTGCTGGGGGAGCCCGTCACCGCCGCCCGGATCTTCTTCATCTGTCTGCTGCTGGTGGCCGTGGTGGGGCTCAAGGCCACCTCGGGTCACTGACCGCCGCTCACTCCAGGAGGTCCGGCGAGGGGCGGCGGTTGCGGGTGATGGCGCCCGGGGTCTCGCCGCCGGTGGTCTGGCCCCCGGTGGCGTCACCGCCGGTGGTCTGGCCGCCGGTGTTCTGGCCGTCGGTGGTCTGCCCGCCTGTGGTCTGTCCGGCGGTGGTCTGCCCGCCGTTCGTCTGACCGCCGTTCGTCTGGCCGCCCTGCGTTTGGCCGCCGTCCGTCTGGCCTCCGTTCGTCTGGCCTCCCTGGCCTTGGCCGCCGTCCGTCCGGCCGCCCTGGCCCTGGCCGCCGTCCGTCCGGCCGCCCTGGGTGCGGCCGTCCTGCGTCTGGCCGCCCGTCGGGGGCGTGGGCTGTTCGGAGGGCGGCCGGCCGGTGCCCTCCGGCTGCTGCGGGGTGGTGGGCGCGACCGGCGGCGGGGGCTGGGCCGCGCCGGGCTGGAGCTCCAGGTCGAAGTCCACCGGGTCGGTGGCCTCCAGGGCCGCCTTCGTGTAGGCCGCCCAGATCCGTGCCGGATAGCCGCCGCCCCCGATGCGGGCCTCGCCGAGCGCCCCGTAGAGGGGTTGCAGCGTGCCCGTGTCGGGGTCCTGGCCCATCATCGCCACCACCGTGACCAGGTCCGGGGTGTACGCCGCGAACCACGCCGAGCGGTCCAGCTCGGCGGTGCCGGTCTTGCCGGCGGCCGGGTGGCCGGCCGCCAGGGCCGCCGTGCCCGTGCCGTTGTCCACGACGCTGACCAGCATGGACGTGGTCGTGTCGGCGGCCTCCCGGCTGATGGCCCGGGTCGGGGTGCGGTCGGGGAGGTGGAGGTTCTCGCCGTCCTTCGAGATCTGCTCCAGGAAGGTGTACGGGGTGCGGCGGCCGTGGTCGGCGAGGGTCGCGTACGCCTGGGTCATGTCCAGCACGCTGGCCTGCATGGTGCCGAGGGCGATGGCCGGGCCCGCGTCGAAGTTCGGAGTGTTCTCGGGGATGCCCAGGGCGATGGCGGTCGACTTGACCTTGGCGCCGCCCACGTCGACGGCCATCTGCGCGTACACGGCGTTGACCGAGAGGTCGGTGGCGGTGCTGACGGTGATCGGTCCGTACGAGACCTGGCCCTCGTTCTCCGGGCTGAAGCGGATCCGGCCGCCGACGACGGGGCGCTTGTTGTCGCCGTTGTAGATGGTGTTCGGCGTGATCCGCCTGCCGTCCTGGGTGCGGGAGTCGTTCTCGACGGCCGACGCGAAGACGAACGGCTTGAAGGTGGATGCCACCTGGTAGTCGTGCCGGGTCGCGTTGTTGACGTACTGCTTCGTGTAGTCGACGCCGCCGTACAGGGCGACGACCTTGCCGGTGGCCGGGTCGATCGAGACCCCGCCCGCGCGCACCAGGCGGTCCGCGGGGCGGGCGGCCGGGTCGAGCTTGTCGCCCATCTGCTGCTTGACCGCCTCGACGAACTCCCCCTGGCGGCGCTTGTCGATGGTGGTGGTGATGCGGTAGCCGCCCTCGGCGAGGGTCTTGTCGTCCAGGATCTTCTGCTCGGTGATGTAGTCCTTGACGGCTTCGACGAGGTAGCCGCGCTGCCCGGACAGGCCGGCGGCCGGACGGACCTTGCCCGGCTCGGGGAAGCGGGCCGCGGCGCGCTCGGCGGCGGGCATCCACTTCTTCTTCACCATGCCGTCGAGCACGTAGTTCCAGCGGGCGACGGCACGGTCGCGGCCCCGGGGGTGCGAGACGACGTCGAAGGCGCTGGGGGAGTTGAGGAGGGTGGCGAGGTAGGCGCCCTCGGCGGTGGTCAGCCGGTTGACGTCCTTGCCGTAGTAGGCCTGGGACGCGGCCTGGATGCCGTAGGCGTTGCGGCCGAAGTAACTGGTGTTCAGGTACCCCTCCAGGATGTAGTCCTTGGACTTCTCCCGGCCGAGTTTGATCGCGATGAAGAACTCCTTGGCCTTGCGCTTGAGCGTCTGCTCCTGGCCCAGGTAGTAGTTCTTGACGTACTGCTGGGTGATGGTCGAACCGGACTGGGTGCCCTTGCCGGTCGCGGTGTTCCAGGCGGCGCGCACCATCGCCTTGGGGTCCACCGCCCGTTCGGAGTAGAAGTCCCGGTCTTCCGCGGCGAGGACGGCTTCCTGGACCCCTCGGGGGATCTGGGACAGCGGGACGTTCACGCGGTTGACCTCGCCGTCACGGGCGAGCTGGGAACCGTCGGCGTAGAGGTAGAGGTTGGACTGCGCGGTGGCGGCGGAGTTGGCCGGGGGGATGTCGACCAGCAGGTAGCCGGCCGCCAGGGCGCCGCCGATCAGCAGGGCGATCAGCAGGAGGCCGCCCAGGACCATGCGCCAGGTGGGGAAGACGCGGCGCCATCCGGTGCGCCGCCGCTTGCCCTGCTTGGTCTGGTTGTTCCGCTTGTTCTGCTTGTCCTGCTTGTTCTGCTTCCCGGGGCCGTCCCCGGCGGCGGACGGTCCTCCCGGGGGCTCCGGAGGGGTGTCCGGGTCGCGAGGGGACCAGCCCCCTGGTGGTGACTGGCCGCTCATCTCCAGGACTCCTCGTGGCTGTGCGAAATGTCCACATCCGTACCTCATGGTGTCTACCCGATGGCCGTTGCATCCGCCCCGGACGGGCATAAAACGGTCGCGTGGCTCGCCCCTCCGCACTAAGCTCGCGCGCTTTGGCCGACGTAGGAACGACGGGGAAAACGGAGGGATACGGTGCGTCGGAGAGCGGGGCACGTCGAGGGGCATGACGAGGGGCATGAGGAGGGGCCGGGCGAGGGCCGCAGGCCGTGGCTCTACCCGGCCGTCGCCGCGGGCGGGTTCAGGCGCTACGCCGCCTACGGGGCGGCCACGGCGGCCGGGGTGTTCACCAACACCGTGTTCGGCTTCATCGTCGCGTACACGTACATCGCGCTGTGGGACGAGCGTCCCGGCCTCGGCGGCTACGACCAGGCGCAGGCGCTCACCTTCGTCTGGGTCAGCCAGTCGCTGCTCGCGGCCGGTTCGCTCCTCGGGGGCGGCTTCCAGGAGGAGTTCCAGGAACGCGTCCGTACGGGTGACATCGCGGTCGACCTCTACCGCCCGGCGGACCTCCAGCTGTGGTGGCTCTCGGCCGACCTGGGCCGGGCCGCCTTCCAGCTGATCGGGCGCGGGGTGGTGCCCCTGGCGGCGGGGGCGCTCGCCTTCCCGCTGGCGCTGCCGGCCGATCCGGCGCGCTGGCTGCTGTTCCTGGTGTCCGTCGTGCTCGCCCTGACCGTCGGCTTCGCGGTGCGCTACCTGCTGGGGCTGGCGGCCTTCTGGCTGATGGACGGAGCGGGGATCAACATGATGGCCTCCGTCGTGACGGTCTTCTTCTCCGGGATGCTGCTGCCGCTCACGGTGTTCCCGGGCGGCTTCGGCGAGCTGGTGCGGCTGCTGCCCTGGGCCGCGATGCTCCAGGTCCCGCTGGACGTGCTGCTGGGTACGCACGCGGGGGCGGGCGGCGCGGCCCGGGCGCTGGCGTTCCAGGCCGGGTGGGCGCTCGTCCTGCTGGGGGCGGGGCGGCTGGTGCAGTCGGCGGCTACGCGGAAGGTGGTGATCCAGGGTGGCTGAGACGACGGGGACGGCGGAGTCGGCTGGGGTGGCTGGGACGACGGGGACGGCGGAGCCGGCTGGGGCGGCGCGGACGCCCGGGGTGGCGGGGGCGAGTGGGGCGGCCAGGGCGAGGGGGGCCGGGGCGTGCGGGGTGACCGGGGGTGCCGGGGAGGCCGCGCCATGGGCCCTGCCGCGCGGCGGGCGGGCCCGCGAGGGGCTGCGCGGCTACCGCCTGATCGTCGGGATGTGGATCCGGTCGACGATGACGTACCGGGCGTCCTTCCTCCTCGCGACCCTCGGCAACGCGGTGATCTCCCTGCTCGACTTCGTCGCGATCGTCATCATGTTCTCCCACGTCGACGCGCTGGGCGGTTTCACCCTCCCCGAGATCGCCCTGCTCTACGGGTCCTGCACGGTCTCCCTGGGCCTGGCCGACCTGCTCCTCGGCAACACCGGCCGCATCGGCGCCCGCGTCCGGGACGGCTCCCTCGACACCATGCTGGTGCGCCCCGTACCGCTGCTCGCGCAGGTCGCGGCCGACCGCTTCGCGCTGCGCAGGCTGGGGCGGATCACCCAGGGAACGGCCGTGATGACCTGGGGCATCGCCGTGCTGGACGTGGACTGGACGGTCCTGAAGGCGCTGCTGGTGGTGGTGATGGCCGTCGCCGGGGCGGGGATCTTCGCGGCGGTGCTGGTGGCGGGGGCGGCGTTCCAGTTCCTCGCCGGGGACGCGGCGGAGGTGCAGAACTCCTTCACGTACGGGGGCTGCACCATGCTCCAGTACCCGCCGACGCTCTTCGGCAAGGACCTGCTGCGCGGGGTGGTCTTCGTCGTCCCGCTGGCCTTCGTCAACTGGCTGCCCGCGCTGTACGTACTGGGCCGGCCCGATCCGCTGGGGCTGCCGGGGTGGACCGCGTTCGTGAGCCCGCTGGTCGCCCTGGCCCTGTTCCTGCCCGCGTCGCTGGCCTGGCGCGCGGGCGTCCGTTCCTACCGAAGCACCGGGAGCTAGCCGTGGTGGCAGCCGGGCAGGATGCGCTGATCTCGCTGGACGGGGTCGAGAAGGTCTTCGACGTACGCCGCCGCACGGGCTTGTGGCGGCGGGAGAAACGCCAGGTCAGAGCCGTGGACGGGATCAGCTTCGAGGTGGCCCGCGGTGAGGTGGTCGGCTACATCGGGCCCAACGGCGCGGGCAAGTCCACCACCATCAAGATGCTGACCGGCATCCTCACCCCCAGCGGCGGCCGGCTGCGCGTCGCGGGCATCGACCCGGCGCGGGAGCGGATGCGGCTCGCGCACCGGATCGGGGTGGTGTTCGGGCAGCGCACCACGCTGTGGTGGGACCTGCCGCTGAAGGACTCGTACGGGCTGATGCGGCGCATGTACCGGATCCCGGCGGCGCGGTTCGCGCAGAACCTGGAGCGCTGCGTGGACCGGCTCGACCTGGCCGCGCTGCTCGACGTACCGGTGCGCCAGCTCTCGCTCGGGCAGCGGATGCGCGGGGACATCGCGGCGGCCCTGCTGCACGATCCGGAGGTGCTGTACCTGGACGAGCCGACGATCGGGCTGGACGTGGTCAGCAAGGCGAAGGTACGCGGCTTCCTGCGGCAGCTGAACGAGGAACTCGGCACCACCGTGCTGCTGACCACGCACGACCTCCAGGACATCGAGCAGCTGTGCGAGCGGGTGATGGTGATCGACCATGGGCGCCTGATGTACGACGGCGAGCTGGCCGGACTGCACGCGCTGGGGCGGGGCGAGCGGACGCTGGTCGTCGACCTGGAACGGGAGCTCGCGCCGATCGAGGTGGAGGGGGCGCGGGTGGTGAGGGTGGACGGGCCCCGGCAGTGGCTGGGGTTCCCGGCGGGGGCGTCGGCGGCACCGCTGGTCGCGGCGGTGGCGGCGCGGTACCCGCTGCTGGACCTGTCGGTGCGGGAGCCGGACATCGAGGACGTGATCGCGCGGATGTACGCGGGGCGGGGGTGAGGGCGGCAACCCGGCGGGTGCTGCCGGGCATTCAACTGGGCCGGGTCTCTGCATAGGGTGGGCCACATGAGTGACGAGCGGCCGGAGAAGCCGTTGCCGGAGGAGCCGTTGCCGCAGCAGGCATCGTCGGGGAAGCCCTCGCTGGAGAAGGAGCCGCGGCCGGGGCCTGCGTCTGCGCCGACGCCGACGCCGACGCCTGTGCCCGCGCCCGCGGCAGAGGGGGCGCCGGCGCTGAGGGCCTCGGACGCCGACCGCGAACGGGTGGTGGAGCGGCTGCGCGACGCCGTCGCCGAGGGCCGGCTCGACATGGACGAGTTCGGGGAGCGGCTGGAGGCGGCGTACAAGTCCCGCACGTACGCCGACCTCGAACCGCTGACCCGCGACCTGCCGGCCGTACCGGGCGAGCCCCCGCTCGGCGCCGTGGCGGCCCCGGCCCCCGGGACGGCCCCGGCGGAGGGCGCCTGGACCGGCCGGATCGGCGGCTCGGGGACCTCGGCCACCGCCGTCGCCGTCATGTCCGGCTTCCAGCGCAAGGGCCGCTGGACCGTTCCGGCCCGCTTCAACGCGGTGGCCTTCTGGGGCGGCGGGGACCTCGACCTGCGCGAGGCGGACTTCTCGCAGCGGGAGGTCGTGATCACCTGCGTCGCGATCATGGGCGGCATCCAGATCACGGTCCCGCCGGGTGTGGAGGTCGACGTCCGGGGCATCGGCGTCATGGGCGCCTTCGACCAGAGCGGCACCCCGATCGCGCCGCAGCCGGGCGCCCCGCGCGTGATCGTGAACGGCCTGGCCTTCTGGGGCGGGGTCGAGGTGCGCACCAAGGCGCCGAAGGGTTCGAAGCCGGTGAACGGCAAACGGCCCCGCAAGGAGCTGTAGCCGGGGCCGGGGGCCGAAGGCGGGGCCGGGGCGGCGTACGTCGTCGGCGTACGGCGCGCCGGGAACTCCCCGGGCCCCCCGGGAGTCGGATGCTATGCAGACGAAACCGGCCACCGGGGGAAGGCAGGAGCAGGTGAGCAGCGTGAAGAGCGGCAGCGGTAGCGGCGGCGCGGACCTGGACGGGGGCCGTGCGGGAGCACGCGCGGCGCCCCCGCCCTCCCGCGGCGGGTTCGTCTTCAACGCGGCGGACGAGGAGCGCCGGCGCGGGGTCCGCCGGATGAAGACCACCGCGACGGGCCTGCTGATGCTGGTCGCGCTGGTCTACGTACTGGCCAAGTACGCCCAGCACGCGTGGGGCGCGGGCGGCTGGGCCGGGTACGTCGCGGCCGCCGCCGAGGCCGGCATGGTCGGCGCGCTCGCGGACTGGTTCGCCGTCACCGCCCTGTTCCGGCACCCGCTGGGCCTGCCCATCCCGCACACCGCGATCATCCCGACCAAGAAGGACCAGCTCGGGGTCTCCCTCGGGGAGTTCGTCGGCGAGAACTTCCTCTCCGCCGAGGTGGTCCGCGCCCGGCTGCGGGCGCTCGGCATCGGCGGGCGCCTCGGCGCCTGGCTGGCCGAGCCCGCGCACGCCGACCGGGTCACGGCCGAGCTGGCCACCGCGCTGCGCGGGGCCCTGACCGTCCTGCGCGATTCCGACGTCCAGGCCGTCGTCGGCGAGGCGATCACCCGGCGGGCGGAGGCGGCGGAGATCGCGCCGGGCATCGGCAAGACCCTGGAACGGGTCGTCGCGGACGGCGGCCACCACCGGGCCGTCGACCTCGTCTGCGCCAAGGCCCACGACTGGCTCGTCACGCACGGGGAGTCCGTCATGGACGCCGTGCAGGGCGGCGCGCCCGGCTGGACCCCGCGCTTCGTCGACCGCAAGATCGGCGACCGGGTGTACAAGGAGCTGCTCCGCTTCGTGACGGAGATGCGGGACATGCCGGGCCACCCGGCGCGCGGGGCGGTGGACCGCTTCCTGACGGACTTCGCGGCCGACCTCCAGTCCGACACCGAGACGCGGGCGCGGGTGGAGCGGCTGAAGTCGGACGTCCTGGCGAGGGGCGAGGTGCAGGACGTGATCGCCTCGGCCTGGACGGCCGTCCGGTCGATGATGATCTCCGCGGCGGAGGACGAGCAGAGCGAGCTGCGGCTGCGGGTACGGGCGTCGCTGATGTCCCTGGGATCCCGGCTGGCGACCGACGGCCGGCTCCAGGACAAGGTGGAGGGCTGGATCGAGGGGGCGCTGGTCTACGTGGTCACCACCTACCGGGCCGAGATCACCTCGCTGATCACCGACACGGTGGCGGGCTGGGACGCCGAGCACACCTCGCGCAAGATCGAGGCCCACATCGGCCGCGACCTCCAGTTCATCCGCATCAACGGCACGGTGGTCGGCGCCCTGGCGGGACTCCTGATCTACTCGGTCTCCCAGGCCTTCGGCGCCTGACGCCGCGCGGGGGCCTGCGGCGGTGCGGGGGGTGCGGGGGCCGGGGCTGCCCGGCCCGGGGCCACGGGGCCGCCGAAGGACCCCGGCCCGCCCCACCGTCCTCCGGGCCCGTGTGGCTCGGCCCGCCCCCCCCGGGCTCCGGCTGTGGGCCCTGCCCCGCCGGGCTCCGCCCGTGGGGCTCGGCCCGTCCCCTCGCCCCCGGGCCCGCGGGGCTCGGCCCGCCCCGCCGGCCTCCGGGCCCGCGGGGCTCGGCCCGCCCCGCCGGCCTCCGCCTGTGGGCCCCGGCCCGTCCCGCTGGCTTCCGCCCGCTGGCCTCCGCCCATTGGGCTCGTCCCGCCCCCCGGCCTTCGGGCTCGTGGGCCCCGGCCGGTCCTCCCGGGCTCCGCCCGTGAGGCTCGGCCCGTCCCGCCGGGCTTCGCCTGCTGGGGTCAGGCCCGTCCTGCCGGCCTCCAGCCCGTGGAGCTCGGCCCGCCCGACCGGGCTCCGCCCGTGGGACCCGGCCGACCTCGGCACCGGTCCGTCGCCGCTGGCCTGTCGGCACTGATTCGTCCGCACCGCACCGCACCGCACCGCCCCGTCGACGTCGGCGTGTCGGCCTCGACCCGCCGGTGCCTGCCCTTCCGTACCGGCCCGCCGGGGCCAGCCCGTCGGCGTTGGCCTGTCGGTATCGGCTCGTTCGCACCAGCCCGTCGGCACGGGCCGGTCGGCGTCCTCCCGTCGGCACCACGCCGTACCAGCCAGCCAGCCAGCCGGCCGGCCGCCCGCGGGGGCGGTCCGCCCGGCCCACCGCATCGCGGGGGAGGGGAGCGGCGGCCCGGGGTACCCCGGGCCGCGGGGCACCGGCGCGGGGTCAGTGGCGGTCCGCCACCGCCCAGGCCGTCGCCGCGACGACCCCCGCCGCGCCGATGACCGCGGGCCACGCCCCGACCTTCTTCGCCAGCGGGTGCGCCCCCGCGAAGCCCGCCAGGTACAGCGCGCCCAGCCCGGCCGCCGCCGGAGCGCCGCCCCGCCGGTGCCACTCCCGCCCGGCCACGAGCCCGGCGGCACCGAGCACGACACCGCCCAGGGGCCGCTTCTTGGTCCAGCGCGCGACGGCGTACCCGCCGACCAGGCCGGCCGCCGCCACCGCGGAACTCGGTACCCGTGCCATGTCGAAACTCCTTCGCTCGTTCGTTCCGTCCGCGACGCCCGCCGGCACCACACCACACACACCACACCCGGCCCGGCGCCATGATGATCCGAAAAGTCGCCTACGGGGTACGAGGCTAACGCGGGCCCCTCGACCCGCGCCGGACCCCCACCGCCCCGAGCAGCAGCACCGCCCCGCCGATCACCGCATCCGGCAGAGCCTCCCGCACCCCGCGCGGCAGCAGCGCCACGACCCCGAGGACGAGGAGGAAGGCGAGCGCGCACGGGCCGGCCACCCGCAGCAGTCTGTCCACGGGCTGCTCAACGCCCCACCCCGGCCCGCGACACGGACCGTACGGGGCCGATTTGTCGCACACTCGCCGTTTCTGCGCACCCCCGGAACGGGAACCTCCGGGGCGTAGATTCGGTCTTCCAGGAGGAAACCCCCTCAACTCACCACCCCACCCCCGGGAGCCGACAGCGTGATCTCTTACGGACGGGCCGTCCTCGACCTCGCGGACGAGCTGGCCGACGCCTACGCGGACGTCTTCTCCGCCCCGCCCTGGAACGAAGGTGAAGAAACCATTCGCCAGTTCTCGGCCCGCCTCCAGGCCGACGTCCGGCGCCCCGGTTTCCGTACCGCCTTCGCCCAGTCCGCGACCGGCATCGACGGCTTCGCCACCGCCTGGATCACCCCCGCCCCCTTCCCGAAGCGCCGCGCCTACCCCCAGGTCACCGCCCAGCTGGGCCCGGCGCGCGTACGGGAACTCCTGGTCGGCGCCCTGGAGATAGACGAGCTCGCCGTACGCGGCTACGCGCGCGGCCACGGCACCGGCCGGGCCCTGCTCACCGAGATCACCGCCGACGCCCCCGACCGCCGCGCCTGGCTGCTGACCTCGCGGCTGGCCACGGACACGGTGGCCACGTACCGGCGCCTCGGCTGGCACGAGGTGCCCGCGCTCCCCGGGACCGAGACGGGCGTGGTCGTCTTCCTGTCCCCCGATCACCCGGACCGCGACAGGTAGACCCCCGCCCGCCCGGGCATACCGGGGCCATGATCACACCGAAGGCACCCGTCCCCTTGGCCCGCCGGCAGCTCGGCCTCGCCACCCGCCACCAGCTCACCACCGGCGGCGTCCCCGCCGCCACGCTCACCTCCCGCACCCGCCCGGGCGGCCCCTGGCAACGCCTCCTGCCCCGGGTCTACCTCCTCCAGACCGGCCCCCCGGACCACCGGCAACGCGCCCTCGCCGCCGTTCTGTACGCCGCCGAGCCCACCTCCGACCCGCTCTCCGGCGACACGGCCGCCCTCACCGGCGCCGCCGCCCTCGCCCTCCTCGGCATCCGCGACGCCCCGCCCGTCCCGGCCGACGTCCTGATCCGCGCCCCGCGCCGCCTCACCGCCCTCCCACAGGTCCGGCCCGCACCCACCACCCGCTGGCCGCGCACGCTCACCGTCTCCGGCGTCCCCAGCGCCCACCCGGTCCGCGCCGCCGCCGACTACGCCTCCCGGGCCGCGCACCCCGACCGGATCCGCTCGGTCCTGGCCCAGGTCGTCCAGGCCGGCTGGTGCCACCCGCACGACCTGCACGCCGAACTCCGCGCCTCCCGCCTCCTGGCCCGCCCCGCCATCCGCGCCGCCGCGGCGGAACTCCTCGCCGGGGTCCGCTCGGTCGCCGAAGCCCGCGCCCGCGACACCCTCACGGCGACCGACCTCCCCACCCCCCTGTGGAACGCCCGCCTCTACACCCCGGACGGCACCTTCCTGGCCAGCCCGGACGCGTACTGGCCGGACGAGGGCGTGGCCCTGGAGATCGACTCGGCCGAGTACCACTACACCCGCGACGCCTGGCACGCCACGCTCCGCCGCCGGCTGCGCCTGGAGTCCCACGGCATCCTGGTGGTCAGCGCGACCCCGTCGATGATCCGCGACACCCCGGCGGAAGTCATCGCCGCCCTCCGCACCCTCCTCACCCTCACCACCCCCCGCCCCACCCCACCCACAGCCCAAGCCCGCGGCCACCAACAACTGGCGCTGCCGCTGGGCTACTGAGCCGACACCGACAGCAGGTAGCCGACGTCGTGGTGCCGGCCGGCCTGCTGGAACGCGGCGGTGATGTTGAGCACGGCCTGCCTGTCGGAACGTTCGCTGACGCTGGTGAGGACGGCGTCAGCGGCTTCGTCCAGCCCCGTGTTCCGGCAGGAGGAGACGACGTCCAGGATCTGGCTGGCCGTCATGGTTGCCCCGGCCTGCCAGAGCAGGATGCCCGCGTCGCGGTCCCTGTTCTGGGACAAGTACCGCGCCACCGTCTCCAGCTCCGTCCAGGTGGCCGCTCCGTCTTGTTCCGCGGGGTGCCGGTCCCCCCTGCGGGAGGGGACCGGCACCTGCGCGGCGGGCGACGCCCCGGCCGGGCGGGACGACAGAACCCGCTTCCGCCGGGCCCGGCGCTCGTGCCGGAGCCGGTAGGCGGTGCTGAAGGCCGGCGTCCGCCGGTCGGTGGAACCGCCCGTGGAAATGGAGTCAGCGGGTCCGGGCACCTGCCCGGCGTTGGCGGCCGTGCAGCACGGACAGTGCCTCGCGCATGCGCGGTTCCGGAGGTTCTGCAGCTGGCCCAGGGTGAAGGGGAGCGTTCCGCCAAGCGCCTTTGCCGCATTGTGCGCGGCCGTGTAGAAGCTCTCCATCAGGGGTTCTGTGGGGACGCGGGCGCCGCTGAGGTGCGTTGACAGCGTGCCCGGGCTGATTCCCGCGGCCTCGGCAATGGCCCGCTGGGAACGGCCGGTCGCGGCCTGCACGGC
The DNA here is from genome assembly GCF_042890765.1 of Streptomyces sp. NPDC002032. Classification (NCBI taxonomy): domain Bacteria; kingdom Bacillati; phylum Actinomycetota; class Actinomycetes; order Kitasatosporales; family Streptomycetaceae; genus Streptomyces; species Streptomyces sp. NPDC002032. The sequence goes on along the minus strand of NZ_JBIASM010000003.1, from coordinate 427,068 downwards.
GCTGAGGGCCGCTGCCAGATGACGCTGGTCTGGCGAACGCCGGTCGGGCAGCCTCGAATTGTCGGACAACACGGCTCCATTCTCCACGAAGATCCAAGCTTTCGAAGTTTCACCCGGGGGATGGCCGCAGTGGAATGCGGCAGGTGTTTTCACCTGACGGGGAATTCGGACACGGGCTGGAATGCTGCTAGCCGATCGGCAAAGGTTGGGGTGCTGGCTGGAGAGTTCCCGCTGTGACCCTGCGGGTTTCGGCCAGCGCTTTCTGGGCTGACTCAAAAGAGGGGAACCGCAGATGACTGAGCTGCCGTCGTGGACGGACACGAAGCTGGGCGCCAAGCGGCGGGCGGCGCTTTGGCTGCTGACCGAAGTGGGCGAGGGCGGGACCTTCACCAAGGAGGACGTCCGCCACGCCTTCCCCGGAATGAGTCAGATCGACCGCCGGGTGCGCGAGCTCAGGAGCCATGGCTGGCGGATCGACACGAACCGTGAGGACAGCAGCCTCAGCCAGCACGAGCAGCGTTTCGTCTCGGCGGGCGAGCCGGTCTGGGAGCAGGGCAAGGGGACCCTCCCGTCGGTGGGTTACACGGATACGCAGCGCCGTGAGCTGCTGGCGAAGGACGGTCACTACTGCCGGTCGTGCGGCATCGTGCCGGGTGCCGTGTTCGCCGGCACCTATGAGTCGGCCCAGCTCGACATCGCCCGCCGTCCCGTCCGGCAGCCGGACGGGACGAGCAAGGTGGAGCCCGTCGTGGAGTGCAACCGCTGCCGGGTGGGCGGCAAGAAGCTGACCGCGGACCTGGGCGCTGTTCTCGCGGGCGTGGCCAAGCTCGGCGCGATGGAGCTGAAGATGCTGGGAAGCTGGATGGACTCGGGGGAGCGGGACTTCGCCCTGGTCGAACGTCTCTGGGCCGACTTCCAGACGCTGCCGGCCGAGTCCAGGGAGCAGGTCAGGAAGGCCCTCGCCCAGGCGTAGGTCTGACAATAGGCACGATTGGGGGCCGCGACAGGGCGGCCCCCGTTCAACACCCCCGACGAAGCCCTGGAGGAGAACCAACTGTGAGCATGGACTTCGGCCAGCCGCCCCGCGCCGCCGAGAACCGGGAACTGGTCGAGCAGCGGCTGAAAGAGGCCAGCGCGGGCGACCGGCTGCAGGAGACGCTGACGATCGAGTGGCGGACGAAGCCGGAGATCGTCCAGGTCATCGACATGCCCATCGACCAGGTCTGCTTCAACCCGTCGACGCACCGCATCCGGGCGCAGCGCACCTTCGATCCCGTGCGGGACGAGCTGCTCCACGCGGACCCCTGGAGCCCCGAGAGCCAGGACTACCTCCGCCACCTGCTCCAGGCCCTGCCGTCGAACCCCGCCAAGCGTGACCCGGACTTCGACCTGCTCAAGGAGAGCCTGAAGGAGTACCGGCAGAACGAGCCCGGGCTCATCACCCGCGACGGTGTTCTCGTCAACGGCAATACCCGTGTCGTGGCGCTGCGCGAACTCGGCGTCAAGAGCGTCCGGGTGGGCGTGCTGCCCGAGACCTGCACCTGGGCCGATGTCAACGCCGTGGAGCTTTCGCTCCAGCTCCGGCACGACACCCGCCGGCCGTACTCGTACATCAACCGGCTGCTGACCATTGACGAGCAGGTGGCCAACGGCCGGCCGGTCGGGGACGTGGCGAAGGACTTCCGTATCAGGCCCGCCACCGCCGAGCAGGACCTCTGGGTGCTGTCGTGCCTGCGGGACCTGGTGGCGCGTTCCAAGAAGGGACCGGCCCAGCTCAAGCTGATGGACTTCGAGGACGCCCAGGAGAAGCTGAGGGAGCTCCACCGGGCCTTCTCCAAGGCGGTCAAGCAGAACCCGGGCCAGGCTGACCTGCTCAAGGAGAACAAGCTGGCGCTCATCGTCATGGACTTCTCCAAGACGGACGTCCGTCTGGCCGACATCGACTTCCGGACCCGGTACCTCCAGCGTCACCTGCCCGAACAGCTCAAGCAGGCGCCGGCCCGGACCGGGGGTGTGATTCCGGGCCTCAACCGGCCCGCATGGGGCGACAGTCCCCAGGTGGCCGCGGCGAAGGCGCTGACCGACGTGCTGCTGCAGGCCAAGGCGGTGGACCGCTCGAACGAGCCGGTCTCCCAGGAGATGCTCCAGGAAGCCGCCGAGGTCTGGCAGCAGGCCCGGACGGCAGTGGAGGAGGCCCTGGTGCCGGCCGGCAAGGACGCACGCGTGCGCAAGCGCAAGCAGGCGGCGCCGGACCGTCTCTACGACGCGGTCCAGGACATCGACCAGTGCGTGACGGACATGTCGCTGGCCCGGGCCTCGCGCAGCCTGGACGAGGAGAGCCTGGACGAGGCCGTGCTGGCCCTGAAGGCGAGCCTGTCGAAGCTCGCCCGCGAGGCCGGCCGGAGCATCGGGGAACCGGGCGACGGCGTGGCCTGGCTGCTCGAAGCCATGCTGCGGGAGGAGGCGTGAGCGGCCAGCCGGTGCCCTCGCTGAGGCTGATGTTCGATGTCACCCGTACGAAGGCCAGCCTGCACGCCGCCGAACCGTACCGGGCCGACCTCGCCCGGCTGGCGGCGGGCTTCCCCCTGGGAGGCCAGCGCGGCCCCCTCATGGTGGAAGTACCGCTCGATGACTTCCTCTCGCGGCTCAACGTCCTGACGCAGTGGCCGCACCCGGAATCCGTCGAGTGGGACGAGGAGCTCGTCGCGCTGGTCGGAGAGGTCCTCGATGACGCGGACACCGCGGCGGCGCACCTGGAGGAAGGCCCCGCCGCCGGCTCCGGCACGGACGAGGCAGCGGTGCTGGCCGTCCTGGGCGGCAACTGGTGTGCCGGCCTGACGGATTTCCAGCGCAGGGACATCGCCCGGCTGCTGTCCATGAGGCACGGCGCCAACTTCAGCGTTCCCGGTGCGGGCAAGACTCGGGTCGGCCTGGCGGTCTACGCGGCGATGAAGGAGCGTGGCGAGGTCCGGCGCCTCCTCGTCGTGAGTCCGAAGTCGGCCTACGAGTCGTGGGAATACGAGAGCCGGGAGTGCTTCCGCGACGCACCGGTGACCCGGGTGATGGGCAAGTTCCCCGATCCGCACGCCGAGATCCTGATCGTCAATTACGAGAGGCTGGACCGGGCGCTCTCCGTGCTCGCCGGATGGCTCCGCGCCGCCCCCTCCATGGTGATCCTCGATGAGGCCCACAGGATGAAGCTGGGCACGGACGGCATCTACGGCAGTGCCTGCATGGCGCTCGGTCCGCTGAGCAAGCGCCGCCTGATCCTCACGGGGACCCCCGCACCGAACGGCGCGCGCGACCTGGAGAATCTGCTCTCCTTCGTATGGCCCGGCCACGGCCGCAGGGTGGTGACCCAGGCCGTCGCCGGCGGTGACCTCGCCTACGCGAGCTCGGTACTGCGTCCCCTCTTCACGCGCACGACCAAGAAGGAACTGGGACTGCCGCCGTTCCAGCCCGTCATCCGCCCGGTACCCCTGGAGGGACTGCACCGGGAGATCTATGACGCGCTCGTGGGGCGCTACACGGCGCGTGCGGAGCTGGCACGGGACGATTTCGACTCGCTCGGAAAGGCCATGCTGCGGCTGCTGATGGCGGCCACGAGCCCTGCCCTGCTGGTGGAGGGCAGCACCCGCCACGAACCGGTCAGTTTCCAGGTGCCGCCGCTGGACGTTCCGGACGGGGAATCGCTGTACACCCTGCTCCAGAACCTTTCCCAGCACGAGCTGCCGCCGAAATACCGGGCGGTCCGGGAGATCGTGTCGGGCAATGCCGCCGCAGGACGGAAGACCCTGGTCTGGTCGACCTTCGTCCGCAGCATCACCACCCTGCAAGGTCTGCTGGCGGAATTCGGGCCCGCCGCGGTGCACGGCGGCACACCGGACAGGGAGGAGCAGCTCCGGCGGTTCCGGGAAGACCCGGACTGCCACGTCCTGATCTCCAATCCGGCGACCCTGGGTGAGGGGATCAGCCTGCACCACGAGTGCCACGACGCCGTGTACGTCGACCGGGACTTCATGGCGGGCCGGTTCCTCCAGAGCCTCGACCGCATCCACCGGCTCGGGCTGGCACCCGGCACTGAGACGCGTGTCACGGTGCTGGCGGCCACGGAAACGATCGATGAGATCGTGGCCACGCGGCTTGCCGAGAAGCTGGAGTTCATGGGGCGGATCTTGGATGATCCCTCGGTGCGGGCGCTGGGCGATCTGCAGGAGGAGCGGCCGGTGACCAGCGGCATGGACGAGGCCGATATCCAGGCGGTGCTGGAGCACGTGGGTGCCGTTCCGGCACGGTGACCCGGGACGTCTCGCGGGCGTCATGAGGCACGTGACCGGCCCCCAGGCCTGAGCGTGGGACGTGATGTCGGTGGCAGATGCGACACTGGCCTGTCTGCATCTGCCACACCAGGAGGACTCGATGGATGCCAGCGATCCCACGCTGACCTCGATTGAGATTTGCGCCGGAGCCGGAGGGCAAGCCATCGGCCTCCACCAGGCCGGCTTCAGTCACCTTGCCCTCGTTGAGATCGACCCCTACGCCGCGGCCACCCTGCGGCGCAACGTCGCCCAGCGGGACGGCTGGGAATTCGAGCGGAAATACTGTGACGTCATCGAGGGTGATGTCAAGGAATTCAGCGAGAACGTACGGCTGGAAAAGCCCGTCGAATATCTTCGGGGGCAGCAGCTGAAGGAGGGGGAGCTCGATCTCCTCGCGGGGGGCGTTCCGTGTCCTCCGTTCTCCCATGCGGGCAAGCAGCTGGGGAAGGACGACGAGCGCGACCTCTTCCCCGAGATGCTGGCCCTCGTCGACAAGCTCCGGCCCAAAGCCGTCATGATCGAGAACGTCCGCGGCATCAAGGACGAAAAGTTCGAGGACTACCGGGAATGGGTCGTGGCACGCCTGGAGGGCGGCCGGGCCAAGAATCCGAAAACCGATGTGCTGGAGGAATTCGAGGGCGCTGGCTACAAGGTGTGCGGGTGGAGGGTCCTTGAGGCCAGCAATTTCGGCGTCCCGCAGCTGCGCCCCCGTGCCATCCTCGTCGCCATCCGGCAGGAGCTTCTCGCTGTCCAGGAATTCCAGTGGCCCACGCCCGTCGCGGAGATCACCACGGTCCGCAAGGCCCTTGAGGAGACGATGAAGGAGCGGTACGAAGCCTTCATCCAGCTGGGCGGCGAGGTGGGCGATCTGGCCAGGACCAAGCGCGACGCATGGCTCAACACGAAATCCGGGGTCGCGCCGACCCTGGTCGGCGGTTCGAAGAAGCACGGCGGAGCGGACCTCGGTCCCAGTCGTGCCAAGGCCGCGTGGGAGAAGCTGGGAATCGATGCCCTCGGGGTGGCCAACTCTCCCAAGGACTGCATCGAGAAGAAGAGCTGGGACAGGGACCTGTTCCGGGACAGGGGCCCCATGCTCACCGTCACGCAGGCGGCGATCATCCAGGGCTTCCCCCGGGAATGGGACTTCGAAGGAAGCAAGTCCGAGGGCAGGCTGCCGGGCAAGACGGCGCAGTACCGGCAGGTAGGCAACGCCTTCCCGCCCCCGGTCGCGCGCGCCGTCGGCGAAGCCATCGCCAAGGTCCTCCGTGCCGCCGGGCCCCAGCCGCAGGACGGGCCCGGGGACGAGCGCTAGGCGCTCGCCGAGGTCCGGTGGGGGCCGCGGCGCTCCTGGACGGCGGCGGCGACCCTGGCGGCGCAGATGTCTGACGGCTCGTGCTCCCAGAACCGGAGCACGAGCCAGCCGGCCTCTTCGAGCTGCTGATCCGTGTCCCGGTCCCGGGCCATGTTCCGGGCCACCTTCTCGGACCAGTAGCCAGGATTGGTCTTAGGGGAGACGTAGTGTTCCGGGCAGCCGTGCCAGTAGCACCCGTCGATGAAGACCGCTACCTTCGCCGGCCGGAAGACCAGGTCGGCCGTCCGGCGCAGCCCGGGCAGGGGCCGGGCCGCGATCCGGTAGCGCAGGCCCCGGGAGTGGACCAGGCGCCTGATGACCAGCTCAGGCTTCGTGTCGCGGCTCCGGATCGCCTGCATGTTGCGGCGGCGAGCCTCTGAGGACGCCCAGGAGCCCTGGGGTGGCTCCCAGGGAGTCTCATCCGGCATCGTCCTGGCCTCCCTCCGTCCGCAAGGCGATCCAGTCCTCCGGCCCGAGCGTGATCTTGTGCGCTGCCGCGAGGTCGCGCTGCCCGGGGAACTTGCCGCAGAGCAGTGTCAGTCCCTCGCGCGCCAGGTTCTTCCTGATGTTGCGCGCCCGTCGCAGGGGATCGTGATTGCCGGCACCGACCGTAGCGATCACGCTGCGCGGAACCACGAGCCCCTCAAGGTAATTGAACATCATCGTGAACCGGTGTTCCTGTCCCGGCCGCTTGGCCAGGACCCGCCGGGCCTGCTCCGGTGTGAGGAGCGTGAGCGGGTTGACCGGCAGCGGGGTCCAGTCGTAGAGGGGCACGCTCCAGTGCTCACGGGCGTGCACGGCCAGTCCCCGTTTTCCGTCCCGGTTTCCCGCGCCCCGGTAGAGCCAAGAGCGGTGCGCGCGCACGAGCCATGACCGGTGCAGGCCGCGGCCGAGCCGTATCTGCGTACAGATGCAGAGCTGGCACTGGGCCTCGGCGGGAATCGCCCAGTTCGAGCCGACGGTGGCCTTGAGGTCCACGGGTATCCCGGCGATCAGCGTGTCGAGCGGCGGCTCCTTCGGGAGGTTGAAGGAACGCAGCACCTCGTACTCCAGCTTGGCTCCCACCGATGCCCGCTCGCCGGGGTGGACATCGGGGGACAGCAGGTCGTACCTCCCGGTCCTCGCTCCGTCGAGGACGTAGTCGACCGCGTTGGCGATCGCCCGGGTGTAGAGCCCCGCGACGTCATAGGGGCGCAGCCCGGCGAGGACGGACTGCAGGGCGGAGTCCTCAGCGGGAGTCTGCAGGACGTGATGATCCGCGTCGGTGTTCGCACACATCTCCCCGGGCTCGTGGAGTACGAGGCGTCGTCCTCTGCTCACCCGCGGCCCGCTCCCGACGGGTCGCCGTGGCATTCCCCGTAGGGCTTGCCCGAGGTGCACCAGCAGGGGGAGGTGGGGGTGGGGGGCCAGGGGGTGGCCTTGCCGCGGGCGGCCAGGGTGGTGGCGTATTCCGCCAGGAGGGAGGGGGAGGCCGGGGAGGTCTTCTCCGAGGCCGCGAAGGCCTCGTACGAGGGGACGTTGCCCGTGACGATGCCGAGGTTGGTGGTGCCCGAGGCGGCCAGGCTGCGGAGGGAGGCCTCGGTGGCGGTGAGGTGGGCCGCGTGGGAGGGGTACTCCGCCGCGAGGGTCGGGTAGGAGGCCACGAGTTCCGTGAGCTCGCGCTGGGGCCAGTGGAGGATCGCCACCGGGAAGGGGCGCGAGAGGGCGGCGCGGCGGTCGCCCAGTTCGGCGCGCAGGCGGGCGATCTCGGCGCGCAGCTCCGCCGGGTCGTCGGAGCCGAGGGCCCAGATGCGCTTCGGGTCGTGGAGTTCGTCCAGCGGGATCGGGCCGGCGTGGCGGGTGTCGGCGGCCATGTCCCAGTCGTCGTGCGGGAGCGCGAGGAGGCGGCGGACCCGGTGGCGGCCTGTGAGCAGGGCCGTCGTGGCCTGGGTGAGGGGGGTGTCCTCCGAGGTCAGGAGGGTGGCCGCCTCGGTGAAGCACTCGTGCGAGGCTTCCAACTCGTCGTGGGCTTCCAGGGCTTCCGCGATGACCTCCCAGGGCGCCGGGTCCGTCGGCGCGGCGGCGCGGATGCCGGAGATCAGGGCGCGGGCCTCGGCCTCGTGGCCGTACTCCCACAGGTTCGCTGCCTGGAGGGCCTTGATCAGGTGCGGGTCGGCGGGCGCGGCGGCGAGGAGTTGGTCGTAGAGGGTGCTCGCGCGCTCGCGTGCGTCGGCCAGTTCGAGGTGGGCCGCGGCCTGGAGGAGCAGGGGCTCCTGGTCCTCGGGGTAGCGGGTCGCCGTGCGGATGAGGCGCTCGGCTTCGGCGATGTGCTCGGCGGGCGTGTCGGGGCGCATGGTTCACACCGTACTGCCGCTGGTCAGTTGAGGGGGGAGGACTTAGGGTGCGGGCCGTGCGGGATCGGGTGAGGGTGGTGGTCCAGGGGCGCGGCCGGCGAGGGCGTCGGGCCGGGCTCGCACGGCTGTTGTGGGTGGGCGCCGAGGCGGTCACCACCGTGGGTGTGGTGGTGGCGTTGCTGGTGGTGCACCAGGTGTGGTGGACGAACCGGCAGGCCGTCGCGGCCGCACGGGAGCGGGTGCAGGTCCTTGAGGAGCGGTGGCGGGCTTCCGGTTCTACGGGTGCTGACACCGGTGCTGGTGCTGGTGCTGGTGCTGGTTCGGGTTCGGGTTCGGGTTCCGAGGCTGGTTCCGGCTCTGTCGACGAGGGGGGTTCGAGTGGTCCTGGGGCCGGACCGGGGTCGTCCGCGGCGCCCGCCGCCAAGCCCGCGAAGCCACGGCCGCAGCCGCAGCCGTCGCCCGCGCGGGAGGAGGCGTACGCCGTGCTGCGCGTTCCGCGCCTCGGGCTCACCGTGCCCATCGCGCAGGGGGTCGACAAGCGGGCCGTGCTCGACAAGGGGTACGCCGGCCACTACCCCGGTACCGCGCAGCCCGGGGCGGCGGGGAACTTCGCGCTGGCCGGGCACCGCAACACCCACGGGGAACCGTTCCGGTACATCAACCGGCTCAGGGCGGGCGACCGGCTGCTGGTCGACGTCCGGGGGCGGCGCTACACGTACGTGGTGGGGAAGGTGCTGAGCGAGACCACCGAGCGGGACACCGGGGTGATCGCACCCGTGCCGCACAGCACGGTCCGGCCCGACGCCGGGTACGCGGAGCCCGGTGCGTACATCACCCTGACGACCTGCACGCCCGAGTACACCTCCAAGTACCGCCTGGTGGTCTGGGGCACCCTCGCGTCCTAGGGTGGGGCGATGCGTCCGCAATTGCTGTGGCTCGGTGTGCCCTTCGTGCTGTTCGCCGGGGCGCTGCCCCTCGTGAACCGGCTGGAGCCGAGGGTCGGCGGAGTGCCCTTCCTGCTCGCGTGGTTCATCGGGTCGACCCTGGTGACGCCGCTCGCCGTGTGGCTCGTCCGGCGGGCCGATCTGCGGGCCGGGGGCCGGCGGTGAGCGCTGCCGCGGTGGCCACCTCGGTCTTCGCCGTGTTCATGGTGGCGACCGTCGCGCTCGGGCTGCTCGCCGTCCGCGGGCGCGGCGGTGGCGGGGGCGGGCTCGCCGAGTGGTCGGTGGGCGGGCGCTCGCTGGGGACCGTGTTCATCTGGGTGCTGATGGCGGGGGAGGGGTACACCAGCTTCAGCTACCTCGGGGCGGCCGGCTGGGGCTACGACTACGGGGCCCCGGTGATGTACGTCGTCGCGTACATGTCCTGCGGCTACGCCCTCGGGTACGTCGTCGGGCCGATGCTGTGGGACTACGGGCGGCGCCACGGGCTCGTCGGGATCAGCGACATGGTGGCCCACCGCTACGGGCGCCCGTGGCTGGGCGCGGCGGTGGCGGTCCTGGCCACGGTGTTCCTGCTGCCGTACATCCAACTCCAGATCACGGGGATGGGCATCGTCGTGACGACGGTGACCTACGGGGCCGTGCCGCTGGAGTGGGCCTACTTCGTGGCCTTCGCCGTGACCACCGGCTTCGTGGTCGTGAGCGGGCTGCGGGGCAGCGCCTGGGTGTCGGTCCTGAAGGACGTGCTGGTCATCGGGACGCTCGCCTTCCTCGCCTGGTACGTGCCCGTGCACTACTTCGGCGGCTACGGGGAGCTCTTCGACCGGCTCGCGGCCGAGAAGCCGCAGTGGCTGACGCTGCCCGGCCACGGCGCCGGGCCCGGGGGCGAGGGGCGGCTGGGGTCGGCCTGGTTCGCCTCGACGACCGTGCTCAACGCGCTGACCGTCGTCATCTTCCCGACCACCGTGGCCGGCTACCTCGGGGCGCGCAGCGCCGACACGCTGCGCCGCAACGCCGTCCTGCTGCCCGCCTACAACGTCCTGCTGTTCGTGCCGATGCTGCTGGGGATGGCGGCGCTGTTCGTGGTGCCCGGGCTGACGGGTGCCGAGTCCAACCTCGCGCTCTTCAAGCTGGTGGTCGACTCGCTGCCGGCGTGGGCGGTGGGGGTGATCGGGGTGGCGGCCGCGCTGTCGTCGATCGTGCCGATGGCGGTGTTCATGCTGGTCATCGGGACGATGTGGGGGCGCAGCGTGCTGTCGCTGGTGCCGCGCTGGAGTGCGGGGGAGCGGCAGAAGACGGCTTCGCGGATCGTGGTGGTGGTCGCGGGGTCGGTGGCCCTGGTGATGACGTACGTCGCTCCCAACACGCTGGTCCGGCTCTCGCTCGTCTCGTACGAGGGGATGGCCCAGTTGGTGCCGATGCTGCTGTTGGGGCTGATGTGGCGCGGGCTGACGGTGTCGGGGGCGGTCGGCGGCCTGGTCGTCGGGGTGGCGGCCGTCTGCGGACTCGTGTTCACCGGGAACGATCCGGTGTGGGGGGTGAACGCGGGGATGGTGGCGCTGGTGCTGAACCTCGTGGTCACGGTCGCGGTGTCCCGGGGCGCGCGCCGGTGGGGGCCGGCGGATCCGGACGGGCGCCCCGACGGGGAGGTGCTGGGGCGGGATCCGCTTCCGGAGCGGGAGCCCGGCCTTGTTGTCGGAGGGTCCCGCTAGTATCGGTCGTGAGTGCCCGCCCCGTCGGGGGGTCCGGGGCTCGCGGAAGGGGAGGGGGCGGTCCCGGTGGCTCGACGGGCCGACGCGCGCTCCCTGCTGTCCTTCCTGGTCTCCTCGCGGGCGGGCGCCCTGCTCGCCGCCCTGCTGGTGTTCGGCGGGATCCTCGGCCTGATGCCGGGGCAGAACGGCCTCGCCGCCGCCGTGGTCGCGCTGGCCGCGGCCGTCGCCGTGGGGGCCGCCGCGCTGGCGGCCTCGGTCGTGGGGTCCGTACCGCCGCACCGCATACGCACCGCGATCCGTGATCGCGAGCAGCGCACGGCGTTCCTGCCGCAGCGCGATCCCGATGCCTCGGGCCGGTCGCGGCCCAGGGCTCCGGGCCGTCCCGCCCTGACGGCCGCGTAGGGGCGCGCAGTACACCTTCCGTCGGGCGCCGCTCGGTACCTCTCCACTCTCCGTACCGCTCGGTGCTCCGCCGACGCCATCGCCTTCTGCTGACTGATCACTGTCGTCGCCCCTCGCGGGTCGTCGCGCCGAAACGCATCTTCTTTCGACGTTCGACGAGACCCCTCGGAGGGCCCACGTGTCCGTTTTCACCCATCTTGTTGCCGAGCTGGGCCGGCTGCTCCAGCCGGTTCTGGCCCAGTCCGCGACCGCTGCCGCGATCGTGCTGTTCACCGTGCTCGTACGGCTCGCCCTGCACCCCTTGAGCCGGGCGGCCTTCCGCGGGGCGACCCCGGTGGCCGGCTGCCTGCCGACGCTGCTCCAGCTGCCGGTGTTCTTCGTGATGTACCGCGCCTTCTCGTCGGCGGAGGTCGGCGGGGCCGCCAACGAACTGCTGGGGCACCGGCTGTTCGCCGCCCCGCTCGGGTCCCGCTGGGCGGACGCCCTCGGGGAGGGCGGCCTCTTCGGGGCCCAGGGGCTGGTGTTCCTGGGGCTGTTCGCCGCCGTCGGGGTGGTGGCCGCGTGGAGCGCGGTCCGGGGGCGGCGCGCGGCCGCGGCCGCACCTGCTCCCGGGCTGCCGCCGGCCCAGCCGGCCGGGGGCAAGGCCAAGCCGGCCGAGGGCAAGGCCAAGCAGGCCGGGGCCAAGGGCGCGCCGCGCGGGGGCAAGGGCGCCCCGGCCGGGGCCAAGGGCGGCCCGGCCGGGCGCAGGGCCGTGTCCGGTGCGGCGACGGCCGGCGCGCGCGGGGGCCCGGCGGCACCGGTCGAGCTGAGCGCCGAGCAGCAGGCGGCGATGCGCAAGCTGGGCGGCGTACTGCCCCTGCTGTCGTTCGGGACGCTGATCACGGCGGCCCTGGTGCCGCTGGCCGCCGGGCTCTACCTGGTGACCACCACGGCGTGGTCGGTCGCCGAGCGGGCCTGGCTCCAGCACCGCAAGGACCGGGCCGCCCGCACGTCGGCCGGGGAGGCGGCGGAGGGTGCGGCATCGGCCGGGGCGGGCGCCGCGGTGCCCGCCGGGGCCCCGGCCGGGTCGGCCGCCGCTGGAGGGTCGCGTTCCAGTCTGTGAACAGGGTCTTGCGGATGGGGCGCCCATCTTGGAGGATCGACCAATCCTCCGATGGCCGCAACCCATCGTCCGGCCCGGGGCATGCCCATGGGCCGACCACCCTCGACCACGGGAGAATGTCCATGAAGCTGCTGCGTGTCGGACCCGTCGGATCGGAGCGCCCCGCGCTGCTCGACCAGGACGGCACCCTGCGTGACCTGTCCGGCCTGATCACGGATGTGGACGGGGCCCTGCTGGCCGACGACTCCGTACTGTCCCGCGTACGGGACGCCGCGGCGGCCGGCGAGCTTCCGGTCCTGGACGCGGGTGGTCTGCGCACCGGCTCCCCGGTGGGTCGGATAGGCAAGATCGTGGGCATCGGGCTGAACTACCACGGGCACGCGGCCGAGGTCGGTGCGGAGGCTCCGGCGGAGCCGATCGTCTTCCTCAAGTCCCCGGACACCGTCGTCGGCCCCGACGACACCGTGCTGATCCCGCGCGGCAGCGTGAAGACCGACTGGGAGGCCGAGCTGGGCGTCGTCATCGGCGCCACCGCCCGCTACCTGGGCTCCGCCGAGGAGGGCCTCGCGCACGTCGGGGGCTACGTCCTTGCGAACGACGTCACCGAGCGCGCCTTCCAGACGGAGCGCGGCGGCACCTGGGACAAGGGCAAGAACTGCGAGACCTTCACCCCGCTCGGTCCCTGGCTGGTCACCGCCGACGAGGTCCCGGACCCGCAGGTGCTGGACGTACGGCTGTGGGTCAACGGGGAGCTCAAGCAGGATGGCCACACCTCGGACCAGATCTTCCCGGTCGGCGAGGTCGTGCGGTACCTGAGCCACTTCATGACCCTGTACCCGGGCGACGTGATCGTCACCGGCACGCCGGCCGGTGTGGCCGCCGGGCAGCCGGAGCCGAAGCCGTTCCTGCGGGCCGGGGACGTCGTCGAGGTGGAGATCGCGGGTCTCGGGCGCCAGCGGCAGGAGTTCAAGGGCGCGTAGCGCCGACGGGGGGAGGAGGGGCGGGGCCGTCGGGGGGCGGGTCCGCCCCTTCCGCATGCCCGCGCCGCCCCCGCCCCCCCCGGGCCCTGGCCGTCCCCGCGCCCCGGCCGGCTCAGGCGATGTCCACCGTCACCCCGTCGCGGGAGGAGCGGCGCGCCGCTTCCAGGACCGCCAGGCAGTCGGCGGCCTCGTGCGCGCTCACCGGAGCCGGGCCGCCCGTGCGCAGGGCCTCCGCGACGGCCTTGTAGTACGCCGGGTAGTCGCCGTGCTCCGTCGGCACCGGGATCCCGCCGCCGGTCAGCGGGGACTCGCCGGAACCCAGCCGCCCCCACAGGTGCGGCGGCTCCTCGCCCCACAGCGCACCGTCGGCCCGGTCCGGGCGCAGCCCCTCGCGCAGGGCGGCCTCCTGGGGGTCGAGCCCGTACTTGACGTAGCCGGCCCGCGAGCCGAGGACGCGGAAGCGCGGGCCGAGCTGGGCGGCGGTCGCGCTGACGTAGAGGTGCGAGCGGACGCCGCCGGCGTGGGTGATCGCGATGAACGTGTCGTCGTCGGTCTGGGCTCCGGGGCGGCGCACGTCGGCTTCCGCGTAGACCCGGACCGCCGGGCCGAAGAGCACCAGGGCCTGGTCCACGACGTGGCTGCCGAGGTCGTACAGCAGGCCGCCGATCTCCTCCGGGGCGCCGGACTCGCGCCAGCCGCCCTTGAGCTGCGGGCGCCAGCGCTCGAAGCGGGACTCGAAGCGCTGGACGTCGCCGAGTTCGCCGTCGGCGAGGAGGCGGCGCAGGGTGAGGAAGTCGTTGTCCCAGCGGCGGTTCTGGAAGACGGAGAGGAAGGTGCCGGTCCGGTCGGCCAGGGCGGCGAGCTCGCGGGCCTCGGCTGCGGTCGCGGCGAGGGGCTTGTCCACGACGACCGGGATGCCGGCGGTGAGCGCGGCGGTGGCGAGCGGGACGTGGGTCTTGTTGGGGGAGGCGATGACGACGAGGCCGGGGGCGTCGTCCCCGCCGCCGGCCGCGCGCTCCCACAGCTCGTCGGGGGAGGCGGCGAAGCGGACGTCGGGGTACGCCTCGCGGGCCTGGGCCCGGCGGCCGGGGTCGGAGGTGACGACCGTGTCGAGGACGAGGCCTTCGGTCGCGGACACGAGAGGGGCGTGGAAGACGGAGCCGGCGAGTCCGTAGCCGATGAGCGCGACGCGCAGCGGGGAGGTGGGGGTGGTGGGGGTGGTGGGGGAGGGTGCGGTGTTCATGCATCCACTTTGGCAACAGCGTTGCGCAAGTGCAAGGAGGGTGGACAATGGGCGGGTGAACAGGGGAAAGGGCACCGGGGGCGGTCGTGGCGGGGCGAACCTGCCGGCCCTGCGCGGGTACAACGAGGCACTGCTGCTGGATCTGCTGCGCTCGGCGGGGGCGTCGCCGGGCCTGGGCCGCGCCGAGCTCGCGGCCCGTACGGGGCTCACCCCGCAGGCCGTCAGCAAGATCATCGCCCGGCTCGCGGCGGAGGGGCTGGTGGCCGAGGCCGGGCGCGGCGCCTCCACCGGAGGCAAGCCGCGCACGCTGCTGCGGCTGGTTCCGGAGGCCGGGCACGCGGTCGGGGTGCACCTGGACCGCGACGAGCTGACGGCCGTACGAGTCGACCTCGCGGGCGGCGTCGTCGAGGCGTGGCGCGGCCCGCTGGACTTCGGGGCGGGCCCGGACCTGGTGGTGGAGGCGGTGCTCGCGGCGGTCGTACGGGTCTGCGCGCGCGGGCCGGCCGCACCGCCGCTCGGCGTCGGGGTGGCCGCGCCGGGGCCGCTCGACTGGCGCAGCGGGGTGCTGGGGCGGGTGACGGGGTTCCCGGACTGGGCGGGGTTTCCGTTGCGGGAGGTACTGGAGGGGCGGCTGGGGCTGCCGGTGGTGCTGGACAAGGACACCAACGCCGGGGTCGCGGCGGCAGGAGGGCCGGGCGGGGCCGGTTCGTGCGTGTACCTGCACGTCGGGACCGGGCTCGGGGCGGGGCTGCGGCTCGACGGCGCGGTCTACCGGGGGGCGCGCTCGGCGGCGGGGGAGTTCGGACACCAGGTGCTCCGGCTGGACGGGCCGCCGTGCCGCTGCGGGGGGCGGGGCTGCCTGGAGGTGCTCTGCCTGGAGGCGGTGGCCCGGGGGGACCTGGCGGGGGCCGCGCGGCTGCTGGGGGAGGGCGCCGCGAACCTGGTCGCGCTGCTGGACGTGGACCGGGTGCTGCTGGGGGGCCGGGTGGTGGCCGCCGACCCGGAGGTGTTCGTGACGGGGGTCCGGGCGGTGCTGGCGGGCCGGGCGCTGACGGGGGAACCGCCGCCGGTGGCGCGGGCGGCGGCCGGGGTGGCGCAGGGCGCCGCCGAACTGGCGCTGGCGCCGCTGTTCGGCCACGCGTAAGCCCTGGCCGGGCCCCGACCGGGGCCCCGCCCGGCCCCGGCTGCGCCGAAGCCTCCGGGCCACCGCCCCGGACCCCGCGCCTCAAACGCCGGCGGGGCTGGGTGGGGTGGCTGCGCCTGCCGGGCCTGGCTGCGCCGAGGCTCCCGGGGCTCCGCCCCGGACCCCGCGCCTCAAGCGCCGGCGGGGCTGGGTGGGGTGGCTGCGCCTGCCGGGCCTGGCTGCGCCGAGGCTCCCGGGGCTCCGCCCCGGGCCCCGCGTCTCAAACGCCGGCGGGGCTGGGTGGGGTGGCTGCGCCTGCCGGGCCCGGCTGCGCCGAGGCTCCCGGGGCTCCGCCCCGGACCCCGCGCCTCAAACGCCGGCGGGGCTGGGTGGGCTGTGCCGGAGCCCCCGGGCCTGCGCCCCGGACCCCGCGCCTCAAGCGTCGGCGGGGCTGGGTGGCGTGGCTGCGCCGAGGCCTCCGGGCCTGCGCCCCGGGCCCCGCGCCCCGAGCGTTGGCGGGGCTGGGTGGGGCGGCTGCGGCGGAGCCCCCCGGGCTCCGCGCCTCGAGCGTCGGCGGGGCTGGGTGGCCCGGCTGCGCCAGGACCTCCGGCGCCGCGCCGCAAGCGCTGCCGGGTCGGGTGGCGGGTGGGTTGACCCCTGGGGCCGTTCGGGCGTAAACCGGGGAGGCCGGGCGCGGCGCTCGGAAAGCGGGTTCGCGCGCGTGGGAGGGTGCGGGCAGGCCGGGGTGATTGTCGCCTCGTCCGATCATCATCCGTTCCTCATCCGTCCGGCGAGCAGCGAAGGTCTTCCATGGGACAGCGACTGCGACAGCGACACCGACCGCCCCTGCGCACGGCCCTGGCCCTCACCGCCGTCCTCCTCGCCACCGGCGCCGCCGCCCCCACCGCCGTCGCGGACGTCGGGCCCGGCGGCGGCCCCGCCGCCCACCCCGCGCCCGCGATGCCCTCCCGCATCAAGGCCAGCTGCGGCGACGGCAAGAGCTCCGCCTTCCCCATCGGCGCCCGCATCCGCGGCGGTCCGGCGGTCTACCGGGCCGGCGCCGAGCCGCAGACCTGGCTGCTGGACCTGACCAACAGCACCGCGGCCACCTGCACGGCCATCCACCCCGTCATCGTGCTCACGGACGCCGCCCGGGCCCTGCGCCCCGCGCACCTGCGGATGGAGTTCGACGCGCCCGGCGGCACCCGCCCCGTGACCCTGGAGCGCAGCGACCGCGACGAGATCATCGCCGTGTTCGACGGCGGCGAGGCCTTCTCCGGCTTCTCCGTCCCGGCCGGCGGCACCACCACCGTCAAGGTGCGGCTGGCCTTCGCCCCCGACGCCCCGCACGGCGAGGTCCTCGCCGACGCCGCCCTCGTGCAGCGCAAGGGCGAGCAGGGCGAGGACGGCGACTGGGTCGGCGAGGCCGGCGCGTACCGGTTCTCGGTGGAGGGCCCGCAGGAGGAGATGGGCGAGGACGGCCGCACCGAGGCGGGTTCCCTCGCGCACACCGGTCCCCGCGAGTGGATCTACGGAGCCGGCGCCGCGGCCGCCCTCGCCTCCGGGGCCGGACTGCTCATCGCCGCCCGCCGCCTGCGCACCCGCTGACGGCGCCGCCCGCCCCCGGCCCCCCGGCCCGCCGCCCCCGCCGCACCCGCGATCTCCGTACACCTGCCCCACGTACAGTCCGACCGTGGAAGAACAGACCCAGTACCCGCAGCACCGCCCCGGCTCGCCCGTCCGCTCCGGAATCCCCGAGCACGGCCGCATCCCCAAGTACTACGCCGTCAAGGCGCAGGTCGCCGACCTCCTCGACGAGCTCGGCGAAGGCGGGACCCTGCCCACCGAGCGCGATCTCGCCGAGCGGTACGAGGTGTCCCGCGAGACCGTCCGCCAGGCCCTGCGGGAGCTGCTGCTGGAGGGCAGGCTGCGCCGCTCCGGGCGCGGGACCGTCGTCGCGGGCCCCAAGCTGGAGCAGCCGCTCTCCCTCGCCAGCTACACCGAGGGCGTGCGCCGGCAGGGCCGGCGCCCGGGCCGTCACCTGATCGGCCTGGAGCGCTTCCCCTGCCCGCCCGAACTCGCCCGCGGCATCGGCGCCGAGGCGGGCGAGCCGGTCTGGCACCTGGAGCGCGTGCTGCTCGCCGACGACGAGCGCGTCGGGCTGGAGAGCACGTACGTACGGGTCTCCCGCGCGCCCCGCCTCGACGTCGATTTCCAGCCGGACTCCTCCTTCTACGGATACCTCCGCGACAGCCTCGGCATCTCCTTCGGGGACGCCGACGAGAAGCTGGAGACGGTGCTCGCCACGCCCCGCGAGGCCCTGCTGATCGGCACTCCGCCCGCCCTCCCGATGTTGCTCATCCACCGTTTCTCCCGGGACCAGAACGGGCAGCCGCTGGAGCGGGTGCGTTCGCTCTACCGTGGCGACCGGTTCAGCTTCACGACCCGCCTGCGCCCCGAGTAGCGGAGCGCCAACCCTCTCAACCCACATGAAAAGGGGCGACGTGACATCACAAAAAGGTAACGGGTCTAGTCCAAGTGTCGGGGGCTATTCACCGGCCCGTCGCCGGGCGGCCCCGTACGGGACACGGACCGCGACCACCTTGGAGGGCGTGAGAGTCATAGTCGTCGGAGGCGGCGTGGTCGGCACCATGCACGCCTGGCAAGCAGTCCAACGCGGCCACGAGGTCGTCCAGATCGAGCGAGAGGCGGAGGCCCGCGGCGCGTCACTGCGCAATTTCGGCCAGATCTGGATCAGCGGCCGCGCCGGGGGCGAGGAGCTCGACACCGCCCTGCGCGCCCGCGAGCTCTGGGAGCGGATCGGCGCGGAGGTGCCCGGCCTGGGCTTCCGCGCCATCGGTTCCCTCACCCCCGTCCGCAACGCCCGCGAACGCGCCGTCGCCGAGGCGGCCCTGGCCCGCCCCGACGCCCCCGCCCGGGGCTACCGACTGGTCACCGCCGCCGAGGCCCGGGAGATCAACCCGGCCCTGCGCGGCGACTTCGAGGCCGCGCTGTGGTGCGAGCGCGACGCGGCCGTCGAGCCGCGCACCGCCCAGCTCCACCTCCGCGCGGCCCTCCGGGCCTCCGGCCGCTACACCTTCCTCCCCGGACGCGAGGTCCGCGAGGTCACCGGCCCCGGCGCCGTCCGCGACGACCACGGCGACGTCCACCGCGGCGACGCCGTCATCCTGGCCACCGGCGCCTGGCTCTCCGGCCTGGTCCGCGAACTCGCCCCCGAGCTGCCCGTGCGCCGCGTCCGCCTCCAGATGATGCAGACCGCCCCGCTCGGCGAACCCCTCACCACCTCCGTCGCGGACGCCGACAGCTTCCGCTACTACCCGGCCTACGCCTCCCCGGCCCTCGACGCCCTCAACGCCGGGCAGGCCCAGGCGCCGGTCGCCGCCGCGCACAAGATGCAGCTGCTGATGGTCCAGCGCCTGGACGGCGGACTGACCATCGGCGACACCCACGAGTACGAACACCCCTTCGCGTTCGACACCCTCGAAGACCCCTACGAGCACCTCACCGGGGTCGTCGAGGCCTTCCTGGGCCGCCCGCTGCCGAAGATCAGGCACCGCTGGGCGGGCGTGTACGCGCAGTGCACCGACACCACCCGCGTCGTCCACCGCCAGCAGGTGAGCGACGGCGTCTGGCTGGTGACCGGACCCGGCGGCCGCGGCATGACCTGCTCGCCCGCCCTAGCCGAGACCACCGCGAACGAACTGGGCTGGTGAACACCATGACCGACCGCACCACCGACAAGAAGCTCATCGTCCTCGACATGGCCGGCACGACCGTCGCCGACGGCGGCCTCGTCGAGCGCGCCTTCGAGCGCGCCGCCGAGCACCTCGGCGTCGAGCCGGGCAGCGCCGACCACGAGGCCAAGCTCCGCTACGTCCGCGACACCATGGGCGAGTCCAAGATCTCCGTCTTCCGCCACCTCTTCGGTACGGAGGAACTCGCCCGGCGCGCCAACTCCGCCTTCGAGCAGGCCTACGGAGAGCTCGTCGACGGCGGCCTCATCGCCCCCCTCCCCGGCGCCCGCGAGGCCGTCGAGAAGCTCCGCGCCGACGGCCGCACCGTCGTCCTGACCACCGGCTTCGCCCGCGTCACCCAGGACGCCATCCTCGACGCCCTCGGCTGGCGGGACCTCGCCGACCTCACCCTGTGCCCCGCCGACGCCGGCGGCCGCGGCCGCCCCTACCCGGACATGGTGCTGGCCGCGTTCCTGCGCACCGGCGCGGTGGCCGACGTACGCGAGGTGGTGGTCGCCGGGGACACGGCGTACGACATGCTCAGCGGCCGCCGCGCCGGAGCGGGCGTCGTGGCCGGCGTCCTGACCGGCGCCCACGACCGCGCCGCGCTGGAAGCGCACGGCGCGACCCACGTCCTCGGCTCGATCGCCGAACTCCCGCAGCTCCTCGCCGAAGCGGCGGCGTCGGCCGCGGAGCCGGCGTGAGCGGCATCCGCTTCGACTCCGTCTCGGTCGCCTACCACGGCAACACCGTCCTGGACTCCCTCGACCTGACCGTCGAACCCGGCGAGGTCATGGCACTGCTGGGCCCCTCCGGCTCCGGCAAGACCACGGCCCTGCGCGCGGTCGCCGGCTTCGTCCGGCCCGTCGCCGGACGGGTGCTGATCGGCGGCCGGGACGTCACCGCGCTCCCTCCGCACCGGCGCGGCATCGGCATGGTCGTCCAGCAGTACGCGCTCTTCCCGCACATGCGGGTGGCGGACAACGTGGCCTTCGGCCTGCGCGCCCAGAAGGCCCCCAAGGCGGAGATCCCGGCCCGCGTCGCCGAGGTCCTGGAGCTGACGGGGATGGGTGCCTACGCCCGCCGCTACCCCCGCGAGCTCTCCGGCGGGCAGCAGCAGCGCGTGGCCATCGCCCGCGCGCTCGCCATCCGGCCCGGGGTCCTGCTGCTCGACGAACCCCTCTCGGCGCTCGACGCGCAGCTGCGCTCCGGCATGCTGGCCGAACTGGCCAGGCTGCACCGGGAGCTGCCCGAGGTCTCCATCCTGTACGTCACCCACGACCAGGTCGAGGCGCTCACCCTGGCCGACCGGATCGCCGTCATGGACCGGGCCCGCCTCCAGGACTGCGGCACTCCGCAGCAGCTCTACCGGGCGCCGCGCACCGAGTTCACGGCGTCCTTCGTCGGCAACGCCAACCTGCTGCCGGTCACCGTGGCCGACGGCGGCGCGGTCTTCGCGGGCCGCCCGCTGGCCCTCGATCCGGGCCGGGCGGCGCCGGGCTCCACCGCCACCCTGTGCGTACGTCCGCACCTGCTCGGGCTCGGGGAGGGGCCGAACGCCCTGCGCGGCAGGATCGCCGAGGTGCAGTGGCGGGGCTCGACGCACCGGCTCTACGTCGACGTGGACGGCCACCGCGTCAAGGCGGACCTGCCCGAGCTGCGGGAGACGCCGGCGCTGGGCGACGAGGTGACCCTGCACTTCGAGCCGCGGGACGCGGTGCTGCTGGCGGCGGGGGTGTCGGATGGCTGAGGCCTCCCGGCGCACCGCCGCCCGGCCCGCGCCCGTGCCGCCCGCGCCCGTGCCGCCCGCGCCCGTGCCGTCCGCGCCCTCGGCGGCCCGGCCCACGATCCCCGCCCCGGCCGCCGCCCCAGGCGCCCCCTCCGCCCCAGGCGCCCCAGCCCCCCACCCCCCGGCCGCGCCGCGGCCACCCCGGTCGCTGC
The DNA here is from genome assembly GCF_042890765.1 of Streptomyces sp. NPDC002032. NCBI lineage: Bacteria > Bacillati > Actinomycetota > Actinomycetes > Kitasatosporales > Streptomycetaceae > Streptomyces > Streptomyces sp. NPDC002032. The sequence continues at coordinate 405,866 of NZ_JBIASM010000003.1, read as the reverse complement.
CGCGCTCCGTCTGGGCCCTGCCCCCGGTGGCCGTGCTCGCGCTGGTCTTCCTCTACCCCCTCGCGCTGGTCGTCCGGCAGTCCTTCAGCCCCGAGAACGGCGGCGGCGCCTTCGACGCGTACGCCTCCGTCTTCGCCTCCCACGGGTTCCGCGAAGCGCTCGGCACCACCGTCTGGCTGGCCGTCGGCGCCACCGCCGGCTGCCTCCTGCTCGGCTTCACGCTCGCGCTGATCATCGCCTTCGTGCCCTTCCCCGGAGCCAAGGCCGTCGCCCGGTTCATCGACGTCTTCCTCTCCTTCCCCTCCTTCCTCATCACCCTCGCCCTCCTGTTCATCTACGGAACGGTGGGCATGGCCAACGGGGCCTGGACCGACGCCTTCGGCGTCTCCGAAGGGCCCTTCCACTTCCTCGCCACCCCCTGGGGCGTCCTGCTCGCGGAGATCACGTACTTCACCCCCTTCGTGATGCGCCCGCTGCTCGCCGCCTTCTCCCAGCTGGACACCGCGCAGCTGGAGGTCGCCGCAGGCCTCGGCGCCCGCCCGGCCCGGATCGTCCGGCAGGTGATCCTTCCCGAGTCCCTGCCCGCCCTCGCCGCGGGCGGCAGCCTCGTCCTCGTCATGTGCCTCAACGAGTTCGGGATCGTCCTGTTCACCGGGGCCAAGGACGTCACGACGCTCCCGATGCTCATCTACGGCAAGGCGATCCTCGAATCCGACTACGCGGCCGCCTGCGTGGTCGCCGTCGTCAACATCGCGATATCCGTCGGCCTGTTCGGCCTCTACCGGGTGGTGGGCAAGCGTGCTGGTGCATAGCAAGACCGGCCGGTGGGCCGCCTGGAGCCTGTTCGCACTGCTCTTCCTCCCCCTCTTCGCCCTGCCGCTGCTCGTCGTGGTGGCCGCCTCCTTCTCGACCCACTGGTCCGGAGCGTTTCCCTCCGGCCCGACCACCGCGAACTACGCCTCCGCCGTGCGCGGCGAATCCCTCCAGGCGCTGACCACCTCGCTGGTCACGGCCGTGGTCGCCAGCCTGCTCGCGCTGACCGTCGGCAGCTGGGCGGCGCTGGCCGCCGCCGGGCTGCGAGGGCGCGGAAAGCGTTCCCTGGACGCCCTGTTCATGCTTCCGGTCGCCGTGCCGTCCGTGGTCGTCGGCCTCGCCGTGCTGGTCGCGTTCAGCAAGCCCCCGCTGCTGCTCAACGGCACGAGCTCGATCGTGATCCTGGCGCACACCGTTCTTGTCACGGCGTTCGCCTACCAGTCGGTTTCGGCCGCCATCATCCGACTCGACCCCGCGTACGAACAGGCGGCGGCCTCCCTGGGGGCCCGTCCCGCGTACGTGCTGTGGCGGGTCAGGCTCCCGCTCCTGCTGCCGTCCCTCACGGCGGCGGCCGGACTCTGCTTCGCCCTGTCGATGGGCGAGCTGAGCGCCACGATGATGCTCTACCCGCCGGACTGGATGCCCCTCCCGGTCCGGATCTTCACCGCCACCGACCGCGGTTCCCTCTTCAGCGGCTCCGCCGTCGCCGTGGTCCTGATGGCCACCACCCTGCTGGTCCTCCTGGCCGTCTCCCGCATCCGCACCAGAGCCACCTACCGCTGACTCCCTTTCCCCGTAAGGAAGTTCCATGCCCAGCAAGCTCCTGCTCCGCGCCACCGCCTCCGTCACCGGCAGCCTCGCCCTCGCCGTCTGTCTCACCGCCTGCGGCGGCGAGTCCGCCTCCTCCACCTCCTCCGCCGGCTCCAAGGGAGGCGAGAAGACCGTCACCGTCTACAGCGCCGACGGCCTCAAGAGCGACAAGGGCGACGGCTGGTACGACAAGGTCTTCGCCGACTTCACCAAGAAGACCGGCATCGAGGTCAAGTACGTCGAAGGCGGCTCGGGCGAGATGGTGCAGCGCGCCGTCCGGGAGAGGACGAACACGCAGGCCGACGTCCTGGTCACCCTGCCCCCCTTCATCCAGCAGGCCGACGGCAAGGGACTGCTCCAGGCGTACCAGCCGCAGGGATCGGACAAGGTCAACGGCGGCGACAAGGCCGCGGACGGCAAATGGACCTCCGTCGTCAACAACTACTTCGGCTTCGTCTACAACAAGAAGGAGCTCACCGAGGCCCCCAAGACCTGGGAGGAGCTGCTGGACGCCAAGTACAAGGGCAAGCTCCAGTACTCCACCCCCGGGGTCGCGGGCGACGGCACGGCCGTTCTCATCAAGGCCATGCACGACTTCGGCGGCAAGGAGCCGGCGATGGAGTACCTGAAGAAGCTCCAGGCCAACAACGTCGGCCCGTCCTCCTCCACCAGCAAGCTCGCGCCCAAGACCGACAAGGGCGAGCTGCTCGTCGCCAACGGCGACGTCCAGATGAACTTCGCGCAGGCCAAGTCCATGCCGAACCTGGGCATCTGGTTCCCCGCGAAGGACGGCGGCAGGCCCACCACCTTCGCGCTGCCCTACGCGGCCGGCCTGATGGCCAAGGCCCCGCACACCGAGAACGGCCGCAAGCTCCTCGACTACCTGCTCTCCGAGGAGGCCCAGAAGCAGGTCAGCGAGGTCGGCGGCGGCTTCCCGGCCCGTACGGACGTCAAGCCGACCGACGCCAACGCCGTCGAGCTCACCAAGATCATGGGCGGCGTCGAGGTCTTCGAGCCGGACTGGGCCGACATCGACAAGAACCTCACCGGCTACGTCGACGCGTGGAAGTCGGCGACCGGCAGCTGAGCCGACACCTTCCGGTCATCCACGACCGGAAGAGTGACGACTGGATAACGGGTCTGGACCGAAAGAGCCCGCGCGGCCCTCCGGTCCGGACCCGCCGCACGCGCACCGCCGCCCCCCGTCGGCTCACCTGCTCCTGGAGGAGTACGTGTCCCCTGTCCCGTCCGGACGGACCCTCGCCGTGGCCGCCACCGCCACGGCCCTGCTCGCCACCGCCCTCGGCGTCCACACCGCCGTCGCCGCCCCGAAGCCCGCCGCCCGCGCGGCCGCCACCGCGGCCACCACCGGCAAGGTCCTCGTCATCGGCATCGACGGCACGGTCCTCGACCGGATCAAGGCCGCCAACGCCCCCCACCTCAAGGGCCTGATGGCCGAGGGCCTCACCGCCCGCAGCACCCTCTACGCGAACCCGATGGCCGCCACCTCCTCCGGCCCGGGCTGGTCCACGATCGCCACCGGCGTCTGGCCCGACAAGCACGGCGTGAAGGACAACACCTTCACCGGCAAGAACTACGGCGCCTACCCGGACTTCCTGACCCGCATCGAGAACACCAGGCCGGCGCTCAACACCTACGCGGCCGCAGACTGGGAGCCCATCACCTCCACCGACGCGGGCGGCCCGGTCTTCTCCGCGAAGGTCGACAAGCGGCTCAGCCTCAAGGGCGACCGCGACGGCTACGGCACCGAGGACCCCAAGATCGCCGCCGCGGCCGCCGCCGAACTCCAGGACCAGAACCCGGACGCCGCCTTCGTCTACTTCGGCCAGGTCGACGGCGCCGGGCACTCCTACGGAGCCGCCAGCCAGCAGTACCTCGACGCCATCGGCCGCGTCGACGTCATGGTCGGCCAACTCCTGACCGCCGTCCAGAACAGGCCGGCCTACGCCCAGGAGAACTGGAAGGTCCTGGTCACCACCGACCACGGCCACACCGACGCCGGCGGCCACGGCGGCTCCACCCTCCAGGAGCGCGGCACCTTCGTCATCGCGAAGGGCGCCGGGATCCCGGCCGGTTCGGTGCGTGACGACGTACGGCTCGTCGACGTGGCGGCCACCGCCCTCGCCCAGGTCGGCGTCGCCGCCCCCGGCCTGGACGGCGTCCCGCTCGACGCCCCCGACAACGACCCCTTCGACACCCTGCGCCCCAGCCTCCAGGCCCGCGTGGACGAGACCGGGATCCCGGCCGCCACCAAGGGGTTCACCCACACCCCGCCCGCCGGCTGGACCGTGGACAACTCCAAGATGGGCACCGGCGGCGTCACCGAGTGGGCCGGATGGGCCTTCGCCACCGACGAGTTCTGGAGCCAGTCGCAGCGCGACCAGTGGCGGGAGCTGAACGTCCGCTCGCGTGACGTCTTCGCCGTCGCCGACTCCGACGAGTGGGACGACAAGAGCCACACCGGCTCCTTCGACTCCACCCTCGTCACCCCCAAGTGGCCCGTCACCGGGGGCACCACGCGCACCCTCGCCTTCCAGACGCACTACCGCCAGGACGCGGGCCAGACCGCCCAGGTCCTCGTCTCCTACGACGGCGGCGCCGCCACCGTCGTGAAGAACTACACCGCCGACGCCGTCGCCAAGGCCGAGTCCATCGCCCTCCAGGTCCCGGCCGGCGCCACCGACGTACAGGTCCGGTTCCGCTACAGCGGCACCAACAACTGGTTCTGGACCGTCGACAACGTCACCCTGGGCTGACCCGCCCGTCCCGCCGGCCGCCCGTCCGCCCGTCCGGGCCGTGGACGCCCACCGCGTCCACGGCCCCCGCCCGTTAGGGTGGTACAGACCAGAGGCCTCCGAGGTCAGAGGCCTCCCGCAGAGCGGAGAACAGTCCCGTGGCAGAGCGCAAGCCGATCGAATCCTGGCTCACCGACATGGACGGGGTCCTCATCCACGAGGGCACCCCGATCCCCGGAGCGGATGCCTTCATCAAGCGGCTGCGCGAGTCCGGCAAGCCCTTCCTGGTGCTGACCAACAACTCCATCTACACCCCGCGCGACCTCCAGGCCCGGCTCAGCCGGATGGGCCTGGACGTGCCCGTCGAGAACATCTGGACCTCGGCCCTCGCCACCGCCAAGTTCCTCGACGACCAGCGCCCGGGCGGCACCGCCTACGTCATCGGAGAGGCGGGCCTGACCACGGCCCTGCACGACATCGGCTACATCCTCACCGACCACGAGCCCGACTACGTCGTCCTCGGCGAGACCCGCACCTACAGCTTCGAGGCCATGACCAAGGCCGTCCGGCTGATCAACGCCGGTGCCCGTTTCATCTGCACCAACCCCGACGAGACCGGCCCCTCCACCGAGGGCCCGCTCCCCGCCACGGGCGCGGTCGCCGCGCTGATCACCAAGGCGACCGGCAAGCAGCCGTACTTCGCGGGCAAGCCCAACCCGCTGATGATGCGTACGGGCCTCAACGCCATCGGCGCGCACTCCGAGAGCAGCGCGATGATCGGCGACCGGATGGACACCGACGTGCTGGCCGGTCTGGAGGCGGGCATGCAGACCTTCCTCGTGCTGACCGGTCTGACCTCCGCGCGGGACACCGAGAAGTTCCCGTACCGCCCGACCAAGACGGTGAACTCGATCGCCGATCTGGTCGACCTGGTCTAGCCGCGCCACGGCGGGCCATTAGCGCGAACGGCTGACACATACGGGCCAAGAGAGCGCCGCTCCGGATGCGGAGCGGCGCGTCGCGCGTGAATCTCCCAGTAGAGGAGGTTCACCATGCGCAGTTCATTGATCGCACTCCGTGTCGCAGGGGTGGCCGTCGCCCTGACGGCAGCCACCGCCGTGACCGCCCCCGCCGCGCTCGCGAACGAGAACGACCGGGACCGCGGCAGCGTCTCCGCGGACCCGAACCCCGTCGAACCGGGGGGACAGGTCAAGATCCGCGTCCGCGGCTGCGACGGCGACCGCGGGATCGCGATCTCCCCCGTCTTCGCCGCCGAGGCGCACCTGAGGTCCGGCCCGGGGGACCGCAGCCTGTACGGCGAGACGCTGATCAGCCCGCACGCCCGCCCCGGCTGGCACGAGGTCAAGGTCAAGTGCGACGGCGGCCGGGACGAGGGCCTGCGCGGTTCCATCGAGATCCGCGAGCGCGACCACCACCCCGATCCGCACCACACGCCGGTCTGGCCGGTCCACGCGGGCGGCGGCGGCATGGCCGCCCAGGTCGCGGAGAGCACGCAGCTCGCCGAGGGCACGCAGCTCGCCGCGGCCACGAAGAAGAGCCACGGCGGGGACGGACCCGGCCTCTCCCAGACCGTGATCGGCGCCGTGCTGGCCGCGGCCGCGAGCCTGGCGGTGGCCGGCCGGGCCCTGACCCTGCGCCGTCGCCGCAACGGCGGATGAGCGAGGCCAAGGCCTCCGCCGGAGGCCGGCTGCTGACCTTCGCCGCCTGGTCGGTGCTGGTGCTCCTGCTGTGGGTGTGGGGCAAGGAGATCACCGGGGTCCCGCCCGCGGCCCCCGCCGGCGGGGCGGGCGGACCGGTGGGCCCCGGGCTGCCGGCCGCGCGCGCCCCGCTCTCGGCGGCGATGCCCGCGCGGATCGACGTACCGGCGATGGGCGTGCAGGCCCCGGTGATCGCGCGGGGCCTGGACGGCGACGGGGCGATCGAGCCGCCGCCGTACGAGCTGCCGGGCACGGTGGGCTGGTGGGGCGCGGGCCCCGCGCCCGGGGCGCCCGGGACCGCGCTGATGGTGGGGCACGTGGACACCAAGTCCAAGCCCGCGGTGTTCTTCGGCCTGAGCACGCTGGGGCCGGGGGAGAAGATCCGCGTCTCACGGGCGGACGGGACGGTCGCGGAGTTCACGGTGGAGGACGTACGGGTCTACGAGCGCGCGGGCTTCGACCCGCACAAGGCGTACGGGCCGCGGGTCAAGGGCCGCGCCGAACTGCGGCTGGTCACCTGCGGCGGCAGCTACGACAAGGCGGCCCACCAGTACTCGGCGAACGTGGTGGTCTCGGCCTACCTGACCGGCGCCGGCACCAAACCGACCCTGCCGGCATAGCCCGTACGGCACGTACGGCACGTACGGCCCGTACGGCCCGTACGGCATCCAGGGGACAACGAAGAAGTCCCCCGCGGCTTTCGCTGCGGGGGACTTCTTCTCGTCTGTGCGCCGCCAGGGACTCGAACCCCGGACCCGCTGATTAAGAGTCAGCTGCTCTAACCAACTGAGCTAGCGGCGCTTGGTGACAGGCAAAACTCTACCCCACCTCCAGGGGTCCTCATGACCAGCCGCGCCCGCGTTGTCCGATTAACCCATGTTTAGGGTGTTTGTCGTGCACGATATGTCTGGGCCGAGCCGTATCTGATGCCCCGACAGATACGCGTGCGGCTGCCCAGTGGACGAGCAGGGGAGTGGACGGACCGCATGACGTTGCAGCCTCCGGTGCATGTGCCGACGCCGACACCGATGCCGATGCCGGCCTTCGAGGAGTACGAGCCCGCGGGCGACTGCGTGTGCCTGGGGTGCGCGCAGCGGCGCCGCACCCTCGCGCGCGGGCGGGCCATAGGGCTGCGCGACGGAGGACACCCCGCCGTGCGCCGGGCCCGCAGGGCGCTGGTCCTGGCCACCGCCGCCGGTGTGGTCCTCGGCGGCGGCGGCTCGGCCGCGCTGGCCGTGGGCAAGCCGCTGCCCGGTCCCGGGCCGGTGGCCCTCGACCCGCCGGGCACCCCGCAGGGCGGCCGGGCCCCGCTGCACGGCAAGCCGGCTGCCGGACACCCGGGCCGGCCGGGCGCGCCGGCGCTCGCGCGGCGCATCGACCGCACGACGATCATCAACCGGGCGAAGGCGTGGCTGGAGGCGAAGGTCCCCTACAGCATGTCCGAGTACTGGACGGACGGCTACCGGCAGGACTGCTCGGGATACGTCTCCATGGCCTGGAACCTCGGTACGAACGAGTGGACCGGCAGCCTCGACACCTTCGCCACCAGGATCAAGAAGGACGAGCTGCTGCCGGGGGACATGCTGCTCTTCCACAACCCGGCGGACCCCAACCAGGGCTCGCACGTCGTCCTCTTCGGCGGCTGGGTCGACGCGACGCACACGCACTACGTGGCCTACGAGCAGACCCGGCCGACGACGCGGAAGCAGGCCACGCCGTACGCGTACTGGAGCAACTCCGAGAAGTACCTCCCGTACCGGTACAACGGGGTGACCGGCGGGGTCGTCCCGGACGATCCCGCTCCGGCCCCGAACCCGCCGGGCACCGCCGCCTTCCCGGGCGCCGCGAAGTTCGGGCCGGGGGCCGACAACCAGTACGTCGCCGAGCTCGGCAAGATGCTGATCGGGCGCGGTGGCCTGCGGTTCTACCCCAAGGGTGCGAGCACCAAGTGGAGTGACGCCGACCGGCTGGCCACGCAGGCGTTCCAGCAGGCGCAGGGCTGGACGGGGGCCGATGCCGACGGCGTCCCGGGCGAGCACACGTGGCGGCTGCTGGTGCAGCGCCAGGGCAAGGACATCCCGCCCACCAGGACCGGCCATCCGGGTCCCGCCGGGGTGCCCGCGTACCCGGGGCCGGGGGTCTTCCGGCCGGGTCAGACCCATCCGGCGGTCCTCGCCCTGGGACGGCGGCTGGCGGAGAAGGGCTTCGGCACGTACTACACCTCCGGTCCGGGGGCCCGCTGGAGCGAGGCCGACCGCCGCAACGTCGAGGCCTTCCAGCGCGCGCAGGGCTGGCGCGGAGCCTCGGCCGACGGTTACCCGGGCCCGGAAACCTGGCGCCGGCTGTTCGCATGACGGAGGCAACGATGTACCCCACGCGCACCACGTCCACGACGGGCACCTTCCACCCCGCGACGCACCCCACCCGGCCCACGGCCGCCCACCCGGCCGAAGTCGCAGGCGCCACCCGGGACCCCGCCGCCGGCACCCCCTGGCAGGCCGGCCCCGCCCGCGCGGCTTGGGGAGCCGCCGCCGACGGCGCCCCGAGCCCCGTGGCCGCCCGTGCGGCAACGGCAGAAGCCGAAGCTCACCGTGCGGCCGGGGCGCCCGCACCGGCCCCCGCCGCCCGGGCAGCCGAGCCCGCCCGCGCTGCTTGGCAGGCCGACCCCGCCCACCCGGTCGCTGCCGCCCGGGCGGCCGGTGAGCCCCGAGCCGCCCAGGAGTCCGCAGCCGCCCATGGCGGGCGGGGAGCCGACACCGACCGCCCGGCCCGGGAGGCCGGAGCCGCCTGGGAGCCCCGGGCTGACGATGCCGCCCGGGGGGCCGGCCCCACCCGCGCCGCGGGTGAGGCCGTGGCTGCCGTCCGGGAGACCCGGGCCGAGCCCGCCCGCGTGACGTGGGGGACCGACGCCGCCCGCGCCGCCCACCCCGCCCGGGAGGCCGGAGCAGTCGGGGTCGCCGCCCCAGCCGGGTGGGCCCCCGTCCCGGAGCCGGTGGCGGGGCAGGCCGCCCGGCCCGGTGCGGAGCACCCGGCACCGGTGGCCTACCCCGAGCCCGCGCCCGCCGCGCGGGCCGCGTACCCGGAGGCCGTGCCCGTCCCCGAGCAGGACTCCCACGCGGCCGTCGCGACGGCCCCCGTACCGCCGCGCGCCGCGCACCCGCGCCACCCCGCCGACCCCGAGCCCGCCATGGCGGGCGGGGCCGCCCCGCACCCCGCCCCGCACCCCGCCCCCGCCCCGGCGGAACCCCGGCCCGGGCGGTGGGTCGACATCGAGCGGGCGCCCGCGCGGGGCGACGTACCGGCGGCGCGCGGCGAGGCGGAGCCGGAGGCGGAGGCCCAGGGGTCCGGCGTGCCCGGGCCCGGGGTCGCGGAGATCGTCGCCCAGGCCGTCACCCGCGGCATGGACGTACGGGAGGAGGACGACACCCAGGACATCCCCCACCTGCGCCCGCGCGGCACGGCCGTCACGGAGGTCCCGGTCCACCTCCCCTTCCTCGCCCACCCCACACCCCCCGTCCCCGCCCGCCGCCCCGAGCCCCCTTCTCCCCGCCCGGCCGCCCCGCGGCCCCCCGCCGGGCGCCGCGTCCCGCGCGGCGACGACCGGCTCCGCGAGCACCGCGGCCCGGTACTGCCCGGCTGGATCGCCGTGGCCGTCGGCGGCCTCGCCCTCACCGGCTGCCTGGCCGTGCTCCTGCGGGCCGGGGCCGTCCCCGCCGCGCTGGTGGCCGCGTTCGGCGCGCCCCCCCGCGCCTACCAGGGGCTCAGCGCCACCCACTGGCCCCCGCTCGCCTTCCTCGGCGTCGTCGCGCTCCTCGCGCTCGGCGGCCTCGGCCGCGCCCGGGCCGGCCACGCCTGGGTGCTCACCCTCTTCGGCCGCTACCGCGGCACGGTCCGCCGTACCGGCCTGACCTGGATCAGCCCCCTCCTGCTGCGCCAGCGGGTCGACGTACGGCTGCGCCACTGGCGCAGCGAGCCCATGCCCGCAGTCGACTCCGGCGGCCTCGCCCTCCAGGTGGTCGTGCAGGTCGTCTGGCAGGTCAAGGACACCGCCCGGGCCACGCTGGCCGTCGAGGACCACACCGACTACCTCGCCGAGCAGGTCGAGTCGGCCATGGCCCGGGTGCTGTCCCAGCTCCCCGCCGACGCCTTCCACGAGGACGCCCCGACCCTGCGCGACGCCGAGGCCGTCGGCGACGCGCTGACCCGGCTGCTCGCGGCCGAAACCGAGGCGGTCGGCATCGAGGTGTTCTCGGCCCAGCCGACCCGGATCGAGTACGCCCCGGAGGTCGCGGAGGCGATGCGCCGCCGCCGGGTCGCCGCGATCGACGCCAAGCACCGGGACACCGTGCTGACCTCCGTCGTCGACGCCGTGGACGACACCGTCCACCGGCTGACCTCGCGCGGGATCGTCGAGCTCGACGACTACGAGCGCAAGGCCCTGGTGAAGGACCTCACCGTCGCGTTCTACACCGGGCGCAGCGACCAGTAACACCGAGCAGCACACGCGCACCAGCGAAACGGGTGGCCGGTTGTGACCGGACCACCCGTTTTCGCATTGGTATAGACATGGCCAACTCCCGTCAATACTGTGGGACTTGGTCTAGACCTGGAGCCATCCCCAGCGCGCACGGCTCCCCCGTTCCCGTCCGTCCCCCCACGTCCAAGGAGCATCATGCGTCTGTTCCGCATGCCCGCCCGGCCCGGACGGGCCGGTGCCGCCGCCCTCGGCCTCGGTCTCCTCGCCGGTGTCACCCTGCTGAGCGCCCCCACCGCCAGCAGCCACGGCTACACCGACACCCCCATCAGCCGCCAGAAGCTCTGCGCCAACAAGACCGTCGCCGACTGCGGCCCCATCCAGTGGGAGCCGCAGAGCGTCGAGGGCTACAAGGGCTTCCCGGCCGCCGGCCCCGCCGACGGCCAGATATGTTCCGGCGGCCACAGCGAGTTCGCGCAGCTCGACGACCCGCGCGGCGGCACCTGGCCCGCCACCCGTGTCAGCTCCGGCCAGAGCTACGACTTCCGCTGGCAGTTCACCGCGAACCACTCCACGACGGACTTCAAGTACTACGTCACCAAGAACGGCTGGGACCCCACCAAGCCGCTGACCCGGGCCTCCCTCGACCCCCAGCCCTTCCTCGTCGTGCCCTACAACGGCGGCCGCCCCGACATGACCACGATCCACCGGGGCACCATGCCGAGCGGCAAGACCGGCCGGCACGTGATCCTCGCCGTCTGGACCGTCAACGACACCCCGATGGCCTTCTACTCCTGCTCCGACGTTCAGTTCTGACGCTACGTCAGCTACCCTCCGGCGGCATGCGGACGACGACCGCGCCGCACGCCGGCGCACCCGATACCGTCGCGGAGCTCATCGCGCGCCAGTGGGGCGACCACCGGCCCGGCCTCAAACACGGCGCCGACGGCCCCACCGGCGCCACCGTGCTCAGCCGGCACCGGACCGCCGCCGCGTCCGCGGCGCGCGCCGCGCTCCTCGCCGACCTGCTGCCGCCGGGGGCGGAGCCGCACGTGGGGGTGCTGCTCGACAACACCCCCGAGTTCCCCTTCTGGCTCGGCGCGGCGGCCCTGGCCGGGGCCGCCGTCGCCGGGATCAACCCCACCCGGCGCGGCCCCGAGCTGGCCCGGGACATCCTGCACACCGACTGCCGGATCCTGGTCACCGAGCCCGTCCACCTGCCGCTGCTGCGCGGCCTCGACCTGCCCGGCGTACGGATCCTCGTCACCGGCACGGAGGAGTACGAGGCCCTCCTCGCCCCCTACGCCGCCGCGAAGCCCGGCGAGGCGACGGTCCGCCCGCCCGGCCCCGGCAGCCGGCTGCTCCTCTACTTCACCTCCGGCTCCACCGGCGCCCCCAAGGCCGCGATCTGCAGCCAGGGCCGGCTCGCCGCCGCCGGCCACTCCCTGGCCCGCTCCTTCTCGGTCACCCCGGACGACGTCCACTACATCTGCATGCCGCTCTTCCACGGCAACGCCGTCATCGCCGACTGGCTGCCCGCCCTCTGCGCGGGCGCCCCCGTCGCGCTGCGCCGCCGCTTCTCCGCCTCCGCCTTCCTGGACGACGTACGGGCCTACGGGGCGACGTACTTCACCTACGTCGGCCGGGCCGTCCAGTACCTCCTGGCCACCGAGCCCCGCCCCGACGACCGCGCGCACGCCCTGCGCCTCGGCTTCGGCACCGAGGCCGGCGCGGTGGACGCCGCCCGCTTCGCCGAGCGCTTCGGAGTCCGCCTGGTGGAGGGGTACGGGGCCACCGAGGGCGGCGCCTCCGTCCAGCGGGTCCCCGGCACCCCGCCGGGGGCGCTCGGCCGCGCCGGAGCCGGTGACGACCTGGCCGTCATCGACCCGGAGACCGGCCGCGAGTGCCCGGCCGCCGTCTTCGACGCGCGGGGCCGGCTGCTCAACGGTGACGAGGCCATCGGCGAACTCGTCAACCGCGGCCACAGCCTCTTCGAGGGCTACTGGCGCAATCCGGACGCCGAGGCCGCCCGCACCCGCGACGGCTGGTACTGGACCGGCGACCTCTTCTTCCGGGACCCCGAGGGCTTCCTCTACTTCGCGGGCCGCACCGACGACCGGCTGCGGGTCGACAGCGAGAACCTGGCCGCCGCCGTGATCGAGAACGTCCTGGCCCGCTGGGAGGCGGTGGCCGCCGTCGCCGTGTACGCGGTCCCGGACGAGGTCGCCGGGGACCAGGTCATGGCCGCCCTGGCCCTGCGCGAGGGCGCCCCCTTCGACCCGGAGGCCTTCACCGCGTTCCTCGCCGCCCAGCCCGACCTGGGGACGAAGATGGCCCCGCGCTACGTCCGGATCCTCGACGCGATGCCCGTCACCGCCACGAACAAGGTCCACCGCGTCGCCCTGCGCCGGGCCGGCTTCACCTGCCCCGACCCGGTCTGGCACCGCACCCCGGCCGGCTACCGCCCGCTCGACCCCGAGGACCTGGCCGCGCTGCTGGCGGCGTACGGGGCCCAGGGGCGCCAGAACCTCCTGACGCGCTGACGCAACCGGTTCCCGGCCCGGCGCCTCTTCCATGGAAAGGGGGGCGGCATGGCACCGACGGCACCGGCATTCTCACGGACGGCCCGCACGGCCCGGGCGGCCCGCACGGCAGCGGTGTGGGCCCTGCTCGGCGGCCTGCTCACGGCCTGCGGCGCGGCCGGAGCGCACGCCGGGGGCCGCACGCCCGGCGCGGGCGGCGGCGGGACGCCGTCCCGGACAGTGGCCGCCTTCCCGGCGGCGGACGGCTGGCACGACATGACCCGGGGGTTCGGCGACTACTTCGACCGCCACCACCGCGCCTCCGACCGGCTCATGCCGGCCGGCAGCATCAAGGACGTCCGCGTCCGCGCCACGGCCAGGGCGGCCGAGGCCCGGATCAGCTTCACCACCCGCTCCGTGGGCAAGGGGTACGCGGAGGACGCCCGCGAGGTCGCGAGGCTCTTCGGGGAGTGGCGCCGCACGGTCCACGGGGACAGCGGGGTCCTGCTGCTGTACTCCCCGCACCGGCCCGAGCCCTTCGAAGCCTCCTGGTAGGCCCCGGGGCGCCGCCCCGGGTACCGGTTTTGAGCACCCCTGCGGAGCAGGTAGTATTTTCTCTGTCAGCAGGCGCCGCTAGCTCAGTTGGTTAGAGCAGCTGACTCTTAATCAGCGGGTCCGGGGTTCGAGTCCCTGGCGGCGCACCTGTCCTTCGGGCGGTTTCCGGTTTCACCGGGAACCGCCCGAAGTGTTTTCCCCGCCGTTTCCCGGCCCTTCCCGCCCCTTCCCGGCGTCCTCCGGGTCAGAGCGTGAGCGACAGCAGCAGCGGCGCGGCCTTCCGGTTCAGCGTTTCGGCGGCGGCCCGCAGCCGGTGGGCGTGCTCGACCGGCATCGACAGCGCCAGGCAGCCCACGGCGGACCCGGCCGTGATCGGAACCGCCGCGCAGACCGTGCCCACGGCGTACTCCTGGAGGTCCAGCACCGGCACGGTGGCCGGCTGGCTGTCGAGCTTGGAGAAGAGGATCCGCTCGTTCACGATCGTCTTCGAGGTGAGCCGGGCGATCTTGTGCCGGGACAGGTGGTCGCGCCGCCCGTTCTGGTCGAGCTGGGTGAGCAGGCACTTGCCGACCGCGCTGGCGTGCGCCGCCGAGCGGAAGTCGACCCACTCGTGCACCTTCGGGGTGCGCGGACTGTCCGCGAACTGGGTGATGCGGACCTCACCGTCGACGTACCGGCTGATGTAGACGGCGGCGCCGACCGAATCCCGCAGCCGGTCGAGGGTCTCCTGGAGCTTCTCCTGGAGCGCCTGCTGCCGGTCCGCGCCGGAGCCGAGCAGCACCAGGGAGTCGCCCGTGGCGTAGGCGCCGTCGGAGATCTCCAGGACGTAGCCCTCCCGGCGGAGCATGAGCAGCATCGGGGCGAGGTGGGCGGCCGGCAGCCCCGTCTCGCGGGAGATCTGGGCGTCGGTCACACCGCCGGTGTGCCGCGAGATCGTTTCGAGTACGCGCAGTGCGTACTGCACCGAGTGGAACGGCGCGGTCGGCTCGGGCTTCAGCGCCACGGTCTCCCCCTACCAGGTTGTTACCGCTTGCCCTTTCACGATAGCCACCAAGAGGCCCGAGTGGAGCGTGTGTTGAGGAGAATGATGGCTCAATCAAGCCCCTCTGTCAGGACCTATCCGTCTGGCATATGTCAGGGGCATGCCTTTCTCGCAGATGTGCCGGGAATGCCCGGCGCGCCCCCATGGTTCGAATTCTTCGTACGGATACGAGCGGAACGGGACGGGAGCGACGATGAGCGACACCGGGGATGCGGACCGGCGTGCGGACGGCGGAGAGCGCGGCGGCACGGGGACCGGCGCGGGGGTGACCGGCGCGGATCCGGCCGGCGCGGCGATCCGGGGCACGGTCCGGGGCGCGGCGCCGGTGCCGCTCTCGGTGCTCGACCTGGTCACCGTCGGCAGCGGCAGCACCGCCCACGCGTCCCTGCGCACCAGCGTGGAGATCGCCCGGCTCGCGGAGTCCCGCGGCTACCACCGCCACTGGGTCGCCGAGCACCACTCCATGCCCGGGGTGGCCAGTTCCTCCCCGGCCGTGATCCTGGCCCACCTGGCCGCCCACACCTCCCGGATCCGGCTCGGCTCCGGCGGGGTCATGCTGCCCAACCACGCCCCGCTGGCCGTGGCCGAGCAGTTCGGCACCCTGGAGGCCCTCGCGCCCGGCCGGATCGACCTCGGCCTGGGCCGCGCGCCCGGCACCGACCCCCGTACGGCGGCTGCGCTGCGCGGCTCCGGGCGGCTGGAGGAGGCGGCCGACGGCTTCCCCCGCCAGCTCGCGGAGCTCACCCGCTTCCTCGACGACGACTTCCCCGACGGGCACCCGTACGCCCGCGTGCACGCCGTGCCCGGACCGGTCCAGGGGCCCGCCGGGCGCCCGCCGGTCTGGCTGCTCGGCTCCTCCGGGTTCAGCGCCCGCCTCGCGGGGGAACTGGGGCTGCCCTTCGCGTACGCCCACCACTTTTCGGCCGCCGGCACGCTGCCCGCCCTCGACCTCTACCGGCAGAGCTTCCGGCCCTCGGCCGTACTGGACGCCCCGTACGCCCTCATCGGGGTCTCGGCCCTCGCTGCCGACAAGGCGGAGCAGGCCCGCGCGCAGGTGCTCACCGGCGCGCTGTCGATGCTCCGGCTGCGCGGCGGACGCCCCGGGCTGGTGCCGACGCCCGAGGAGGCGGCGGCGTACGCGTTCTCTCCGATGGAGCGGGAGTTCGTCGACGGCTGGCTCGCGAACATCGTCCACGGCACCCCCGACGAGGTCCGCGCGGGGCTCGACGCCCTGGTGCGGCGGACGGGCGCCGACGAGCTGATGCTGACCGCCAACGCGCACGGCGGGGACGCCCGGGTGCGCTCGTACGGGCTCGTCGCAGATGCGTACGGGATGCCGACGGAGGGGTCGACTCCGGCTTGAGCGCAGACGAACGGGGTTTGGCTGGTTTGTTGCCGAAACCTTGCCGGAGCATGACCTAAGACATCCTTAAACCGCTCGTCACCCGGGGTGGCGGGCGGTTTTTGACGGCCTCTCACCCCTCTGACGAGCGGATTTGGCTGCTCAGTGGTCTAGTCCTTCTTTGGTCCAAACCATTGACTGGGGTGCCGGGTGATCGCTATCACTTCTCTCACCTGAAGCTGATGCTCCTCCCCTCCCACCCCCCGGAGGCAGTTCATGCACATCCGTAAACCCCTCATCGCGGCCGCCGCCACGGCCGCGCTGGCAGCCGGAGCGCTGGCCACCTTCGCGGGACTGGGCACCGCCCAGGCCGCCGACAGCTCCACCACGGCGAGCGGCGGCGGCGTGAAGATCGCCTATTACGACCAGTGGAGCGTGTACGGCAGCGCGTTCTACCCCAAGCACCTCGACACCCGGGGCATCGCGGGCAAGCTGGACGTCATCAACTACTCGTTCGGCAACATCCACCCCACCAACCTCACCTGTTTCGAGGCGAACAAGGCGGCGGGGGACGACAACAACCCCAACGCCGGTGACGGCGCGGGCGATTCGTACGCCGACTACCAGAAGTCCTTCAGTGCGGCCGACAGCGTCAGCGGGGTCGCCGACAAGTGGGACCAGCCGATCGTGGGCGTCTTCAACCAGTTCAAGCAGCTGAAGGCCAAGTACCCCCACCTGAAGATCAACATTTCGATCGGCGGCTGGACGTACTCGAAGTACTTCAGCGACGCGGCCAAGACCGACGCCTCCCGCAAGAAGCTGGTCTCCTCCTGCATCGACCAGTACATCAAGGGCAACCTGCCCGTCGACGGCGGCTTCGGCGGCCAGGGCAGCGCGGCCGGGATCTTCGACGGCATCGACATCGACTGGGAGTACCCGGGCTCGTCGGGCGGCCACCTGGGCAACCACTACGCCCCCGAGGACAAGCAGAACTTCACGCTGCTGCTCAAGGAGTTCCGCGAGCAGCTCGACGCCTACGGCCAGGCCAACGGCGGCAAGAAGTACCTGCTGACCTCGGCCCTCCCGGCCGGCCAGGACAAGATCAAGTACATCGAGACGGACAAGATCGGCGCGTACCTCGACTACGCGAACATCATGACGTACGACATGCACGGCGCCTGGGACAGCGACGGCCCGACGTACCACCAGTCCCCGCTGTACTCCCCGGCCGGTGACCCGACCGACCCGATCGCCCCGGGCACCCAGAAGTACAGCATCGACAACGCCATCGACTCCTGGATCGACGGCAACCCGGCCTACGGCATCACCGGCGGCTTCCCCGCCAACAAGCTGACCCTGGGCTACGAGTTCTACTACCGCGGCTGGAAGGGCGTCCCCGCCGGGGCGAACAACGGCCTCGCGCAGAGCGCCACCGGCGCCTCCGGCGCCCGGCCCACCAGCCAGCAGGCCGGCATCGCCAACTACAAGGAGCTCGGCGGCATCGTCGACAACCCGGCGGCCACCTACTGGGACGACCAGGCCAAGGCCTCGTACTTCTACAAGGACGGCGAGTTCTTCACCGGCCTGAACCAGAAGTCGATCCAGGCCCGGGTCGACTACGGCAAGCAGCGCGGCCTGGCCGGCGCGATGATGTACTCCCTGCTCGGCCTGGACGACAAGACCACCCTGCTGAACCAGATCTCGGACGCCCTCGGCGGCACCACCCAGCCGCCGACCACCCCGCCCACGACGCCTCCGACGACTCCGCCCACCACCCCGCCCACGACGCCCCCGACGACCCCGCCGCCCACCGGGTGCGGATCGGTTCCGGCGTACGTCGCCGGCACCGTCTACACCGGCGGCAGCCAGGTCTCCTACGGCGGCCACAAGTGGCAGGCCCAGTGGTGGACGCAGAACGAGACGCCGGGCACCACGGGTCAGTGGGGTGTCTGGAAGGACCTCGGCGCCTGCTGATCTCCCCCCACCCGGCGCCGAGCGCAGGCCCGCCCCGGCCCCCTCACACGAGGGGGTGCGGGGCGGGCCCGTCGGCGCGCCGGGCGCTCTGCCGGCTGATCATCGTGG
Organism: Streptomyces sp. NPDC002032; assembly: GCF_042890765.1. Taxonomy (NCBI): domain Bacteria; kingdom Bacillati; phylum Actinomycetota; class Actinomycetes; order Kitasatosporales; family Streptomycetaceae; genus Streptomyces; species Streptomyces sp. NPDC002032. Next base: position 387,752 of record NZ_JBIASM010000003.1, on the reverse strand, counting down.
CGATGGCCTCGGGGGCCACCGCTCGGGAGTACAGCCACCCCTGGCCGGTGTCGCAGCCGACGCGGCGCAGCCGGGCGGCCTGGCCGGCGGTCTCCACGCACTCGGCGGTGACGGTCAGGCCGAGCCGGTGCGCGAGCTGGACCAGGGCCTCCACGATGGTCTCGTCGGCCGGGTTGGGGTGCGCGCCCTCGTCGTAGCGGAAGCCCCGGACGAAGGAGCCGTCCAGTTTCAGCACCGAGACCGGGAGCCGGCTCAGGTAGGCCAGGTTCGAGTACCCGGTGCCGAAGTCGTCGATCGCGATCCGCACCCCCATGTCGCTCAGCGCCTGGAGGGCCTGGAGCGGGCGCCCGGTGGAGCCCATCACCGCGGACTCCGTCAGCTCCAGCTGGAGCAGCTGCGGGGCCAGTCCGGTCTCGGCGAGGATCTCCGCGACGTCCCCGACCAGGTCGGAGTCCCACACCTGGCGCACCGCCACGTTGACGGAGACGAACACCGGCGTGTCGCTGGGGTGCTCGATCTGCCAGCGCCTGGCCTGGCGGCAGGCCGTGCGCAGCACCCACTGTCCCAGCGGGACGATGGAGCCGTCCTCTTCGGCGATCCCGATGAACCGATTCGGCGTGAGCGTGCCGAACTGCGGGTGCTGCCAGCGCACCAGCGCCTCCACCCCGCGCACGGCTCCGCTCTCCAGGTCCACCAGCGGCTGGTACTCCAGCTCGAACTCGCCCCGCTCCACGGCCGGCCGCAGGGTCGAGGAGAGCGCCTGGCGCGTCATGCGGTGCGCGTTGCGCTCCGGGTCGAAGAGGGTCCAGCGGGCCTTCCCGTCGGCCTTCGCCCAGTACAGGGTGGTGTCGGCCGCCTGCATCAGGCCGGTCGCCGAGGTGCCGGCCGCGTCCCGCTCCACGACCCCGATCGACGCCGAGACCGACAGCCGCTGCCCGGCCAGGTCGAACGGCTCCTGTACGGCGGCCAGTACGCTGCGCGCCAGGTCGGTGAGCTGCTCGGTGCCGGCCGAGTCCTCGACCAGCAGCGCGAACTCGTCGCCGCCGAGCCGGGCGACGAGGTGGCCGCCCGTGCGCCCGTACCCGTACTGGTCGGCGCACTGGGTCAGCCGGGCCGCCACGGCGGTCAGCAGACGGTCCCCGACCCGGTGTCCCAGGGTGTCGTTGACGGCCTTGAACCCGTCGAGGTCCAGGTAGCACAGGCCGATCCGGCCCGTCCCGCCCATTCCGTAGGCCGATGCCTCCAAGGCGGCGGAGAGCCGCTCGAAGAACAGGGCCCGGTTGGGCAGCCGGGTCACGGGGTCGTGCATCTGGAGGTGCCGCAGCCGGGCCTGGAGGTCGCGCCGGTCGCTGATGTCGGCGACGGACAGCAGTACGTCCTGGGTGCCGGGCACCGGCCCCAGGGTGACCTCGGTCCACAGCGAGTGCCCGTCGGGGTGCTTGAGGCGCCGCGTGCAGCGCAGCCGGGCCTGCCGTCCGCGCAGCACCTCCTGATAGGCCTGCCAGGTGCGGGCCTCGGCCGCCAGGTCCACCAGGTCGGCGGCGCGCCGCCCGGTGAGGGCCCGCTGTTCGGATCCGAGCAGCGCGGCGAGGGCGCGGTTGGATGCGACGACCTCGCCGTCGCGGTCGACGAGGGCCATCGCGAGGTGCGCCGCGTCGAAGGCGGCCCGGTAGTCGCGCGGCACGGCCGCCACTGCTGGGTGACGCTCCGTGAGGGCCGATCGGATGCTGTCGGCCGCCGGACCGGTTCCTTCTGGGGTTCCGCTCACCCTTGGCTCCCGCAGTGTTCGTGAGTGTCCGTGCAGGAAAGTGTGCCGATCATAGAGGCTGCCGGGAGGCCCTATCCAGCGGCGTCGCCGTGCGGGGCGTGGTCCGTCGCCGTGATGACGCCCTGCGGGCGGCGTGCTGACGGTGTGTCGGTCAGGGGGTGCGCGATCGTTTCTGCGCGCCTGTGAGCGGGCGGGGGCCGCATCTGATCTGCCGTGATCGCTCGTGACGTTCCGTAGGCAGGGGCGTCAAGGCGGCGGGTCACCGACTTGACGTAGTGCTCACTCGGCTGGGGCAGCGGAACAGGGCATTAGTAAGACAATCGCCGCAAGGTGGATGGGAGGGTACGAATCCACCACCGGAGGTCGATGTGCCGCGCCAGCAGACACCCGGGGGAGTGGACCGCTCCCGCATCCGAAGCACCGCGGCGGTGCTGACCTCCATGACGGCGCTGGCCGCCATGTCGCTCGTCGCCGGACCCGCGGTCGCCGACTCGCGTTCGGGCGGCCCCTGTGCGCTGACCCGCACGGCCGCGCACCACTCCCTCGGCGTCGACAGCTGGAATCGCGCCTACCCCAAGCCGGAACGCGCGCTCCACGCGGTGCTGGTCTTCCTCTCCTTCCCCGACCATGAGCCCGCCGTGGCCCCCTCGGAGCTGACCTCCGACTACTTCCCGGCCACCTCCGACTACTTCGCGCGGGCCTCCTACGGCCGCTTCCGGCTGGTCCCGCACCCGCAGGAGCGGTGGATCCGGATGCCCCGCCCGTCGACCGCGTACGGGATGCAGCGCGACTGGGCCCCCGAGAACCGGGCGGCGTACCTGCGCGACGCGGTCGCCGCCGCCGATCCGCAGGTGGACTTCAGCGCGTACGACGTCGTGTACTTCGTCGCCGACCCCAACGCCCCCGGCGTGGACTCCGACGCCACCAAGGTGGTGAACTTCGACCGCCCCCTGCGGGCCGACGGCACCGACCTGCGGCGGATCGTGACGGTCTTCGAGCACCACCCGCCGGACCGCAACGTGCTGGCCCACGAGACCGGCCACGTCTTCGACCTGCCCGACCTCTACCACCGCCCGTCGGACGGGAAGGGCGACTGGGACACCTACGTCGGCGACTGGGACGTCATGGGCAGCCAGTTCGGCATGGCGCCGGACCTGTTCGGCTGGCACAAGTGGAAGCTGGGCTGGCTGGACGCGTCTCAGGTGGACTGCGTGCGCTCCGGCACCAGCCTGCACACCCTCCAGCCGCTCTCCGACGCCCCGCCGCGCGGCGGCACGGGCGGCACCCGGCTCGCGGTGATCCGCACCGGCCCGGGCAGCGCCATCGCCGTCGAGGCCCGGGGATCCTCCGGCAACGACGGGGACACCTGCACCGAGGGGGTCCTGGTCTACCGGGTCCGCAACGAGCCGGCCTCGGGCGGCGGCCCGATCGAGGTGCTGGACGGGCATCCGCGCACCGAGGCCTGCTGGGACCGCTCGGTGTACCCGCCGTTGGCGGACGCCCCGCTGGAGGTCGGGGAGACCTTCACGGTGCCGGGGGAGCGGATCACCATCGAAGTGGCGGACCGCACACAGTCCGGCGCCTACACCGTGAAGATCACGACATGACGAAAACGACCCCCGCTCCGAAGAGCGGGGGTCGTTTCCCGTCTGTGCGCCGCCAGGGACTCGAACCCCGGACCCGCTGATTAAGAGTCAGCTGCTCTAACCAACTGAGCTAGCGGCGCCTGCTGACGTCGTAGACATTAGCATCAGGTCCGGCCGAAGGAAAAATCGATACCGGACCGCGGGCGGCGTGCAGGAACGCCCAGAGCAGGGAGTCCGGGCCGGGCAGCCAGGGCAGCCGCGAACCGGGGGCCACCAGCCACCGCGACGGCCCCGGGGCGGCGGCGTGGCCCGCCGCCAGCGGCGGCACGGTGACGGCGTCCCCGTGGCCGTGGCACAGCGGGGCCGCCGCGGCCGGACCCCATTCCTCCCAGGCGAGCAGGGCCGGCAGCCGCTGGGCGGTGCCCGGGGCGGCGAAGAGCAGCATCCGGCCGCGGTGCACGGCGGCCGGACCCGAGCCGGGGCCCCGCTCCCAGAGCAGGTCGAGCATCCGGCGGCCGAGGACGAGCGGGACGTTGACGACGTCGAATGCGGTCCCGCACGGCAGCACGGCGGGCGCGGCCGGCCGGGCCTGCCAGGCGGCCAGGGTGCTCCGCGGGTGGGCGGAGGCGGAGGCCAGCCAGGCGGCGCCCTGCGGCGTGACCTGGGTGACGGGTGCGGGGCGTGCGTCGAGACCGTCGAGGGCGGGGCAGCCGGCGGCCGTCGTCAGTGTCGTCATATGCCAAGGTCTACCGCCCGTAGCCTTCCCGTTCCCGGGAGTTACCGAAAACCGGGACACGGCGGGCGGCGCTGGGGTATGTTGCGCCGCGCATATGCCAACGGGCTCCGCGCGAGGAGGCGCGGAGCCCGTTGGTGTCCGGCGGGGCCGGTGCGGGTGCTGCGGGCGGTGCCGGTGGTGCCGTCGCGTGGGGGTCAGGCGGTGTCGGGGCCCGTGCCGCGCTGGAGGTCCTCACCGAACTCGATCATCTTGAGCGCGTAGTCCTCGGTCCACTCGGCGGCCTCCGCGATGGCCTGCGCGGAGAGGCGGTCGAAGCGGCGCGGGTCCGCGAGCTGGGCCGCGGCCAGCGCCTGGAACTCCACCGCTCTGTCCTGCGCGGCCCGGAAGGCCAGCGTCAGCTCGGTGGCGCGGGCCAGCAGCTCGCGCGGGTCCTCGATCGATTCCAGGTCGAAGAAGTGCTCCGGGTCCGTGGCGGCCTCCGAGGGCTCGAAGAGCAGCGGCGCGGGCCGCAGCCTCCGCTCGGTCCGCTCGGGCTCTGCCATGCGTGTCCTCCTGCTGCGCGTACGAAATCCTCCGGGCCACCCTCCATTGTCCAGCGTCGCGCAAGGGGGCCGGGAGCTCAGGCGGCGGCGGGCTCCTTGACCAGAGCCGCGATGTCCTCGAAGACGCCCGCCAGCTGGTCCGCGAGACCCTCCGGGGCGGTGAAGCCCTCCGCGCCGACCAGTGCGTTGATGCCGGGCACCGCGACGGAGCGAGCGGCGGGCAGCATGCCCAGCCGGGTCAGGACCGGCAGCAGCATCTCGGCGGCCGGGGCGCCGCCCGTGCCGCCCGCGCTGTAGCTGACCAGGCCGACCGGCTTGCCCTGCCACTCGTGGTAGAGGAAGTCGAGGGCGTTCTTGAAGGGGGCGGTGAAGGAGCCGTTGTACATCGGCAGGACGAACACGAAGGCGTCGGCGGAGTCGACGAGCGCGCTCCACTCCCGGGTGTGCGCGTGGGCGTAGTTCCCGGTGGAGGCGTACTCGGGCTCGTCCAGGAAGGGGAGCGCGATCTCGGCCAGGTCCACGGGGGTGACCTCGAAGCCGCCGTGGGCGCGGGCCCGGTCGGTGACCCAGCCCGCCAGGGGGCGGCCGGAGGAGGTGGGACGGGTGGCGGCGGAGATGACGTGCAGGCGGGTCATGCGTGAACTCCCGTGGAGTGGGGGCGCGGTGTGCGGTCAGAGTCTGATGGTTGACGTGTCACCCAGCAAAGCCGTGGGTGGATGATGTGTCAACTGCATAGGTGACGTGTCACCGACCTCGCTAGGGTGGGCGCATGACCGACGCGCCCGAGCCCGCGCCCCGCTGGCTCACCGAGTCCGAGCAGCAGGCCTGGTACGCGTGGCGGCGGATGTTCCCGCTGGTCAACGCCGAGATCGCGCGCGACCTCAGCCAGGACAGCGCCCTCTCCGAAGCCGACTACGACGTCCTGTCGGTCCTCGGCTCCACCGAAGGCCACCGGACCCGGATCAGCGCGCTCGCGGAACGGATGCGGTGGTCGCGCAGCCGGCTCTCCCATCAGCTCACCCGGATGGAGGGGCGCGGGCTGGTCCGCCGCGAGGAGGTCGCCGGTGACGGACGCGGGGCCGAGGTGGTGCTGACCCCCTCCGGGGTGCGGGCCATCACGACGGCGGCGCCGCTGCACGTGCGATCCGTACGACGGCACCTCATCGACGCCCTCACCCCGGCGCAGCTGGCCACCCTCGCGGAGGTCGGCGAAACCCTGCGCCACCGCCTCGGCGGCGACGCCCCCTAGGGCCGCCACGCCACCCGGTGTTCGGCGAGGTGGGCCAGGACCGAGTGGTTCGCCTCCCAGCCGTCGGGGAACTTCACGGTGACGCCGAGCTGGACCGGCTCCGTCGACGGGTGGGCGTCCAGGAGTTCCGCTATGCCCGCCCGGGCCACCACCACGCAGGCGTGCCGGTGCCGGGAGGCCAGGACGCACAGCCGGCCCGTCTCCAGGTGGAACGCCGTCGCGTCGGGGCGGCCCGACAGCGGGTGCAGGACCACCGTGAGGTCGTACTCGCGGCCCTGGAGCCGGTTCGCGGTGTCCACCGTCACCCCGGTGACGCCCAGCGCGGCCAGCGCCGTGCGGACGGCGGCGGCCTGGTCGCGGTGGGCGGTGCCCACGGCGATCCGGGCGGCCGTCAGCGGCGCCGGGCGCGGGGACTGCTCGTCGGTGGTCACGGCGCCCCGGTCCAGCGCCCGCCGCACCACCAGCGCCACCGCCCGCACCGCCTCCGGGTCCGTGCGCGGGGTGTGCCGGGCGGGCAGCTCCAGCAGGCCCCAGCCCGACTCGGCGGCCTCGTCCAGCACCCGGTCCGGGCCCGAACCGTCGCCCGCGACCCCGTACGTCAGCCGCCGCTCGCCCGGCCCCGTACCGCTGCGGAAGCGCGCGTACGGGTAGAAGGCGCGCGAGACCAGCGGCGCGGCCGTCGCCTGGAGCCGCCACGACACCGGCAGCCGGTGCTGCGGCAGCTGCGGGTTGTGCGCCAGCAGGGTCGACACCGCCGAGGCCGACGGGTCGTAGGACAGGCCCGCCCACTGCTCGGCGCCCACCACGCTGAAGGGGTCCAGCTGCCCCGGATCGCCCACGAACAGCGCCCGGTCGAACAGCCCCGCCACGGCCAGCAGCGCGTCGGAGCGCATCTGGTACGCCTCGTCGACGATCGCGTGCTCCCACGGCTCCGCGTCCTTCACGTACGCCCACTTCGCGGCCGTGGAGATGGTCACCGGCAGCTCCGCGAGGTCCGCCGGCTTCGCCGACAGGGTCACCGACGGCAGCTCCCGCAGCGCCGGGTCGTAGGCGTCGCCGTCGCTGCTGTGCAGCCGGCCCACCTTCAGCTCCGGATCCTTCTCCGCGAGCCTCAGCACCAGGTCGTCGACCTGCGCGTTGGTCTGCGCCACCACCATCAGCCGGCGTCCGGCCGCGGCCAGCTCCCGGGCCGCGCGCACCACCAGCGTCGACTTGCCGGCGCCCGGCGGGGAGTCCACCACCACGCCCCGCTCGGTGCCGTGCAGGGTGTCGTGCAGGATGGCGGCGGTCGCCTGGGCGGCGGCCGCGCCCGGGTCGAAGGTCGTCACAGCAGGTCCTCGTCGGTCACGGCGTCGGCGGGAGCGGGGGCGGTCGCGGTCGCGGCGCCCGGCGGGCCGCCGTGCGTCCAGGGCGTGTTCTCGGGGTCGGGCAGCTTCGGGCCGCCCCGCGCGTCGTGCTCGAACAGCGTCCAGCACAGCCGGTCGCCCTTCTCCGGCACCGAGCCCGGCTCCGGCTCCCGGCCGCGGCCCATCTTGTCGAGCAGCCGCAGCACCAGCTGCCCGTCCTCCTCCACGCGGACGAACTCGGCGGCCTGCGGGCGCCCGTCCAGCGAGCGGAACACCTTCCCGCCGCCCTCCTGCGCCAGTTGCGGGCGGTCCTCGGTCGTCAGCCGCAGCAGCGGGCGGGGGGCGGGCCGCTTGGTCTGCGTCCACTCCATGACCACCTCGGTGACCTCGCCCACGAAGGCCTCGCCCGTCATGCGCCGGCCCGCCATCACGAGCGGGTCGTCCAGCGCCTCCTGCGCGTCGAGCCGCACCTGCTCGGTCTCGCGCGTGGCCAGCTTCTGCGCCGCCGTCACCGCGTCGTCGCGGCGCGGCTGCGGGGGCTCGCCCGCCCGCACCCGGTCCCGGTGGGCGGTGTACGACCAGCGGTCGCGGGTCCAGCGCTCCTCGGCGTGCGCCCCGGCCGGCAGGGCGCGCAGCAGGTCGAGGGCCTGCCACACCGCGTCCCAGGTGCCCCGCATCTGGTCCGTCACCAGCCGCCGGACGGCCGCTCCGGCCGCCCGGGCCGCCTCGCCGTCCCGGGGGCCGGGCGCCGCCCGGGCCGCGTCGAACTTCGCGATGGCCGGGGCCAGCAGCTTGTTGTCGAAGGCCGGATCGGTGGCCGGACCGGCCGGCGGGACCAGCAACTGCCCCCGCCCGTCCCGTCCGAGCTCGGCGCGCAGCGCCCGCTCGGCGCCGCTCATCCCCTCACCGGGGTCGATCCAGGCCAGCAGCGCGCCCAGGTGCTGGTCCTCCAGGTTGCTCTGGCCGGTCGCCCAGTGCCGCGACAGCAGGTCCGTTGCCGACAGCAGCATGGCGGAGCCGGGCACCCGCGCGCGTTCGCCGAGGTGGGTGAACCAGCGGCCCAGCAGCGGCACCTGGGTGGGCACCGGGTGCGGGTTCTCCGGGTCCTCCTCGGCGGTCCGCCGAAACCGCATCGACCGCCCGAGCAGCCGGACGTACTCGATGCCCGCCCGGCTCGGCACGATCAGCTGCGGCGCGTCCACGCACAGCTCGGTCTCCACGGTGACCCGCTTGCCGGACTCCGGATCGGTCTCGGTCCGCTGCGCGGGCTCGACGGCGTCCGCGTATCCGTCGAGGTACGGCATGACCTGCCGGGCCAGCTCCGCCAGGAACTCCCAGCGCAGGTCCCGGTCGCGGGGCTGCGGTATGACGAGGATCCGCGGATCCCCGCGGTCCGTCCCGACCATCGCGCCGAGCGGGGCCCCGGCCTCGCCCGCCGTGGTCAGGGGTACGAAGACCAGCGGCGCGTCGCTCAGGTGCCGGTGGCGTACGGTCGCCAGCGGCTGGGCCCGGCCCGCGCGGACGGCCTGCAGCCGGGCCACGGTGTTCAGCAGGGACACGCGTCCTCCCCGAGGGGGCCCGGGCCCGGGGCCCGCTCCAGGGCCTCGGCGCGCAGCCGGGCCGCCTGGCGCAGCGCGGCCGCCGTGGGATCGTCGGCGGGGCCCGCGCCGGCCGCCGCCGCGAGGGCCGCCTCCACGGTGGTCAGCCCGCCCAGTTCGCCCCGTACGGAACGGCCCAGCGCGCTCACCTCGCCGGCCTCCCGGGCCCGCTCCCGGCAGTGGAAGGCCAGCTCGCAGGCGGCCAGGCACTCGGGGGCGTAGGCCGCGCCGACGGCGGCGACGGCCTCGGCCAGCTCCCCGGCGGTCCGGGCGGGGTCGAAGTCCATCCCCTCGGGCAGCCCCGCGGCCAGCTCCTCGACCCGGGTCAGCCGGTCCAGCTGGCGCCGGGTCACCGACCGCTCCCGGCGTACGTCGACCAGCGCGGCGGTGGGCAGGTTGGAGAAGTCCTTCGGGCAGACGAGCACCACCCGGTGGCCCACCTCGGCCCCCGCCACCTTCCGCGCGGTCCCCTCCAGGGCCAGCACGTACACGGCGGCCTGCCGCGCGGCGGCGCCCACCTTCGCGGAGTCGGCGGCCCCGTCGATCATCGGGAACGACTTGATCTCCACCACAGTCCACCGGCCGTCGGGGTCCACCACGACCGCGTCGGGCTCCAGGTAGGCGGGGGAGCCCGCCACCTCCAGGGCCAGCATCGGATGGTCCAGCAGCGTCCACGCCCCCGCGGCGGTCGCCTCCCGCAGGGCCAGCGCGGTCCGGGCGGCACGGCCCTCGGGTCCGGCGGCGGTCAGGTCGGGGACCCGGGCGTCCGGCCCGGGCGGCTCGGCCGCACCGCCCAGGCGGGCGTGCGCGAGCCGCAGCAGCTCGGCCCCGCCGTCGCCCTTGACCTTGGCCTCGAAGGAGTTGCCGCGGACGATGGCGAACTGCGACTGCCCGAAGGCGGCAGGGGAACCGAGAGCCGTCGCGAGCGCGCCCTTGTCCACGCCGGCGCCGTCGAGCAGGGCCCGTCTGCCGCAGCCGGGGTTGGCCGCGAGGGCGGCCAGGGACCGGGCGTCGAGCGGCCGGGGCGGCACGGCGGGGCCGCGCAGGTCAGCGAGGCGCTGCCGCAGGGTCGTCTTCCGCGGGGGAGCGGCGGGCGGGTAGGAGCTCACGGGCGGAAGTGTCCCATCCGCCACTGACAATCGGGGACGTACCGCGAAAACGGGCCGGTCGTGCTCCGGGCGGACCGGCCGGCTCCGCCCCCGCCGGGGAGAAAGGTTCCCGCGCGGGCCCGTGGCCGGCCCGCCGGGCCGCGAGGCCGAGGGCGATCAGCAGCCCGGCGCCCATCACGGCGGCCCCGGCGACCGCGTCGAGGAAGTAGTGGTTCGCCGTGCCCATGACCACGACCACGGTGAGTGCGGTGTAGGCCGGCCCCAGCGCCCGCACCAGCGGCCGCCGCGCGTGGCGCCACACCAGCAGCCCGCACCACAGGGCCCAGCCGACGTGCAGGCTCGGCATGGCCGCGTACTGGTTGGTCAGCGCGCCGAGCCCGCGCGGGGCGCTCGCCTCGCCGCCCCACCAGCCGTAGGCGCTGTACCGCGCCATCGTGTCCGTGAACCCGTACCCGGCGTCCAGCAGCCGCGGCGGGCAGGTGGGCAGCAGCGCGAAGCCGGCCAGGGCGAGCAGGGTGGCGGCCACCAGCCAGGTGCGGGCGGTGCGGTACTGCGCGGGGCGCCGGAGGTAGAGCCACACCAGCACGGCCGGGGTGATCAGGTAGTGCAGGGAGGCGTAGGCGAAGTCGGCGGGTATGCCGAGCGCGCCGGTCCCGGAGAACAGCCGGTTGAGGGGTCTCTCGAAGTCGATGCCCAGTAATTCCTCGGCGCGCAGCACCGCCAGTCCGTGGTCCACGGCGAGGGCCGCGTCCCCCCGGGCGAGGAGCCTGCCGCCCGAGTAGGCGCCGTAGAGCAGTCCCAGGAGCAGCAGTTCCGCCCACCAGCGCGTGGGCCCAGGCCGTTTGGTCATGCGGGGTATGACGCTCGGCGGACGGGCCGAGTTGCCCCGTGTTCACGTCGTGGATGATGGACGGACGACGGAACCGCCGCATCGCGGACGAAACCCCACGTACCGGGAGAAGAAGATATGGCCCCCCGCATCCTGCTCGCCCGCCACGGACAGACGGCATGGTCCCGGCTCGGCAAGCACACCGGGCGCACCGACGTGCCCCTGCTGGAGGAGGGCCGGCAGGGCGCGAAGCTGCTGGGCGAGCGCCTCGCCCGCGAACCCTGGGCGGGTCTGCGCGGCCTGGAGGTGCGCACCAGCCCGCTGGTCCGGGCCAGCGAGAGCTGCGACCTGGCGGGCTTCGGACTCCGGGCGGAGCCCTGGGACACCCTCATGGAGTGGGACTACGGCGACTACGAGGGCATGACCCCGGCCGAGATCCAGGCCGTCCGGCCGGGCTGGCTGATCTGGCGCGACGGGGTCCCCGGCGGCGAGTCCGTCGCGGACGTCGCGGCGCGCGCGGACGAGGTCGTCGGCTGGGCCCGTGCGGCGGACCGCGACGTCCTGGTCTTCGCCCACGGCCACATCCTGCGCACCCTCGCCGCCCGCTGGCTCGGCTTCGAGGCCTCCTTCGGCGCCCGCATCCGGCTGGACCCGACCTCGCTGTCCGTCCTGGGCTGGGCGTACGGGGCCCCGGCCCTGGAGCGCTGGAACGACACGGGCCACCTCGACGCCTGACCGCCGGCGGCCGACCGCTCCCGCCCGGCGGTTCGCGGGGGAAGGGCCGGCCGGGCGGGGGGCGGCCTGGCGGGAGGCGGCCGGGCGGGGGCGGGCCCGGCGGGGGGCGGGCCCGGCGGGCCCTCAGGCCTCGGCGTGGCGGGCCAGGAAGGCGCCCACGCGCGGGGAGCGCTGATGCGGGACCAGGGTGCGGGCCGTGCCCGCGAGCATCGACCGGATCCGGGTCGAGCGCACCTCGGTGAGCAGGTCCAGCACCCGGCCCCCCGCCCACGAGGCCTCGTCGGGGGCGCCCGCGCGGGCCAGGTCCTGCGCCAGTTCGGCCGTGTAGAGGGCCACGTTGCGCGCGAAGTGCGGGTCCTGGAGGTCCGCCGCGCGCCGGGCGTGCCGCGCCGCGCGGGCGTGCTCCCCGAGCGCCGCCCAGCAGCGGGACTCCAGCGACTCCAGCTCGGCCTCGCCGAAGAACGACATCCACTCGGGGTCGGCCGGCGACGGGCCCCGCGCGAACTCCGTGTGCGCCCGCGCCAGGGCGTCCTCGCAGGCCCTGCGGTCGCCCAGCCCCGACCAGCCGCCCGCCTCCCGCAGCGCCAGCAGCGACAGCAGCCGGGGGGAGCCGAGCGGGCGGGCCGCGAGCCGGCCCGCCTGGGCGGCCCGTACCGACTCGCGCGGGCGCCCGCAGTCCCGCGCCAGGAAGGCCATGTTGCTGAACGCGTGCGCCTCCAGGGCGGCGTCCCCCGACACCCGGGCCGTGGCCAGCGCCTCCGCGTAGTGCGAGCGGGCGTCCTCGAAGCGGCCCGAGTCGTGCGCCAGCCAGCCCACCGAGACGGCCAGTTCCCCGGCCCCCGCGTGCAGCCGGTCCTCGGTGGACTGGCGGGTGGCCCCCGCGTCGAGCAGGGCGTAGGCGGTGCGCAGCGGCTGGGCCGCCCGCCGGTAGAGGGCGTCGGCCCCGTGCCGGTCGTCGAGCAGCCGGATCTGGCGCACCGCGTCCTCGACGGCGGCGGCCTCGGCCTCACCGGCGCGGGAGGGGAGCCGGCGGGTGTCGCCGAGCAGGGTGAGGCTGAGCGTCGCGGCCGCCACGGTCGCGGAGCCGCCCGCCATGAACGCGCGACGCAGCACGTCGCTCTCCTTGTAACGGTGGATGGGGTGGGGGTGGGGGTGGGGAGACGGGCGGGATGCGGACGCCGCGGACAGGGCGCGTTGGGCGGAGCGCCCACGGACCGTCTCGCGCGGGGAGAAGCCCAGATCGGCCAGGGTGCGGCCGGGGAACATGTGGAGGAAGACCCGCTCGTACGCGTAGTTGGGGCAGCGGATCTCCCCGGACTCGACCCGGCCGATGTAACGGGCGTCGCAGGAAACCGTTTCTCCGATTTCCCGTGCGGCCCGGCGCACTAGGGCCGCGAACTCGGCGGGGGAGTGCTGCGCGCGCAGCCGCCGGAAGGAGGAGTTGGGTGAGTGGGGGGACGCCGCCATGGACGTGGCCTCTCTGGACAATCTCAGGTGATCCCGGTTGACCCCTGTCGATCTCGCCCCGGAGCGCGGCTCCGGCGCGCACGAACGTACCGCCGACGAAGGCCGGTTCACGCGCTGTTTGGCTACAAAACGGATATCTCACCCGCGATCCGCCATGAACTGCCATCCTTTGCGGCGTCTTGCCGCCGCACCCGTTGACGCTCCCGTGCGTTGAACCCATGCGGATACGGATCGAGGAGGGGTTCCCCTTGGTGGAGACCGGCATGGACAGCACTGGTACGAACACCGCGCCCGGAGCCGGCGCGTCCACCGCGCCGGCTCCGACGCCGACGCCGGCTCCGGACCTGGTGACCGTTCCCGCCCGGCAGGGCCTGGAGGCCGTGGACATCATCCGGCGCGGCGCCGGCCTCGCCGCCCCCGGTGTCGGCCCGGTGCTCCACGACGGGTCCGGCGGCACCCTCGGCTTCCTCGTCCCGCCCGGCACCGCCGACGCCTGGGACCTGCCCGGCAGTGCCTGTACGCAGACCAACGGGCGCGGCGTCCGGTTCGGCGACGCCACCTCCCCGACCGCCGGCGGCACCGGCTGGCTGCTGCCCCCCGAGGCCGTGGGGCCGGTCACCGATCCGGAGGTGCTGCGCGCGGCGCTCGGCGAGGCCGCCCGGCTGATCGAGGCGGCCGACAACTGCCGATGAGGCGCTGACCAGCCATAATGGGGGCGTGGCAGGCAAGGGCAAGGGCAAGAGCAAGGGCAGGAACAAGGACACCGGCGGTCAGGACGACGTCCGGGGCGGTGGCCAAGGTACTGGCAAGGGCGGTGGCCAGGGCGGTGGACGCGCCGCCGGGCCGGTCGCCGGGCAGGTGGACGGCGGCCTGGCCGAGCTGGCCCCCGACCGGGAGCGGGCCCGCGCCTGGACCCTGCTGATCGACGGCGCCCCGCAGTCCCATGTCGACCTCGACGACCCCGGGCACCTGGACTTCTCCTACCAGCGGCGGATCGGCCACCTCATCGACCTGATCGCGCCCGCCCGGCAGCCCCTGAACGTGGTCCACCTGGGCGGCGGCGCCTTCACCCTGGCCCGCTACACCGCCGCCTCCCGCCCCCGCTCCACCCAGCAGATCGTGGAGATCGACGCCGCTCTGGTGGCCTTCGTACGGGAACACCTGCCGCTGGACCCGCAGGCGCGGGTCCGGGTCCGGGCGGTGGACGCGCGGGCCGGGCTGGCGAAGGTGCCGGACGGCTGGGCGGACCTGGTCGTCGCGGACGTGTTCGGCGGGGCGCGCACCCCGGCCCACCTGACCAGCGCGGAGTTCCTGGACGACGTACGCCGGGCCCTGAAGCCCGGCGGGTGGTACGTGGCCAACCTCGCGGACGGTCCGCCGCTCGCCCACCTGCGCGGCCAGATCGCCACCGCCGCCTCCCGGTTCCCGGAGCTGGCCCTCGCGGCGGACCCGGTGGTGTGGCGGGGGAAACGCTTCGGCAACGCGGTGCTCGTCGCCGCCGACCGGGAGCTGCCCGTCGCGGAGTTCACCCGCAGGGTGGCGAGCGACCCGCACCCCGGGCGGGTCGAACACGGCCGCGCCCTGGCGGACTTCACCGGCGGGGCGGCCCCCGTCGCGGACGCCTCGGCGGTGGCCTCGCCGGAGCCGCCGCCGTCGGTGTTCCGCTAGGGACTTTGCTGCCAGGGGGTGTTCTGCCAGGGGGTGCTCCGCGTAGCAGCGCCCCGCCAGGGGTGTCCCGTCGGGTGGACGTCAGGGGTCGACGATCTCCACCACCGGCGGGTGGTCGTGCCAGGTGCAGAACACCGACACCTCGCGGCCGTCCCGGGTGAAGGTGACCCGGATCCAGAAGTCCTGCTTCCACACCTGCATCCGCCAGCCCGCGTCCGGGGTCGCCGAGACCAGCCCGGCCGAGGTGGGCCCGAGGTCGAAGACGACCCGGCCGCCCGAGACCGAGTACCCCTTCACGGTGCCCGGTCCCCCGTCGGAACCGCCGTCCGTCCCCCCGCCGTACGGGCTCCGGCCCGCCGGAGGCGCCGGCTTCGGCTTCGCGGGCGCGGAGGGGGACGGGGAGGCGGGCGCGGACGCCGGGTCCGTCGCGGAGGGCGACGGGGACGGCGACGGCGAGGGGGAGCCGGACCCCTGCGTGGAGGAGGTAAGCGGCTGCGCCGTCACGGGGCGCATCGTCAGCGGTACCGCGAGCGGCGGATCGTAGGCCGTACCGGACATGACCGTGTGCACGCCCCACCACGACAGGGCCACGGCGGCGGCGGTCGCCAGCAGCCAGGCCATGGCATGTACAAGTCCTCGTCGCATCAGGGGACATACTGCACCACCCGTCACAGAGGTGTCCCAGCGCCTCCCGGGGTCCCCCGAATGGACTACGGTGCCGCCATGGCAAGTGTGCTCGTGGTCGAGGACGACCAGTTCGTACGTTCCGCCCTGATCCGGCACCTGACCGAGGCCTCCCACACCGTGCGGAGCGTCGGCACCGCCCTGGAGGCCCTCCGCGAAGTCGCCCACCACCGCTTCGACGTGGTCATCCTCGACCTCGGCCTGCCCGACCTCGACGGCTCCGAGGCGCTGAAGATGCTGCGCGGCATCACCGACGTCCCCGTCATCATCGCCACCGCCCGCGACGACGAGGCCGAGATCGTCCGGCTCCTCAACGACGGCGCCGACGACTACCTGACGAAACCGTTCTCCGTCGAACACCTCTCCGCCCGCATGGCCGCCGTCCTGCGCCGCTCCCAGGCCGTCGCCGTCGAACCGCCCTCCCGCGTCCTGCGCGTCGGCGGACTCGCCATCGACCCGCTGCGCCGCCAGGCCGAGCTGGACGGCCGCGTGCTCGACCTCACCCGCCGCGAGTTCGACCTGCTCGCCTTCCTCGCCGGCCGCCCCGGGGTGGTCGTGGCCCGGCGCGAACTGCTCGCCGAGGTCTGGCAGCAGTCCTACGGGGACGACCAGACCATCGACGTCCACCTGTCCTGGCTGCGCCGCAAACTCGGCGAGACCGCCGCCAGCCCCCGCTACCTGCACACGCTGCGGGGGGTCGGGGTCAAGCTGGAGCCGCCGCTGTGAGGTGGGCCCTGGTCAAGGTGTGCCTCGCCGTCACCAGCATGGTCGTCCTGGCCTTCGCCGTGCCCCTGGGGCTGGTGGTGCGGGAGATGGCCAGCGACCGGGCCTTCTCCAACGCCGAGCGGCAGGCCGCCACCATGGGGCCGACCCTCTCCATCACCACCGACCCCGTCCAGCTGCGCAAGGCCGTCGAGTCCACGCAGATGGGCGCCGCCCGCCGGATGGCCGTCCACGTCCCCGCCGTCGGCGGCGCCGCCCCCGTGGACATCGGCGACGGCTGGGCGGGCGCCCGCGCCGTCGCCGAGACCCGCAGGCTCGGCCGGGCCACGACCGCCCGGGTGGCCGACGGGGGCTCGGCGCTGCTCCAGCCGACCGCCCTGGGCTCCGGGGACATCGCCGTCATCGAGATCCTCGTCCCGGAGAGCGAGGTCAGCAACGGCGTCACCACCGCGTGGCTGGTCCTCGCCGGCGTCGGCCTCGCCCTCGTCATCGGCTCCGTCGCGGTCGCCGACCGGCTCGGCGCCCGCCTGGTACGGCCCGCCGAACGGCTCGCGGACGCCGCCCACCAGCTCGGGGAGGGCCGCCTCGGGGCCCGCGTCCCCGAGGACGGCCCGAAGGAACTCCGCTCGGCGGCATCCGCGTTCAACGCCATGGCCGACCAGGTCGTGGAACTCCTCGCCAACGAACGCGAGCTCGCCGCCGACCTCTCGCACCGGCTGCGCACCCCGCTGACGGTGCTACGGCTCAACGCCGCCTCGCTCGGCGACGGCCCGGCCGCCGAACACACCCGGACCGCGGTGGAGCAGCTGGAACGGGAGGTCGACACGATCATCCGTACCGCCCGCGAACAGCGCCCCGCGACCCAGGGGTCCGCGGGCGCCGGGTGCGACGCCTCCGAGGTGATCCGCGACCGGATGGCCTTCTGGTCGGCGCTCGCCGAGGACGAGGGCCGTGAGGTCCGGCTCGCGGGAGTGGCCCGCCCCGTACGGGTCCCCGTACCGCGCCCCGAGCTCGCGGCCGCCCTCGACGCCATGCTCGGCAACGTCTTCCGGCACACCCCCGAGGCCACCCCCTTCGCGGTGGACGTGCACGACGCGGGCGACGCCGTCATCGTCCTCGTCTCCGACGCGGGCCCCGGCATCACCGACCCGGACGCCGCCCTGCGGCGCGGCAACGACGGCGGCCGGGACGGCTCGACGGGCCTCGGCCTCGACATCGTCCGCCGGGTCGCGGAATCCACCGGCGGCGACGTCCGGCTGGGACGGTCCGTACTCGGCGGCACCGAGGTCCGGGTGTGGATCGCCCTCGACGACCGGGCCCGGGGCGGC
The DNA here is from genome assembly GCF_042890765.1 of Streptomyces sp. NPDC002032. Lineage (NCBI taxonomy): Bacteria > Bacillati > Actinomycetota > Actinomycetes > Kitasatosporales > Streptomycetaceae > Streptomyces > Streptomyces sp. NPDC002032. The sequence goes on along the minus strand of NZ_JBIASM010000003.1, from coordinate 370,384 downwards.
GGCCGCGGCACGGCCGTCCGCCGCGGCCGGCGCAAGCGGCGGGGCGACTGACGGGGCGACTGACGGGGCGGCCGTCGGCGGGGCGTCAGGGATCCCCGGGCTCGGCGCCCGGCGCGGCACCGTGGAATACCCGGCGCCCCGGGCGGGTTGGGGCGGGGGCCCGTTTCCGCACGTGCTGAACCCATCGTCTGATCGGACATCGCATGCGTTACGCAATCCTCGGCACCGGCGTCGTCGGCCGCACCGTCGCCGCCCGTCTCGACTCCCTGGGCCACGAGGTGGTCATCGGCACCCGCGACCCCGTCGCCACCCTCGCCCGCGAGGACTACGCCGCCTGGCGGACCGCCCACCCGGCCGTCGGCCTCGCCACCTTCGCCGAAGCGGCCCGGGAGGGCGAGGTCCTCGTCAACGCCACCGGAGGACGCGTCAGCATCGCCGCGCTCACCGAGGCCGACGCCGCGCACCTGGACGGCAAGATCCTGATCGACATCGCGAACCCACTGGACTTCTCCCGGGGCTTCCCGCCGAGCCTGGACCCCGTGGACACCGACAGCCTGGGCGAGCTGATCCAGCGGACGTTCCCGCAGCTGAGGGTGGTCAAGACGCTGAACACCATGCACTGCTCGATCATGGTCGATCCGGCCCTGGTGCCCGGGGAGCACCACGTCTTCCTCTCCGGCGAGGACGCCGACGCGAAGAAGGCCGTGCACGGCCTTCTCGTCTCCTTCGGCTGGCCGGACCAGGCCATCCTCGACCTCGGCGGCATCGAGACGGCGCGCGGCACCGAGATGCTGCTGCCGATCTGGCTGCGCCTGATGGGCTCCCTCGGGCGCACGGACTTCAACTTCCACATCCAGGGGGCCTGAGCCGCCCGCGCCCGGCCCGCCCCCCCCGGGGCGGGGGGGGCGGGCGCGGGGGGGGGGGCGCGGGGGGGGGGCGGCGGGGGGGGGGGGGGGCCGCCCCGCGGGGGGGGGGGGGGGGGGCGCGGG